>JANSWS010000309.1 GCA_024743355.1 bacterium
GTACGCCACCTGTTTGATTTGCCGGCTTCCAGTGGCGAGGATGATCTTGATATCCCCAATCCTCAAAGAAGTTATCGCGGACGTAATACTTCATGTCGGGAGACAGGGCGAAGGGATATAGCCGTTGCTCAGTTTGCGGGCCCCGACGGTAGTAATTCTTGTGCAAGTTGACGGGACTCTTCGCACGTGCGCCGTGGCCGTCATCCACGTAGCCGCCGCGACAATTATAGACAAGGTTATTGCAGAAATCGTCGGCAGCGTTTTCGCGGTAAGGGGCCATACAAGGCACGCGGCGGGAATGATGTGCCCACAGATTATGGTGTACGGACACGGCCCCGTTATCTTCAGCTGCGGAGATCATGCCATAGTTGTGGGCACCTTTGGTATGACCCTGGTCGTCAGATTCTTCGATGCTGCACCATTGGACAGTAACATCGTGGGCGTGGTAGAGATCGATCATTTCGTCGTTACCCCAGCTCAACGACAAATGGTCCAGCATGATGTTGTAGGTGCCGCTGCGATCAGGCCCTCGACCTGCAAGTTGAAGGCAATCACCTCCCACCCCGGAAGAACGCCGAGGCCGCACACGGAGGTGGCGGATTATAACATCGTGGACTCCATAGTCATAGCTGGATACAACACCCTCGATCGTGACCCCGCCACCCGGAGCTGTCTGGCCGGCGATCGTAATATAGGGATGCTTGATGCGAATATCGCCTCGAATGACTCCACTTACTTCAAATACGATGATTCGCGGCCCCTCGCTCGCGCAGGCTGCCGCCAAGCTTCCCGGGCCAAAGGCGTTGAGATTGGTCACTTTGATGACCCGACCACCCCTTCCGCCTAAGCTGGAAGCACCCCAACCCTCCGCACCTGGAAAGGCAACGAGCTGCTCGGAAGCGCGTTCGGCTGGCTGCGCGACGACAGCCGCTGACATGCTCAGCAGGCCGAGCATCAAAATAATTGTACGGAGAAAGTGATGCATGCTTTGGCCGCAATAGGAAGTCAGTTGACGCTAGCAGTACCCAACGAACAACCGAAAGATCGAAATCGTACTGCCACCTCAATGCATAGCTTAATGCATTTCGCCCGTAGAATTGCCCACACGAGCGGAGTAGTTCGAGAACATCAATTAGCAAGGCAAGCACCGCGCCGAGATAGCCTGTAAATGGACTGCAAGATCTGATTTTCCGTTGGAAAACTGAGCTAAATATCGGTGGGTTCTGGAAGCAAATCCGTTGCGTCTGCTAGAATAAAGCACCCCACCTACCGCCTGGTTTGCGAGTCGACTCTTGCTAATTGGCTTTGACAGTCAACTTTGGCAAGCAACTTAGTTCGGTGCAAGAAGCACAGTCTCCCACCTTTTGTTCTGCCGCCAGATGCCTTCCATGGAACGTAACGTCAGCCGCAGTCTGCTGCTTGGTGCATTGCTTTGCGTTGCGGAATGCGCATTCGCTGATGGACCTGTGGCAGATTTGACGGACAAAGCCCTTGTGACCGCACCGGCCTCCGGCGATGAAGCTGCTCAGCCTACGCTTGGAGAATTAAGGGCGACCGGTCTTGCCCGCTCGAGATTTAAAGACGCCGACACCAATCATGTTGCTACTCAAGGCAATGCAGGAATAGCGGAGGCGGAATTACGGCAAGCTACTTTGGCAGAATTCGATTCCACCATCAGGCCGTTGTTGGAACGAACATGTTTTGACTGTCATGGTCCGGGTTTGGCGGAAGGTAACCTCAGGCTCGACCTGTTGGATCCTGATTTGGTGGACGGTGCCGATACGGATTGGTGGGTCGAGGTTTACTCGGTCGTAACCAACGGCGAGATGCCGCCGGAAAATGATGGCTTGGCAGACGATCAGCGGCGGTTATTGGTCGATTGGTTGTCGAAAGAACTGCAAACTGCTTCGGCCGTCCATCGCCGCTCGGGGACGCATACCGCCTTTCGCCGCCTGACACGCTACGAGTTCAACTATGCCTTGCAAGACTTGATCGGTTTGCCTTGGGACTTTGCAAAGGATTTACCTCCCGAGGCTCATTCCGAGGATGGCTTTGAGAACAGCTCGGAGTTGCTGCAGTTATCGGGATCCCAGTTCGAAACCTATCATCGCCTTGCTCGCAGCGGGCTGCAGCGTGCCATCGTAACGGGCGAGCGGCCGACCACTCGCTACTGGAACGTCTCTATGAAGCAGGCGGCGGATCGCGAGTGGGCCGAGCAGGACAAGCAGGTCGAGAAAATTGAGCAAGAATTTCGAGATCAGCCGGAAGAATTGAAGAAGCGCTTGGAGCAGCTAGCCGAGAGCTCCCGCACGCCGCCGCGGGGTGCGTACTATAAGCAACTTACCAGCGGTCGGATCGCGAAAGCCGAGTGGAATTACCCTGGAGCGCGCTATGCCTTCGCGCCTCAGGATCAGCCGCTCTCATTTCCCGAAGACTACGATTGTGTGGCAATTCTTCCTGATGGTCGCGGCTCGCGTCTCATCATCGAATTGGGGAATCAGCTACCGGACGAAGGCATGATGCGAGTGACGGTTCGCGCGTCTCGAGTTGACGTGGATCAGGGCGGCATTCCTAGTCTACAGCTGATGTTTGGCTGGCAAGCCAGTAACGAAGGACGCGCCTTGGTTCGTGTCAGTAAAGAGGATACGCCAGTAACCGCTGGGCCAGATGAGCCGCAGCTGATCGAGTGGAATATACCACTCGGAGAGATTTATCCTCGCAATTCAGTTCGTAAGACCTCGCCGATGGGCGGAATGCCCAGCCCGTCGGAATATATCCGCCTGGTAAACAGTTCGGCTTCAAAATCAGCAGTGCAAATTGATTTCATCCAGGTAGCGGCGCCGGTTTATGACCACTGGCCACCACAGTCCCATGTGCGGCTACTAGGTGATGGGGGAACACAAAAGGATGAAAGGGAGCGGGCGGCCGATGCGATTGCTGCATTGATGACGCGCGCCTGGCGGCGACCGATCCGTCCCGCGGAAGTGGACCGCAAATTGGAGCTGTTTGATACGATGCGACCTTTGTGCGATAGCTTTGAAGAGGCTATGGTCGACGTTCTGGCAACCGTGCTTTCGGCGCCTCAGTTCTTATACGTTGGCCACACCTTAGACAGAGAAGCCAACGCGCATTCCAGCCATCAGCCTTCGCTTGCAGCATACGAATTGGCCAGTCGCCTGTCGCTGTTCCTGTGGTGTAGCGTTCCCGATCAGGAGTTGTTAGCTCTGGCCGAAAGTGGGCAATTGCTACAGGACGATGAATTGGCTCGACAGGTCCAGCGAATGCTCGAAGATTCTCGCAGTCAGCGATTTGTCGAGCATTTTGTCCGTCAGTGGCTGAACTTGGAGTTGCTCGAGTTTCAGGACTTTAGTCAAAAGATTCCGGGGTTTGATCCCTTACTGCAGGAAGCCATGTACCAGGAGCCCATTGCACTATTTGCCAAGATGCTGCGTGACAACGCAAGCGTGCTGGATTTCATTCATGGTGATTATGCGATGCTCAACGAACGGCTGGCTCGTCACTATGGGATTTCCGGCGTGGATGGCAACCACTTTCGCCCTGTTTCTTTGGATGATGGGCTGCGACGTGGCGGGCTGTTGACACAAGCTGGTGTGCTGGCCATGAATTCCGATTATCCCGATTCGCATCCGCTCAAGCGGGCGATCTGGTTGTTGGAGAGTGTGCTTGCTGATCCACCTCCCCCTCCCCCGCCGGCGGTGCCGCAGATTGACCTGGCAAATCCGGAAATTGCTAAGATGACTCTCAAGGAACGGATTGAGGATCACCGAAATCATGCGGCCTGTATGTCCTGCCATATTAAGATTGATCCATGGGGCATCGCCTTTGAGAACTACGGTCCGCTGGGCGAGTGGCGGGAGGAGATCCAAGGAAAACAAGTCGACGCATCTAGCCAGCTGTTCAACGGAAAAACACTGGATGGTATGCCAGGCTTGAAGGGTTTCCTATTGCTTGACCGGCAGGATCAGTTCGTGCGAGCCGTAGTTTCCAAGCTCAGTACTTATGCCTTGGGCCGACCATTGAGCTTTGCGGATCGGGCCGAAATCGATGCGATTACATCACGCGTGCGACAGTCGGGAGATGGACTGGGAACCCTCGTGCGTTCGATTATCCAAAGCGAATTATTTCGATCCCCTGACCCGATAATCAGCAATTGAAGTACTTCCGCGAGACGCTTAACCGCGTCAGCAAAAACATCGCGGCGTGCTGCTAACAACCTATCCGAACACCATCTGCCGGTCGGCGGCCGCTGCGGTCGATGGCAAGGTAACGTGGGCGCACCAGCATAGCGCATGTACATGAATCCGGACTCAAGCCTGGCGAAAACCAAAGGTAGCAAACCATGCCGCGAACAATGAACAGGATGTATCGTCGCCGATTTCTAAGGGGTAGCGGGCTTGCATTGGCGCTTCCGCTGTTCGGGTCGCTGTCGGAATCGTCTTTCGGTAGCCAGGAAACCAGCAGCAGCCCAAAGCGGCTTGGCTGCTTTTACTTTCCCGATGGTGTGCCGATGCCTCTGCCGGATGACCCCGCCTACCAGGATTGGGCTTGGTTCCCTCACGGTGAAGGTACCGAATTCACCTTTACTAATTGCATGGAACCGCTCCAGCCAATCAAAGATGAGCTGACGGTGTTGTCTGGTTTTTCGCACCCAAAATCCCGCAGCATTCACGGTCACAACAACGCCGATCAGTTTTTGACTGCGGCCGCGACCGGCGGCGGCGATAAAGAGTATGAAAATTCGATTTCCTTGGATCAGTTGTATGCACAGCATGTCGGCGATGAGACGCGATTCGCGTCATTGGTGATGTCGACGGATGGGGGAATCGGTACCGCTCGCGGCACGCATACAATTTCTTTCGATCGTAATGGCCGGCCGATTCCAGCCGAGCATCGTCCCAAGCAGATCTTCGACCGCTTGTTTGTAACAAGCGATGTGAATTCGGCGAGACGCTTAGCGCTGAGCCGAAGTGCGCTTGACGAACTGCTGACGGATGCCCAGCAGCTGCGACGGAATCTTTCGGAGGCCGATCGGCGAAGTTTGGATGAGTATCTCGATTCAGTCCGGCAAACGGAAATTAAGGTTGAAAAGGCCAAGCGTTGGTTGGGAGCCCCGCTGCCAAGCGTGGATGGAAGCCAATTGAATTTGGAGCTCAGTACCGACGAGCCGCGAGAGTATCTGCAAACTATGTTTGAGTTGGTGTACTTAGCCTTCAAAACGGATTCCACACGGGTCGCTTCCTACCAGATTGGCAGGGAGAACGGCGTCGGGCGGAGCGATCATCTAGCCCGTGCCGTTGGATTCAATCTGGCTCATCAGTTGTCGCACGAGACGAAACATCCCGACGGCTGGAAGAACTTTGGCATCTACTGTCGGTTTCTCAACGAAGAATACGGTCGTTTCATTCGTAAGTTGCAAGCAACTCCTGAGCCGGGGGGCACGGGCAACATGCTGGACAATACGCTGTTGCTATTTGGTTCCGCTTCCAGTGCCTTTCATTTGTCGCGCAACTATCCTCTCATCCTGGCCGGCGGCAAGAACTTTGGCTTCAAGCATGGGCAATACATCAACCATGCCGGTATGAACTTTCAAGGCGGACCATGGCTCGGCAAACGTGAGCCCTGGCAGGATGAAGCCAAGGGAGAAGATCTGCCTCTCTCCAATCTTTATTTGACCATGCTCCAACGTCTGGGCTTGGAAGTGAGTTCCTTTGCTGACAGCACCGGGACGATCCAGAATATTTGAGCTGATGCTAAGGTCCTGACGGCTGGCGGCTATTGAAAGGTCATGTGGGCTGATTCTCAGCCTTCACTTCAAAAGTTTCAGCTCCGTCTTCGTATTGGCGGAAATGGTAATTTCGCCCGCAATGAAGCCGGGATCTACAAAGCTAACTTCTAGCTTTGCTTGTTCACGTTCCAGAGTGTATTCCCCTACATCTGCGGAATCCAAAGTGTTGGTTCTCTTCCAGCGTTTTGCCTCCATCGCCTTGAACCAAACCAATAAAGCCTGACGCGCTTTCTTGGAATTGGTGGCGAATTCAAGGCGATTGGGTTTTTGTTCGGTGAGCTTAACGCCTTCGATGCCCGGCAACTCAATGACGGTCACTTGCGCGTCACGCTCTCGCTGCATTTGCAGTTCCTTTTTCTGCTCCGCGGCCTGGGCTTCGAGTTCTTGTAGTTGAGTTTGAGTGCGATACTCCAATCTGCAACGGCGAAGATTCTCGAATTCGAACAACTCACAATCCGCCATTTCCCCCGCCGGACTCCGGAAGATAAGGTGATCGTGGAAGTCGATTTTGATCGGTGTTTCTGTGGTTGCTTTCCAATTGCCGTCCTCCATCGCTGAGCGAAGTGCTATGACAAAGTCTTCCATGCTCAGCTCGGAGTCCATGACCATGCCACCTGTGGAATCGCTGAACTGCAGGGCGACCAGCTGATTCGGATAGGGTATTTCTGACGACAGTTGTTCGGTGGAAAGTTGGATCATCGATTGTCCGGGCTGGGTCGGAGAAGCACTGATCATTACTTGAAGACGTACGGCATTTTTCCGCATAAAGAAGGACACGGAAGTATCGCCGAACCACCGCCATCCATCCGCTTCGAGCAATTTACGGCATGCAGACTTGGCTTGTTCAGGCGGTGCAGCAGTACTGTAGATGGCATTAGCTGGGCCCGCGTAAGTCACTGACCAATCCTTCGGCAGCGGCAAAGACTCAATGGCAACATTGCCCAGATTGATGACCATGACGGAGGTCGCTTCTGGCTGGCTACCTGGTGTGCAGGTTACCGCTAATTTGAAGCGAGATTTTTCCAGCAACAAAGACGCGTAGGCTGGGGTGATCACCGAGCTTTCCTGCGCCTCAAAGCCGCGTTCTTCTAAAGTTTCACGCAACTTGTTGGCTACCGCTTCAACACCGCCTTTGGCATCGTAGGATTGTGATGCCAGCCTGATCTGCCTTGGTTCGCCAAGCGGGTCAACAAGCGGAAACGCGGACAAGTCAAATACCCGTTGGGCTTCGGCAACGGTGGCGGGTGTCGGCTGCGACTCCTCAGTCTGCGGGCAGGCAACGGAAATGCCGGTGACAAAGAACAACGCCGTCAATCCCACTCGAAACAGCATGATTGCACCTTTCAAAGAAACGCACCGATCAAAGACGTCGGCAGCTATGGCTGATTCTGACCGTGCGCATCGGAAATAGCAAGCAAGCAACAAGAATGCGGAACGCGATTGCTTCGGCACTTGTCCGTTGGCGAACAGGCCGCCGATTCGCAGCTGGCAGGGGACCGACAATGCTGCCGCCATTGGGAGCCAAATATCCAGTGCGGTTGCGACCTTCCAGATGGAATGCGTTCCAATGGCATCGGCCAGAGCGGATAGCCAATAGTGCGCAAACCGATGGAAGAGAATAGGCAGTGTTCTAGGCGCTGAAAGACCGGAAAATCACCCAGCCAACAATGCTCGAGATGCACAATGCGGCTCCGAGCCAAGCCCATTTCCGCGAAAGTAGACTCCGGGCTACCGGCAGAACAGACGGGATCTTATCGCGAAGACTCGCGTTGAACGTCTCGCGACAAATCTCACTTACCTCGCATCCAACCCGATAGTCTGATCCTTCGCGTGAAATCCATTTTGCTTTGCCCATGATCGATACCATATGCTGATCGCCGTGACTCAGCTGGAGCATGATGGGTTGTCCCACCTCCACTGGTTCCGAAATCTGAAAGCTGAATCCGGATTGAGAGCAGTCCAGTAAGGTGACAGGCTGCAATTCGGTTTCGCCCGCTCTTTTGACCTCCGCCTGAATCTGAATTGAGGTGCGTTCGGACTTGCGTCTTTGTCCTTTACAAATGGATGAAAGCTGCTCAGCCGCCTCAGCGGTCAGAGCGCGATCAAGGGCTAAGCCGATGATCCAGGAGTCGCCGATAGATCGAATCCAGCCTACTTTGGCATAAATTTTATTGCACTCGTTTCCACTATCGGTTGACCACTCTACCGCGACCTTTTCCTCGAACAAGAGCGGAGTATTTGACTGTACCTTGAAACCTCCTTGGCAGAATTCGAGCGGAATCGCCTCAGCGATTTTGGGTTGAAAGCCCAGTTGTCGATGGATGATGACAAGGGAGTTCTCAGCCTCGTTACGTTGAGGGAAAAGGGCTGGATTTACGGATTCTATCGTTTGCATGGTTCTGGCCGCTCGCCTCCCGATTGGTTGAAAGGGCATCAATTAGCGCGCTTTGCAAGGTGTAGCTCACGGTGTATAGCTCATCCTTGCGTCTAGCCCGGGATTTTTAGTCCCTCTGGTTGCAAACTTCGCGAAATTAGGTGAGGTTTAGGGCTGGTATACACGGAGTGACGGAAGGAATGTTTCCGCAAACGGGACAGTCGTCGAGGAATCGGATTACTCGCCAATTGAGTTGCGAGCAGACTCGATCCGTTGGAGTCTTTTCTGGATTCCAGCCATACGATGGTGAATCGCAGGGCTACGAGATGACCGACATGCTGGATGCGATTGTCGCGGTTCAAGAGTTGGGAGCGAGCGCAGAGGAACTGGAACCGATACGCCGCCTCCAGAAGAAGGCAATGTGGCGTTTGGACTATATTGCCAGTGAGAACAGTAAGGGGTTTCACGCCAGCCAAGAGGCGGCACGCATTCTCGCAGAGTCCATCGACTACAGTCGCCAGGCGATCGCGGCCTGCCTACGCATCAAAGTTGGCGGTGAAAACGCGACTCAACAGACCATCACAGCCACCGAATAACGGTTAGCCCCAAAACTGGTATCGAAGTTAGCCAACGGCCCATCCAGGGTTGTCGTATCAACCTGGTGGGCCTGGATGGTTCAGCCCTGTCGCATCGGTCGCTCTTGCTGGCTATTCCCACCGACAGGTCGGTCGAGCGAGCGTGTCGAAGACGGCAGCCTTATTCGCCCGCCTTGCCGCGAGTCAAATCACGAATGTAGATGTCCTTGAAACGCATGCGGCCTTCGCCACCGGAGTGCAGTTGCAGAGCGATCACGCCGGAGGTCGCAGTCGGAGAGGGGTAGGTAAAGTCAATCATTTGCACGCCGTTGAGATGTGTGATGTAGCGATTCCCATCTACCTTGATACGCATGTCGTTCCAGTCATTGGGTTTTATGACGGTCTCCAATTCGGCAGCTGGCCACACAATCCAGCCCTTGCCATCTCCGTAGATCCCGCCAGTATGATGCCCGATCGCGCGATCGATCTCGATCTGTCGGCCCTGGATAACCGTGGGTGTTCCGGGCTTGAAAGCAGTGTGAATATACACGCCACTATTGCCGCTTGCTTCACACTTGAAACGCAACCTGAGATCAAAATCTTGGTAGCTCTTTTCGGTAGCCAGGTAACCGTACTCTTCGGTGACTCCTTCTCCGTAAATGGCACCGTCCTCTACAACCCATTTCTCATTCCCGATCTTTTGCCAACCCGTCAGATCTTCGCCGTTAAACAGCGATTCCCACTTCGGACCAAGTGGTTCCTGAGCGGAAGCGGAAGCTAGACTCAGAATCACAAGGGCAAAGACAATCGAAGCGCGCATGATGTATTCCTCGCTTACAGGGTTTGATTGATTCTTAGCAATCAAGCATTATCCCATACCAACCGCTGACCGTAAGGCCCGGACTGTCCTATGTCCGGTGGAAAGCCGCTGATTGGCGGTCGCAACTTGCTGAACGCCATCGAAGCATCTGCCGCTTTCACAGGCTTTTTCACTTCGAGAAGCGTCTGCGCGTCAAGCAGTTGCAAGCTGATAACGAAAGGCTCCACGGCAGTGTGGCACTGGCTCGCCAGTGGGTTTTGACCGTTGACAGCTTGCACGCCCATACAGAGCAAAATCGAAACGAAGTCCAGCTGGCAGGAAGTATGCGCCAAATGCTTCGAGTAAGTTTCAATGCTGATGCCGACTGCAAGCTACTGTCCATGAAAATTCACGGGCAAGCCCGTGCCACACAAAA
>JANSWS010000217.1 GCA_024743355.1 bacterium
GCTTTGAAATTCGATGATGGCTCGAATGGCTACGTCACTTTGGGCAGCCAGCATGGAGACATCCCACGAACATGAAAAGGGGTAGGTGGTTGATGATCCAAGATGCCCGACAGGCACCTTGCGTTTGGTCATCCCGTGCCAGTCCCAGCGACTGCCATCTCCATTTTCGTCATAGCCTTCATAACGAGCAAAGTAATGCACCGCCTGGATCCGGGTGGCGGCTTGTTCCGAAACGTCGAGCGACAGCAGCCACTGTTCTGTCTCGGTAGCGTCAACACTTACCTGGGGGGGCGAAGATAAGTCCAGCTCTTGCACCTGGGGGCTGGTTGTGGGCAACAAGACATCAATGGCAGCTTCTTCGACAATGAAATGCCCCCAGAACGTATGCTCTCCATCCACAGCGAACTGGAGTGCATTCGGACCTTGTACCAGGTCGGTAATAAGAATGGGGATTTCTTCGTAGATATGAGTGCAGTGATTGTCGTCGGCATTGTGAATCGGATAGGTCGAACGACCGTTGATCGAAACGCGACGATTGTGACTGTGGGGATGGCCGCCCCAAAGTTCCAAATACAGCCGAGCCGCCTCGATGTTTCGCAGGGAATGCTGTACCGGAATCGTTAGCATGCCATTGCCTTTCGGTTCGGAGCGGCTATGGAAAGTCGGATGGGTGGCCACGTACGGATCGTTCACGCGAAAACGGCCATTGACCGACGGATTGTTGAATTGCTCACCCATCTGAAACCAATAGCGTTGAAAGAAGCACTGGCCATCAGGCCAATCCCGCCCTTGAGCAGGTGTTGGGCCACGCCACGCGTCGTCGGCGTACAGCTGCCATGTGTCGCTAGCCAGCCATTGGTCGGCAACCGCTGAAACATTTGCGTGTTGAAATCCATTCGGCGACTCGACAAACGCCAAACGAAAGCGGTGGTTACCGGTCAGCAGGGGTTGTGTACCCGGACCGCGGCCGAAGCCGAACACGAGCATTCCGTCCTGTGATTCGATGCCTCTCGCTTCATTTCCCAAATACCAAAGCGTGTCTGGAAGCGTGTCGCCTTCCTGCTGAGCAACCAGCAGCACCCGGGGTGTGGAGTCATCGCCAAAGTAGGCCCATTTCCAATTGCCGAAAAGCTGATTGGAATTAGCCGGCATGTCGCGCTGAGGTCCTCCTTGGTCGGTGCCGAAGAAATGGGTCTTGGGCGACCACTGACCACCGACTGGCCCTTCATACAAGAACCAATAGGGGATGTCGGGTGGGGTCTGCAGGACCGAGAGTGTGACATGATCGTCTTCGAAATCCCAACGCCAGCGCCAGCGTTGACTTTGCGTATTGACCACGATCGATTGTCGGCCTTGCTGATGACTGGTGCATTGATCAAAGCCGGGGTGACCGCTGCCGGCATCGGGATTCTGACTGCCGAACAACAGATTCGGTATGCCTCGATAGCCGGCTGCTGCTGATTCAGGAAATTCCTTCAGTGGGTTGCGATGAAATGCGATCCAATCGTTGCCCTCCCGATCTAGCAGCCTCGAAAAGCCACCGGCAGCTCGATCCAGGTAATAGGTGGCCGTGGGTGTACGCACGACAAACTGCGGCCGACCTTCGTAGGTTGTTTCCGAAATTGTTACATCGGCGAAAGCACTACCGAACAGAAGAGTGGCCAGAACAAGTGCACTTAAGGCGGTACAAAAGATACTGACGTTTTTCACGGTGCATGCTCGCGCTCAGAGTTCGAAGAGGAATGGTCGAGGGTCCACCGTCGTGCATACGCTGCGAAGAGAAATATTGCGGCATGCTGATTCTGAATGGTCGACCTGGATCTCAAGTTAACGCTCGGGCTGCGCGATTGCAACGACGGTCAACGAACGCAAGGCTTTCTCGGCTACATGTCGAGGTGCGTCAATGAAAATCTTCCAGCAGCGGTTTGCATGCGACGCCGATTGGATTCATTCAGTCTCCGACAAAAGCAGCGATCAGGACTGATTTCCAGCAACGATCCGAAAAACGCAGGGAGCCACGGCTAATGCCCAAAGCCGTGAAGAGTATGGGATAGGTTCGATCCAACATGGTATGTGCTGCTCCGACGCACGGAACCCGCGCAGGGAAATGTGCAAAGTTGGAATTTCGCAACGGTAGCTGCTATAACTGGCATCGCTCTGAAGTCGCGTCTTCTGTGAGAGCGATTTGTCGGCTGACGACGACGACTTGCGTCTCGGGTTGCTAAATTTTGAACCAAGGATCTTACTATGCCTCAACTCGTACCCTGGCTCGTCGGTGAGCGAAATAAGAAGTCGATCATTGCATTGGAAGCAGCCTCTGGAGAGACATTCAGCGAGAACCAGGATGTCACCATTGTTGAGACGGGAGGCGGCACGGGGGAATGGACTGGCAAGATCAAAAAGGTTTACGCCTCAGGCAGGATTGGCGTTGCCAAGGTGAATTGCGACGTGGAGCCGACAACAGCTTACTCCGTCAAGATTACCATCTTGCCGGGAGGCGGAGACTTGGTTGATGTGGACGTTACAGTAGCAGGTCCGACGGAAGGGTCGGAAGTGGTAATCTCCGACGAGCCCACGTGACCAGACGTGACGTGACGTGAGGGTAGGGGGCTGCAGCCTGCTGAATGGTAGTGAGATTGTCATAGCTAAGCTATTACCAACGATGGTGCGTTGCGTCTGGAGTGGGGCCGTTTTCAGGTGTGAAGACTTCATGCCGCTTTGGGGCAATGTTATTGCGGCAAGCGGCTTGGCTTGGCTTGGGAGTGCTTGATAGCGCAGCTGGCCGGTGGCAATTGATTTCCGTCGCCGCTGAATCGTCAGCCCCACTGCTGTTATTGACGCAATCGTCTTATTTTACCTAGCAGATCCGCGTCAACGCATTCGCGTTACTCCACCGCATTTGCGAGTGGAATACACTCTGAAGCCTGTTCTCTTGCTGTGACTGGCGGTGTTTGTCCGAAAGTAGAAGCGACGGATTGGATACAAGCTGGATCATCGCAAGGCTCGAAAGGATCTCCGCGGATTGATCGTCCGAAGATCTGTAGTGGCAAGAGATGCGCCCAGTGATGATTGCAGGCAAAGACGCCAGGCATTATTGGTTTAGGAACATTCGCATGGATGCTCGGTTTTCACTGCTATCCGCAGTGTTATTGATGGTTGCTACCGCAAGTGCAGAGGCTGCTCCCTCTGAGCTGATTGCTGACTATTACGCTGAGACGTTGGCGCCTACAGTCTCCCACAGCGGCGCTCGGCTAATTCCAACGCCGAGCGACACCGAGGGCTTTGATGGGCTAAGCGAGGTCGTGCAGGCCGGTTGTCGATCCGGCATTTGTCAGGGCAGCTGCGGTACCGGCTGTGACCTTCAAAAAAGGGGGTCCTACAGAGATTGCCTGGGCGGTTGTGGAGGCGGTACTTGCTGCTGTTCCGTGAATCATTGTGATCGGAGCTCTCTCTTAGGGTTCGGGCTTGTCAAACGCTCTGATCGAAGTTTCGATGACTTCATTAGTCCTATGACGAATCCGGTGTTCTTTGAGGATCCTAGAACTCTGACGGAAGCCCGCCTTATATTCATCCATCATGAATTGCCTGATTTCCTGGGGGCAAACTCGGTACAGGTTTATGCGCTTCAAGTACGCGTAGCCTTGTCCAAGCGACTCAGTTTGATCGCCACCAAGGATGGACTTATCTACACGCAAAGCCCTGTTTTGGAGAGTGGCTATGCGGATATCGCGGCAGGTCTGAAGTACAACTTGTTCCACCGTCCGGAGAAAGGCTGGTTGGCCAGCGTCGGTTTTACCTACGAAGCTCCCAGTGGCTCGACCAAATCCTTGCAAGGCAATGGGGATGGTGTTTTGAACGTATTCAGTTCCTTTGGCATGCGATTGGGCAGCAAGGCACACTTGATATCGACCCGTGGAATTCGCACTCCCCTGGATGATTCTGCCGAGAACAGCGTGTTCTATTGGTCTAACCACCTGGACCATCAAATTGGCAACCGGCCAGCGTATGTATTCGGCGAACTGAATTGGTATAACTACCTAAAATCCGCTAGCGCATTTCCCTTGCCTCTGGAAGGCGGAGATCTGTTCAACTTTGGCTCGCCGAATGTCACCGGAAATGATCTGGTTACGGGTGCGCTGGGAGTGAAGCTCAAGCCGAAGTCGAATATGGAGCTGGGCGTTGCCTGGGAAACTCCTTTAACGGAGCGCGAGGGGATTTTGGATCATCGCTTCACCATGGACTGGATTGTACGTTATTAGGTTGCTGCGATAGCGGCAGTCGTGCATCAGGCTTGTTCGGGAATTCCGGTAGTCAAAAGCATTGAATGCTGGTCTTTAGCCGAGCGGCAGGTAATTTTTACCCGTAGCCACGCTCGCCAGAGCGTGGTCCGCGAAGTCCACCGTCTGGCGAAGTCCACCGTCTGGCGACGGTAGCTACGGTCGTCCACCGTCTGGTGACGGTGGCTACGATTGGTCGTTCACGGTCTAGCGACGGTAGCTACGCGTCACAACTTCGTTTGGATAAAAGGTAAAGCAGCATGAGCTCCGAAGGGCATCCCAGAGCGGCGAAAATGGTCAAGCAGGCCAAAAAGCAAGTCGAAAGTAAGTTGGGGAAGATATGGTGGGCGATACTCTTGCGCGGGATCTTGGCCATCGCCTTGGCGGCTTGCGCCTTTATTTGGCCGGATAAGACGATCTCGATTCTGGTAAAGTTGCTGGGGGCTTACTTTCTGATAGACGGAATTGTGGGAGCTATTGCAGCGTATCGCGGCAAGGGAGGCATCACCCAGCTTACGCCCGCCGTTGTTAGCCTTGCCTTAGGTTTAGTCCTTCTGCTTTGGACCGGAGTCAGCGCCAAGCTGTTTTTGATCTTGGTTGGCGTGTGGCTCATTGTGCAAGGCGTCGGCCTGTTTATCGACGCCTGGAAGACCCGCTCTGGGGCGCCTGAACGTGGATTGACGATGTGGATTGCGGTCGCCGTGGTGATTATTGGTCTGGTCTTTGTTTTCTGGACCGACACGGGGCTGGTTTCGATTTCTTGGCTGATAGGCCTGGGCGCTGCCATCCTGGGTTGTTTGCTGATTTTTTTGGCCACGCGGATAAGAACCTTGCGTCAGCATGTGCAGAATCTCGGCTCCATGTCCGACGAGTAAGTAAAGTCCAAGGCTAATTCCTGTCGTGCGTTTCGCACTTGGACTGTGTGAATCGAGATCAAGGCAGACTCCGGAAGCCAGCCGTCGGCTCAAAGTGTTCGTAATCACGCACCAGCCAGCGACCGTCACGCTGCATAAAGTACACCCGCACGAAGCGGGCGGCTCGGCCCTTGTTCTGTCCCACGTTCACGTCCACGACGACGTTAAATTCCGCCACGGCGGTGTTGGGCTGGGTGTCCAAGTTGACTTGAATGTCCTTGATGCGTGTTACTCTTGCATCATTGAAATGGTATTGAGGCAGTTCGCCCTTGGCGCGTTGTAAACCTTCGGTGGCATTAGGGTGAATGTAAGAGTAGACCGTTGGAAGGTCATTCTTCTTGAGTGCCGCTGACACCGTATGCAGGGTGTCTTCGATGCGTTCACGCTCCGTTTGAACCAGGATATTCAGGGCTACCAAAAAGATCGTCAGGCCGGATAACACCAGGGCTGAGACGAAGGCTATTCGCTGCGATTTGCGGTCGGGTAGTTGGGTCCATAAGACGATCGCCATGCAGGAAAATAAAACACCTGTCAGCCCAATCCATATCGGGTTTTCCAACAGCAATGTAAGCATGCCGATTCTCCTGTTGCTGGTGCGTCTACCAAACTTCCCGGGCCTAATGAATTACGGCGGTTTGACGGTGTCAGTTTGCTAATGACGACGTTGGCGGTTTTAAATGCCGCAAAATCCGAATGGACTTTGGTGCTTTCAGCAATTGACCGGTTAGAACCTAGCGAAAACGGAAAGGACCGCGGCTAGCGCCGACTATCGTTCGGGGAGAATCAATCAAATCTTCCGTGCAGAAACCAGTGTCCTGTATGGAGATCGCGGAACATCCACCACCAGCTTCCCTGGCGTGTCTGCACCCGGAAGTAATCGCGTCTTACGCTGGGCCCCCGCCACCAGCCGCTTTCCAGTCGTTCCGGTCCGCAGGCATACATCACATCGTAGCGTTCTTCCGCATAGTGGAACGATATCGGCAGCGTTGATTTCGTTTCGGGAGTGTCTGCGATAGCGTGGGCCGAGGAATTATCAACTCGGCGGGTAGTTTGTGGGGTAGTACCGGATATCAAGATCGGTTGGACGAAGAGATACAAGGGGCGTCGTAATGGATCATCGCGTCTGGGTTCCGCTCTACGGCTGGTGAGACGCGTGCTGATCTTCTTAAGAGAGGTTTGCGGGGACCCGTCTTGCCGTCGTCCGGTAAGTGGTCGCATGCTGAAAGCCAATTCGGGCTGCGATTCGCGGCGCAGCTTTGCCTGTAAAACTTGCTTGCGTCCGAGGCGACCGCTGAGGGTATCTACCAAGCGAGCGATTTCATTTTGGCTGGCTGCTTCACCTGCTTCGAAAAGCTCTGTTTGTCGCCAGCGCATGGGCGCCGTCAAGGTGGCTTGCAAACTGATCCGCCAGAGCGCGGCCTTGGTTGTGCTGCGGAGTTGTTGTTCTAGCTGACCAACCGAAAGCGAGGCGAGATGTTTGGCGTCGTTGGTAGGTCGAAACAGAGCCAATTGCAGGACCAAGGGCGCTTGCTGTACCAGATCCAGTCGGCAGAGGATCCGCAATGCTCCTTCGCCGCGTTTCCGCAGGCGTGTGCACAATTCATCACACAGCCTGCGTACCAGTTCGGCGATGGTTTCTCGGTGGTGCGTCGGGAATTCGAGGCTCTGCTCCAGGCACCAATCTGGCAGACTGTTTAAAGTCACGATGGGTTCGGCGCGTCGACCTAATGCCTGGTCCCAACGCAGAATTAGCTGTTCACCCAAGCGGGTCGCCATACCGTCACGCGGCAAAGAGTTCAATTCGCCAACTCTGCGGAGGCCCAGTCTGGCCAAAGATTCAATTGTGGGGGCGGGTTGTCTTAGTGCGGCAAGCGGCAAGTGGGAAATTGCTTCGGCGTCGCAGCCGGCTGAGACGATGCGATAACGTGAGGGCGGGACGGTCTTGATTTCCGCAGCTTGCTGCAGGCTGCCAGCGGTAGCTTGTGGGGCCGGATGCTTACGATTGGCATAATTGGCGATGGCCCAGGCAGCCCCGACGTTTCCGGCCAGTCCCAGGCATCCAAAATAGTTTTGCTGGTTCAACCACTGGCAGACTTCGGACAGTAGTTGTTCCTCGCCTCCAAATAGATTGGCCAAGCCAGTGACATCCAGCAGCAAGCATTCTGGTTGGTGTAGCGTGCGACCGGCCCACATCTTCTTTTCCAGCTGCTCCAGTCCGACGATAGGACTGAATTGCTGAGCCTGTTCCGCCAAATGGCAGAGAGTTTCCAGATCTTCCTGAGGGTCATGGTCGCGTACTTGAGCATTGCTAAGGGCAGTCGCTTCAGCCAAACGCATACCCGCTTTGATGCCTTCGCCTCTTGCCACCAGATTGGCAGCCGCCACAATCAAGCCGCGACGTGGATCGCGAGCGGAAAGAATCAAAGGCGAATCAGCCAGCTGCGGTTCTTCGGCCAGAATTCTTTGGACGGGCCAATTCGGAAGCCAGACGCAAAGAAGCCGTTTGCTCATACCGATTCCTCTCGGTGCTAGCGGGTTGCAGAGTTCCGCTGATGGGATCAATTTCCAGATCTAGTTTCGCGCCCGGTCGGCCACCTCGATTGCGCAGCAATTGCACCTGCAGTCGCCGGCTGGCGTTTCCGTTAACACTCTGCATGCTTGAATGCACAGGCTTGGACTGCAGGGGCGAAGAAGCGGGAACCGCAGGCCGCGTATTTACGAGCCATTGGATTTCTGCCCAACTGGGAGCACGGCGGGCGCTCGCTGGACGCAACAACAAAGCTAGACTTCCACCTGTTTCTGCTGCCAGTTGAAGACGGCGAGCAGAGCGGTCGTCAATGCGTTCCAGTTCTGCCATCACGGCGGCCACCGCAGGTGTACGCAAGGCCTGGTCGATAGCCCACATCGCATCGTCAGCGGATTGCGGCCGAACAAAGATGACCCTTTCCAAATCGATGCCTTGTGAGGCTAAGGCAGGTGGATAGGTCAAATGCGTTGTGGTCTTGGGCTCCCAATACTTAGCTGGCCCCTGTACTTGTTGGTCGAATGGGGCTGGCTGATCGTTGGTTGGGGAATAGTGGGTATCCACAATGACCACGTAGCCCGAGCGGGCTCGCATGGCTGCCGCCGCCGCCGCTACCGCCATGTAGCTGGCCCCACATGCTGTGGAGCCGCGTAAATATTCCACCACGCTGCCTGGCACATAGCCTCCGTGAGGTAGACAAGCATCCAAAGCTTCACAGCCGCTGGCGATAACTTCCGTCGAGGTCACTTTTCGGCCAGCTGTTTCCAGACAGCGCACCTCATGAGCCAGGCGATGCACGAGTGCCTGCTGCGTGACGTCTTCTGTCGCGGAGACGACAGGCTCCTGCATCGCCGTATGAACAGCCAGCGGACTGTGCTCGGAAGACTTCCGCGCAGCCGATTTGCAGGTTCCAAAGCGGGCGAGCTTGTCGGATGTTCGAAATGGCTGCTTCATCAGCAGATCCTCACCATCGCTTGACTCCAATGCACTTTCCCGCCTCTCCGACCAAGTGAAACCTACTGCGTCCATTCTAGCAGCGATTGCTAGCATTGCGGCGACCGGTGCCATCCCCTCCCTGGGTGGGTGGCGTAATGGATCCACCGGTTATCGGCAGCGTGTGGACACCTTCGGTCTTCGGTCGGAAAATTTCGGGTGTCAATTCACGGCAAAAAAAGAAGGTCCGGTTCTGACAGCAGTCCCGGCAAAACACTTAGGCTTCTTTTGTGACGCAGCAAAAACGCGAGCCAGCCACTGGCCAGCTTCGCCGACCCTGGACGGTCGATAGCGCTAAGATCTGAGGCAATTTTCAAGAACCAGCGAAACTCAAACGAGAGCTCTCGGTTAGATGGAGCAGGAGCCGAGGTTTGCAAGCGGAAAATCGACGTTGCAGTTTGGCGCCGATAAAACTCATCTCAACTTGAAAGCTTTTGAGCGTGGTTCCTTTGTTATTCCGATCGAAATGACAGGGGTTATGGAACGCTCGCAAGTTGGTCTCATCCAGCAACTGCGGACACGAGCTGTCGGCGGTTTGGCATCGCTCTATTCATTTGACGCAGCCCTCAATCCGTAAAAGGCTTGCTGACATGTTTCGTTTCAGCCATGCATTCCAAGCGGCCCTGCTATTTGTGACTTTGGTCACAGGTTCGATTCGGGCGATCTTGCCTGTTAGCTTCGCCCAACAAAGATCGGATCAACAAAGGCTATTATTCGAATCACGGATTCGGCCTGTGCTTGTTGAGCATTGCTACGACTGTCACTCAGCGGAACAAGATGAACCGGCCGGTGGCTTGCGACTGGATAGCCGCGAGGGCCTGCTGCAGGGCGGTTCGAGCGGTCCTGCGATCGTTGCCGGTCGGCCTGCGAGCAGTTTATTGCTGACCGCGATTCGCCAGGAAGATAAACACCTTTCCATGCCTCCGGCGGACTATGGTGAAAAGTTGCCGCCTGATGTCATTCGAAACTTTACACAATGGATTGCATCGGGGGCCTATGATCCAAGAGTTGGCAAGGCGGGTGAACGGGACGAACGAGATGCAGCACAGCAGGAATGGTGGGCTTGGCAGCCACACGCCAAATCTGCGGTTCCCACAGTGCAGGATAGCTCGTGGCCGAGCGGCGACATCGATCATTTCATCTTAGCGCAGCTTGAGGCCCAGGGCTTGGCTCCGTCGGACTCCGCCGATCGGTTCACTTTGGTGCGACGTTTAGCCCTGGATTTGACCGGCCTGCCGCCATCGCGTTCCGACCTGGAGCAATTCGCAGCCAGTGAGAATCCGCAGCCCATTGAAGTGCTGGTGGATAAATATCTTGAAAGCCCGCAATTCGGCGAGCGATTCGGACGGCGTTGGCTGGACGTGGCCCGCTATGCTGAATCCACCGGCAAGGACGTTAACGTCGCGTATCCTTACGCCTGGCGTTACCGAGACTATGTGATCGATGCCTTCAACAAAGACAAGCCGTTTGACGAGTTTGTTCGCGAGCAGATTGCGGGTGATCTTATACCGGCCACCAGCTCGCAGCAGAAAGCTGAGAGGTTGATCGCGACGGGTTTTCTTACTGTGGGGCCTAAGAGTGTCAATGAGATGAACCCCCTTCAATTCGCTGTGGATATTGCCGACGAGCAGATCGACGCGCTTTCGCAAGCCTTCCTGGGAGTGACGATCGCCTGTGCGCGATGCCACGATCATAAATTCGATCCGGTTAGCCAGCGCGATTACTCGGCCATGGCGGGGATTTTGCTTTCCACACAGAACCACTTTGGTACGACTGGCGGAGTCGCCGGCAGAAATCGTTCCACCTTGCTCGATTTGCCCGGAGCGGCAAGCTCGGAATCTGCTCAGCGATCTGAGCTGTCACGGGAAGATGTTGAGCAGCTGAAAGAGCGTATTGCCCAACTGGAGCAGGAGAGAAGGCAATTGCTGCGGGCTCGTGCAAGCGGTAATGAAGACCCGCAAGACCGCCAGCAGGCACTGCGTCTGGCCCAGCAGATAACCAGGCTTAGCATTCAGTTGGAATCGGTCGAAGATGATGGCACTCGCCGCCAATTGGCAATGGGAGTTTCCGACAAACCCGCTGCTCCCAAGCTATCGTCATCAGCTCGTTTTAGCCCGCGACAATTCCTGCGCGACAGGGTGCAACGCTCTATCGGCAATGCAGTACCCAATGAATTGGTTCAGCGAGGTCAACAATTACGCGAGCTGCAATACATCACCGACAGCCCCCTTTTCATTCGCGGGGAAATTGAGAAGCCGGGTGACCGTGTACCTCGGGGCCTGCCTGAGTTTCTGTCCCGCGGCTATGCGGCCAGGATTTCCAGTGACCAGAGCGGTCGCTTGCAGCTGGCGGATTGGTTAACCAATGAGCAAAACCCTTTGACGGCCCGCGTCTATGTCAATCGCGTATGGTCTTGGCTGTTAGGCGAGGGATTGGTTGCCACGGAGGATAATTTCGGTACCAGTGGAGAACGGCCGAGCCATCCTGAGTTGCTGGATTTTCTCGCGAGTCATTTTGTCGAGCAAGATTGGTCGACAAAAGCATTGGTGCGGCAGATTGTTCTATCCAAGACCTACCAGCAGTCCAGTCGGTTTCGACCGCAGGCATTCGAACTGGATCCCGAGAATCGTCTACTTTGGCGTGCCAATGTGCGAGCCTCCGAGGCCGAAGTGCTGCGAGACGGGCTTCTGAGCGCTAGTGCTCAGTTGGACCTCGATCGCCCGCTGGGATCCATGATCTCCCAGGCAGGCGATGGACAAATCGGTAATCGAAGATTGCGCGGGCTGTCTGAATCCACCATCGCCGAAGCGGACACCCGTGTTCGTAGCGTCTATCTGCCGGTGCCGCGTAATGTGTTGCCGGAGGTGCTGGAAACCTTTGATTTCGCAGACAACTCATCCGTTCGTGGCAGTCGAGAACTGACCATCGTGCCGGCGCAGGCTCTGTATTGGATGAACAGCGATTTTGTTGATGAGAACTGTGACAGAATTGCCAGCCAGTTGCTGCTCGGTTTGGGACCTGCCACGGACGTCGCTTTGCCACTGCAAGTTCAGCGTCGATTGCGGCGTTTTGCTGGGGGCAGATTACGGCAATTGCAACTCGAAAGGCAGCAGATGTCGGCAAAGCAAACGCTAACAACGGCAAAGATCGAAGAGCTATTCGATGAGTTGTGCATGAAGATCCTAGCTCGTCCGCCCATGCCCGCCGAGGTAGACGCGATCGTCAAATACGTGCAAGAACTGCAAGCTGAAAATCAAACGCAGCAAGAGATTTGGAAGTCGGTCAGCCGCGGCCTGGTGTCAAGTGCCGATTACAGGTTGATTCGATAACCGGCTGGTGTACCGAAATCCCAATGCTAGTGCTGGAGTTCTGAGAGTCAGATGATGCTATGCGGATGACTCTCGTGCCGAGCAGGCTTTTTCCACCTTCTTCAAGAGTGCTAATCATGCCGAGAACAAATACTCTCTGTCGAACGGTCTATCCGCTGTGGACACGTCGGGCGGCTCTACAAAGCTTGGGGCTCGGTTTTGGCTGGTTGGCCTTCAGCGATCTGGTACAAAAATCCTGTGCGGAAACCGCGTCCACGACGCATTTCGCACCCAAAGCCAAGAATGTGATTTTCTTGTGCATGCGGGGCGGGCCGTCCCATGTCGACACTCTGGATTACAAGCCCCAATTGATCAGCGATTCTGGAAAGCCAGGAAGACGCCGCGGCAGCGAGTTGCTGGGCTCACCGTGGAGTTTTCGTCAGCACGGACAGTCAGGACTTTGGCTCTCGGATTTGTTGCCGGAAGTAGCCGGCCATGCGGACAAACTGTGCGTGATCAACTCCATGCAAACCGAGGTGCCTGCTCACCCACAAGCCTTTCTGCAGCTCCATACAGGCACTCCCCGTCTGGTACGTCCGTCCATGGGCGCATGGACGTTATATGGGCTGGGCAACGCCAATGAAAATCTTCCCGGCTTTGTGACGATTACACCTCC
>JANSWS010000618.1 GCA_024743355.1 bacterium
ATTGCGGCGTGAGATTACGATCGGATTCCATCGTTGAACACACATCCAACCGAACAGGTGGATGAGAGCAAAATTGCAAAGATACAACCAACCCCGCGACAAACCGATCCATCTTGCGATAAAGAAGCAGCTTACCGAAACAACTACGGGGACAAGCAGAACAATCCCAGCCGCGAATTTTGGACGCGAGCTCGGCACATCCGCTTCATCACCAGATTCGAGTTTGCTTCGAGCCAATTTCAAACTCCTGCTTGAAAACACGATCCTTCGGATCTGTGCCGGGAATTGCGTTGGCCCCATCCGACGAAGTATGGGCTGTAATCTCATTAGTGAATCACCTGCGACTACTTCCAGATGATTCCTGCCGCCCATAAGCCTCCCAGTACGACGAGGATGAGTCCGACGACCTGGTAGAAACGATGGACGGCGTCGCCTTCGCCCCAGGCCATACGTGAACGTTCCACCAGAAGTTTGTAGATAAAAAACTCGCTCTTCATCGATCCGCAAATGAGCATGAAGAGCCCAACGGCGGCCATCGCAAGACCCCAAATCATATTCATTGCACACCCTCAGTCACCATCACTCTTCTTCTCAAAGTATCTTATGTTCAAGGACCGGCAGTAAGCCCGCACTTCATCTCGATCCTTGATCCAACGCTCCCTGGTTTCCTTTTCCAAGCTATGAAACGGGGCCGACATCTTTAGTTCATCGAGTTTGACGTTGAAGAATTCAGGCACGCACTGAGGAGCATGGCATTCCACGCACTTGTTTCCTTGCAAGTGCTTTGGAATCGTTGCGTGGGGGTCTCCTGGCTTTCTTCCGGGAGGCGCGGGGAACTCCTCTCCAATGACAAAGTAGGGAGAATCCGCGTCGGCAATGAGCGGAACAAGCGTCTCGTCGGGAGCATCCTTTACGCGCACTTGATCAATCCAGGGCGTGTGCAAAAAAGGATCCGCCATATGGCACTTGACGCATCCATCTTCGGCGACAACCGATGGTGGCTGCCAGGCTTTTTCATATCCGGGCATGTCCGGAGTCGGCACATCGCCACGAACATCGGTTCCTTCTTCGACCGAGAGGAAACACGTGGCACCGGTCTTCATGTTGTGGCCTATAACGCCCAGGCCTCCATCGCGGTAGAAAGACACAAAGACAACATCAGGGTTTGGCGAGCCATCCTTTTTCTTTCCTTGGTAGCGTCCCACCCGGTTGCCGAGTTGGAACGGATCGCCAAAGGCGGCAGGTATATCGCCTTTGGTGAGGCTGCTCCATAAATTCGCTTCGGTGACGACGACACGTTTGCCGTTGCGGTAGGTCGGGATCTCAACGGCATCTTCAAAACGAAATTGAGGAAGGGGCCCCAGGTGTTTCTCACACTCGCGGGCGTACAGGAGTGCTGTACGTGCGGATCGTTTCTGACCAACGGCGAAGTCATGCAGTGTGGTGAATGCCAGAAGAACTGCAGCACTGACTGAAAGACATGGTCGAACCACCATCCTTGAGATCATCACGTTCGTCAGCACCGTTTGATCGAGTTTGAATAAACATGGCCGGCCACCGCGAATTAAACCTCGTTCTGGAGAAACCAGGCAACAATAGGCGGCGGGCCGACCACGTTTAGTAACCAGGGCTTCCTTGCGAATGTGGACATCTATTCCCACAAGAATTGGCAGTTTTCCCGGAACCGCGGAGACTCTCTGCTGAGTTTCGCCACTCCTCGCGGAAATGGGCTCTGGTCGCGGGAGAGCTCCTTTACGCGAATGTTGCGGAAAGACACGACCAGTGGTTTGCCGTCGTGCAGTTGTAGTCCGATTTTGCCTCTGCGAAGCCGCCCAGCGGAGTCCTGTTTGGTTTCAATAAAACCGAACGGCACACCGTTGATCCAGGTGTCGATTCGATTGTCGATGCAGCGCAAGACGACATCGTTGAAATCGCCCTGTTTCAGCTCAGCTTGGATCCTTGGTTGCAGTTCCTTATGGACGTCTCGGTTCAAGACTTGACGTGTCCCGCCCTCTTCATACTTTGCCGAAACTCGAGACGAGTTCCGCTACGCAATAATGAGTTTAGGATCACTCTCGATTCCAATCCGGGCCGTCGGCCATCACGCTGGCGGTGATGTCGAGTAGCTGCTGTTTGAGACGGTTGACGATCTCCGGATGCTGCTTCGCAATGTCGGCCGTTTGTCCGATATCCGCGTCGAGGTCATACAGTTCGAACCGTTTGTAGCCGCCGGCTTTGATGGTCGGGATCCATGACTCCTGAAAGCGGTTGAATTTCAGGAACTGAATTCGCAGCTTCTCAGCTTCCTTGTTCGCAAACTTCGTGTTGAACATCTTGCTCCAGAGTCTTCCACCATCACGAAGCTCAGGGCTGTTTTCTCGTTTCAGAATCTCTTCGACCTGATTCATCAGGCCGTTCATGGCATCCAGGTCTTTGGGCAATTCGTAGTCGCGATAGCCGACCAGCGCGAACCGGCCTTCTCGGATGGTTGCTGTCGGGTTGGATGTCGGCGACAGGAAGAACAATGGAATGTGGCGTTGGAATTCGTCCCGGCGACCGGTCAGCAGCGGCGAGAGGTCCGAACCGTCCAGGTGGACTCCCGCTTGCTTGGCGATTCCCGCAAGACCGCAGATCGTCGGCAACAGATCGACCATGCCAGCCGGTTCTTTTTCAACCTGGCCGGCCGGGATTCCGTCCGGCCAGTAGAAGATGCCGGGAACTCGAATGCCGCCCTCGAAGTTGGAACCTTTCGACCCTTTCAAGGGTCCGTTGCGTTCCCCGCGATAACTGCCGTTGTCCGACGCGTAAATAATGATGGTGTTCTCCAACTCGTTGATCGCTTTCAGCTTCTCGACCAACCGGGCGATGGAGCGGTCGGTGTTCTCGATCGTGCCGCTGTAAATGGCCGCCGGTTCGTCGAGATCCCCGTACTGCGCCACGATTTCATCCGGCGCCGCGATTGGTGCATGCGGTTCGTGGAACCAGATGTTGAGAAAGAACGGCGTGTCGGCTTG
>JANSWS010000605.1 GCA_024743355.1 bacterium
AGGAACCGCTCGGCAAGCGGATCCTACTAAGAGATCTAGTCTGGGCCGGCTTCGATGGCGTAGCAGCGGTACTCTTCGGTGGGTAATCTTCCCGCTCCCAGTTGTTTGATTTGGCGATTGCCGTTGGCCCTGATTTCGAAGAGAGGCTGGGTGGGATGGAGCAGGGCCAACTCCAAGGCGGCCGTAGCCCGCTCACGTTGGCGGCCAAGCACGAGAATCTTTTTCAACCAAGCTTGATTGGCGAGCTCCCAACCCAGCAGATAACGCGTGTTCGGCGCAAAACGTGCTTGGTTTTCCTGCCACCAGGCGGCAACTACTTGGGGATTGGGAAAAGGCAGGTTTTCATCCGGATCCATCTCGACGTTCTCGTCTTCGGGATCTTCGTTGGGTCCAGCTTCGAAGCCGGCAGGCCAATCGCCCTCGAAGGGCCGTTGATCCAGACGTAGGCCCGTGATGCGCGAGAACGACTCTCCAGCCACACGGGCAAATTCGGGCTGCTTCATCATCTCGATCAGCCATGGAATGCTGTCCGGCGTTCCCAAGAGTCCGCTCACGATGGTGGCCAGACGAAGCTGTTGCGAGTTGCCTTGAGCCAGTTGATTCACGAGTTCAGCGGCAGCTTGCAGGTTGGCTGCGGACATCAGCAGTCGGGCTGCAGGATCGGAGTAGAGACTATTGGAACCAGCTATTTGAAACAAATGTGCTATGGCAACCTTGCTGCGAGTTCTCAGTGCCGTTGTCCAGCAGGCCTGGAAGTGGAGTTCTTCATTGGCGTTATCGATGAACTCGGCGACTCGGTGCAGTTGATCAGTGATTGCCAAGGTTCCCACAGTCTGAAGGGCGCGGGCCTGAACGGACGCGTCGTCATTCTGTAGCCAGCTCTCGAGTCTGTTGCCGGGATACTGCCGGTGGATTTCGAAGGCGGCAATTCCTGCATAACGAAGGAACGCACGCGGGGACTCAGAAAATGCAATCGCCCAGGGTTCGGCCTGCTCCCAAGTTAGCCAGCCGAGTGCCGAGATCAGCGCTCGTCGCAATTCGCTGGTATCTCCGATCGTTTGCAGCACACGCTCAAGCTTGTCTTGCTCACCGCTCTCAAACGCCAGTACCGCCGCCACAAAGACTTCACCCGGCTCTTCCCATTGCAGTCCCTCCACCGCCAGCTCCCACCCCGCTTCTCCAGCCAGCCGCAGGCCTTCCAGATGCGATTCCAGAATCCCATCATGCTCGGCCAAATCGCGGAGGGAGTAGTGGGGTTCGGAGACGGCGTGGTCTCGACGAAGCCAAAAGGAGAAGCAACATTGAATATGCTGCTCAAAAGTAATAAGCATGTGGCTTCTTTTTAGGGTTCGCGTAGACGAGGAATGTCCCAAGTTTTAAGGCCAAGTTAGCTCATGCAATGAGTTTGTCCTTATTTGAAAGACTGAGTCTTCGCAGATTAGCCAAAGTTCTTCGCAACCGATGGCGAACTTCCGGGCCGTAGAAGGCAAGGGACGAGCCATTTTCATTGGTTTGACCTCGTTCCCTTCTATAATGTCTACGCCGCGTTCGTGAAGTAAATAGCAGACACCAAGATGGAACGCGATGTCGCGGTAGTTTTTATTCTCTACAGGTTCTCCGACTAACTGCCACTCATGTTTTTGTCCCATCATCACGAGCCCATTAAATCCGGCCAGGAAAATCTTATTGACTCCAGCAGTGATGGCTGAAATATTTTCATTTGATGGTAGTGTGACGTGAGCCCAGTTATCTCCGTTAAACATTGCCAAGAACCCTTCATTGCCAACTGCGTAGAGTTCGCTTCTGTTGATACCGCCAATGTCTTCGAAGTCCGGGCTATCTAGTGATCGAAAGCCTGCGTCTGAGCGAATCCAACCAGATTCATTGTAGGTATACAACTGGCCAAATTGCCCGCAGCAATACGGGGAGTTTTCGATTGCGCGGATCCGTATTAAGTCTAGGAATTCATCAACGTCATTGATGCGAGTTTGATTAATGTTATCAATTCCGATGCGGTTTGTTTTTGCGTCTTGAGATACGGAAAAAGACACCATGTTTCCATTCTGCCCAGCTATATGAGCGGTGGTGCTAATTGCTATAACTCCGACATAGAAGTCATCTTCTAGTACTAACTCGGAAGTGGTACTTCCGTTCGTAATTAGCGCTTTGCAATAGGCAGTATCGTCTTCGTAGTCACAACGCGCAAGAAGCACTAATTGTCCCGGTCTGATAACGGCTCCACCGTAAAGGTAAGAAAATCGAAAGTCGATTGGTTTCATTTTGTTTCCCGGCACTTCCTACTGTCTCGGAACAGGGTCGCTTTCTTTGATGTTCAGTTTCATCTGTCGATGACCGCGTTTCAATTGGGCTTCGGTACACTCTTTGGGGCAGCCAACAGCTGTCGCTGACTCCGCACCCATCTCAATTGCCTTTTCGAGAGTTATGGGCTTGGCTGCTTTTAAGCGCAATCGCTTGTATTTGCGTCCAACTAATCCATGTTCGGTGGTTGGGTCATTGTGGTCCTTGCCGCTGACACATAGGCATGGAGCTCCAACGTCGTTGTAGCCCGTGACGGGATCCTTCTTGCCCCGCTGCGCGTGGGGAATAAATTCGGAAGATGGCACAAGGTGATGTGTAGTCTTGCCATCGCAACAATTGTTGCTTGCTTTGCTACTCCTGTGAGGCTGCAAGACGCATTTCATTGCTGCTTTGCAGTCGGGGTCAGCGCACATCTTCTTCATAGATGCTTTCCGTTTGATTACTCCTTTTTTTGATTTGGTCACATGCTTAGCGCAGTCTTTCTCTACCTTTTTAGCGGTCGAATGGCAGGGATGTTGAGGTGCTGCAAAAGCCATGGCGTCGAGATATGGCCACGGCGGAGTATTGCCGGGAATACTCATGTGGTTATGCGTGGTCATGTCGAAATGGCGGACGACGTTTTGGCCTTCGGCTTTGACGTTCATGGACCACATGGTGAAGTAGACTTTGCCGCGGTTGGTGCTGGTGATGACGCCCTTCTTGGCGGCGCAACCGGCTTCGTCACCCATGCTCTTTTTGAAATAGGACTTGTTGCGGAGCATGATCTCCTTGCCGGAAATCTTGACTTTCTTGCTGCCACTGGTGGTGTCCTTGGCCATGCCGGTATTGGGGTAGGGTATCGGTACTCCAGGAGGCGTGGCGGGATTCTCCGGGGGCGTGAAGCAGACGTC
>JANSWS010000172.1 GCA_024743355.1 bacterium
AAGCCCTTGACGATTTAGCGAGTACTGGCTTTGCAAGAGTGCACGCCCGGCCAGATCTTTACTTTTTCGAGGGCACTATTTCACCGCTGAACTTGGATTCGCTGCTCTCGCTAGAAAGCCCTCATATCCTCGGGATTCTACCTCAATATCGTCCCCTCACTTCAGCAGGCAGTGTTGCCAGTGAAGCCGACTTGGTTCATCAAACACGCAGAGTAAATCGAAGTACGCCCTCGGGATACGATGGAACTGACATCACGATAGGAGTGCTGAGTGATAGCTACGACAATTTAGCCGGAGCGGCGAACGACATTGCCAGTAATGACCTTCCAGCAAGTGTCGACGTTCTGCAGGATCTGTCAGCCGGCGGATCGGACGAAGGCCGAGCCATGATCCAGTTAGCCTACGATCTGGCTCCAGGAGCAAACTTTGCTTTCGCGACCGCTTTCACTGGCGAAGCGGGGTTTGCCCAAAATATCTTGGATCTTGCTGATCCATTAAAGGGAGCGGCTGACATCATCGTGGACGATGTGTTCTATTTTGCAGAGCCCTTCTTTCAGGACGGGATCATCGCCCAAGCAGTTGATACTGTGGTGGCTTCTGGGGTGAGTTATTTTTCATCGGCGGGAAACGCGGCTGACAAATCCTACGAGAGTACGGCAGTAAGTTTCGGCGTTGATCCTCAGTTTGCGGGTGATTGGCTCGATTTTGATCCTGCTGGGGGAATCGATACGAGGCAGAATCTGACGATCAGCAACTCGTCCAGAATCCGCTTGGCTCTCCAATGGGACGATCCTTTTTATACAGCCAACGGCGTCGACACGGATTTGGATGTCTACCTGGTAGAAGCTGGTACGACCAACATCGTGGCGCGCGCGGAGGATTTCAACACCACGTCTCAAGTTCCATTTGAATTCCTGGACTTCACGAACAACTCGGGGAATACGAGTTTTGAGCTATTGATTAGAAAATTCTCCGGGCCGGCTCCGGGTCGCCTAAAGTACATCAATTTTGGAGATGACGTTCCCGTCGAGTATGACACGAATAGTCCTACGATCGTTGGACATTCGGCGTCTGCAAAGGCTGTCAGTGTTGCCGCGACTTTTTACGGAGATCAATTGGTCCCAGAGAGCTTCACTTCTCTGGGACCGTCGACAATTCTGTTTGAGCCTGATGGTACTCCTCTGTCGTCGCCGAACATTCGCCAGACGCCTCGCCTTGCTGCTGTCGACGGGACCAACAACACGTTTTTCGGTAATGATTATGAGGGAGACGGATTTCCCAATTTCTTTGGCACATCGGCGGCCGCTCCCCACGCCGCGGCGATTGCAGCCCTGGTCAAGCAGGCGAACTCGACTTTTGAACCAAACCAGATTTACCAACGACTCGAGAGCACCGCCCGAGACATCTCGACTCCTGGGTTCGACACGCTGACCGGTGCGGGGCTCGTCGATGCCTATCAGGCCGTGTTTGGTGCCCCCACTTCAATCCTTCCAAACACTCTGGACGATTTTGAAGCGGGCGTCGCGTCACCTGCCTGGGGATTTACCAATTCCGGAGGTGCCCGCATCGATGTGAATTCCATTGAGGATCCCATCGGTGTTTTTCACCTGACTATGGATTCGTTCTTCGACAGCGCTCCAGGACTGAGTGAGGCCATATTGCATGTGGAAACAGCCGGCTTCACCGATATCAATTTGACATTTGACTTCAAAGAGTTCAGTGACGAAGACGATCCGATGCCTGCTATTTTCACTGGTTCCACGAACGCCGATGGCGTTTCTCTTAGCGTAGACGGCAACAGTTGGTATCGTATCGTGGAGTTGACGGACGCTGCCGGAAATGCCCCTCCTAACTACGTTACCTTCGGGCCATTCAACTTGACTGCATTGGCATCCGCCAATGGGCTAAATCTGGACGATGGACTGCAAGTCAAGTTTCAGCACTTTGATAATTTCCCAATCGCAACTGACGGTTTTACATTCGACAACATTTCTGTTAATGGCAGCTTTTTGGGCACCGAAGATTTTGGGGATGCGCCTCAGGCATCGCAATCCGGATTTGCAAATGACTATCCCACTCGGCAGATTGATGGCGGTGCAAGTCACACGATATTGCCTGGCTTCAGTCTAGGGGAAAACATAGACTCGGAATCTGACGGACAACCGAACTTGGGTGCTTCGGCAGATGATCAGGCAGGTTTCGTCGATGACGAGGACGGCGTGTCGTTTGGCCGCGGCCTTCCAATTGGGGGCACGGGACGTTTCACAGCGTTCGTCGCGAACGTTGCAAACGCAGCCTCCAACCCATTCTTGGATGCTTGGGTCGATTTCAATGCGGACGGCGACTGGCTCGACGCGGGAGAGAAGATCTTCTCTGGGCCAGTGCTCAGTGGTGAGAACGAGATTTTCTTTGGCGTACCTGAGTGGGCGAGCGAGGGCATAAGTTACGCCCGCTTCCGTCTGCACGACGGACTTGTGGGTATAGTCCCCGACGGCCCGTCGCCAGCAGGAGAAGTCGAGGACCATGCGGTGCTTATCTACGATCCAGTGCGATGGTTGTCGCGGGGGCCTCAGTCGATATCAGATGGACAAGTCGAAAATGTTGTGCCAGACGATCAAGTGATTGGGGCGATCCACACGGTTGTCGCTCATCCCAGTGACCCAGACACCTTGTGGATAGGCTCTGTAAACGGAGGCGTTTGGAGGACGAGCAATGCAACCAGCGGCAACCCCAAATGGACTCCGCTCACGGATCGACAAAGCTCATTGTCTATTGGGGCCTTAGAACTCGATCCGACAGATTCCACCAACCAGACGATTGTTGCCGGGCTTGGACGCTACAGTTCATACGGTCAAGTTGGCGACCAGAGGCGCGGTCTGCTGCGTTCTACGGACAGCGGTGAGTTTTGGGAGCCGCTCGATGGAAATGGAGCATTAGTGGGCGCCAACGTATCGGGGGTTGCCCCGCGGAGTGAATTTCTGACCGTATCCGTGAATGTGGCTGACAACTTCAGCTGCCCTAATGTTGGAGTTTTCCATAGTCAGGATAGCGGAGCAACATTTTCCCAGGTTCTGAGCGGTGTGTCCTACGATTTGAGCGGTCACCCAAACAGTCCTGCCATCCTGTATTCGAGTTTGGTCTTCGGCGAAGTTTGTGGCTCCGACAGCAACGGCATTTACCGGTCTAACGACAGCGGTGCTTCTTGGACAAAGGTTAGCGATGCTGCGATCGATGCTCTCATCATCGACAATCAGACCAGCAATATCGAAATCAGTGTTGGCGCAGAAGGAGAAGTATACGCGGCCATACTGAATACCGGAAATCTGGCTGGATTGTTTCGGTCCCCAAATGGTGCAACAGGTACTTGGGTACAGATGGAGACTCCATCCACAAACGAAAATGGCGTCGACGTGGGTCTAAATCCAAGTGGAGCGAAGGGACCTCCAGCAGGTTCGCCCATGGCTGATATCGCCGGCGGCCAAGGCTCGATACATTTCTCCATACGAGCCGATCCAACCAATCCAAGCATCGTCTACGTGGGAGGAGATCGTCAACCGCGTTCCTTTGGAGACACTGGCGGATTCCCCAACTCGATTGGCGCCCGAGATTTCTCCGGGCGACTTTTCCGATGTGATGCCTCACAGAATATCGGCGAGCAATGCGTGCATCTGACTCATTCGGACAGCCAGGGAGCAACTGGTGGCGGAACGGCCAGCAATAGCGCGCCGCATGCCGACTCCCGCGAGATGGTATTTGATGCCGCCGGTGATCTGATCGAAGTCGATGACGGGGGAATTTATCGGCGAACAAATCCTAGGGACAACACTGGTGACTGGTTCTCTTTAATCGGTGACCTTGGCGTCACCGAGCAACACGACATTGCCTACGACTCGATATCCGGGATTGTAATCAGTGGAAATCAGGATACGGGTACGACCCAACAAAGCAATTCGACATCACTTCAATGGAGCAGCGTTTCCACAGCCGATGGAGGCGATGTAGCCATCGACGACAGTGGAACAAATTCGTTTCGCTATTCAAGTTTTCAAAACCTTAGCACCTTCACTCGTCGAGAGTATGACAGCAGCAATTCACTTATATCCTCCGTGTCTTTGCAGGGCATTGATGATCCGCACTTCCGAACGCCGATAGAGTTGAACGCGGTAGATCCAACCCGTCTCATCATAGGCGGATCGACCGCCATCCACGAAAGAGATGCGAGAGGTTCCGGGTCTGACATCCTCGTCGGCTGCGCAGAAGCGACTTGCGGTTTGACGTCGACGAATGCATTCTTTGGCGATCCTCTCGCATACGGTCACGCTTCAGATCCGAACCTGATCGTCGTAGGCTCGGGCTCTCAGATCTTAGTCCGCAGGGGCGGACTGAGCGAACTGCTGACACCAACCGATACGGCTTTCCCTGGTGGGACCGTTCTTGATATTGAGTTGGACACAAGTGAGGAAGGTAGCTGGTTTGTTTTGACCAACTCGGCGGTATTTGTGACAAAAGATTTCGGAACGACCTGGAGCGAGCTCACCGCAAACCTGTCATCATTGGCGGGGGACTACCGTTCACTAGAGCATGTTGAAGGGCCGCTAGAAGATTTCTTGATTGTGTCGTCAGACGAACAGGTTTTCGTCAGCAAGGAAAGCGATGACTACTCCGTTTGGACTCGGCTGGGAGGCCCCCTACCAGGCGCACTGATTTTTGACACGGACTACGACTCGAAAGACGACATTCTCGCTGTGGCAACGATGGGACGGGGAACTTGGGCGTTGAAAGATGTGAGGCGTCTACTTGGCGGCTTTGCACCGTTTGATATTCGGCTGGACAATACGGCAGTTTCGGAAAACTCAATAACCGGTACGCTAGTCGGCGTGTTCGAAACACTCGACTCCGACTTTATCGATGAATTCGTCTACGGTTTTGCAGCCGGCGATGGTGACGATGACAATACGCGTTTTCAAATATCTGGTAATGAGCTATTCCTAGTCGATCAAGCCGACTATGAATTGAACTCAACTTTCAGCATTCGCGTCCGTTCCACAGATGCAAAGGATCAGCATCTAGAAAGCAAATTTCTAATCGAAGTTATCGATCTTCCTGAGATAGAAACGGTAATTTTTGGTGATGGGACGCAGCAGCGATCACTAGTCAGTGAATTGACTGTCAGGTTCGATGGCCCCGTCGACATTGACGACAACGCGATAAGTCTGGAGAAACGCGGCCCAGATGGCGGAAACGTGATTACGGAAGCACTGATTGAGAACGTTGATGAGCAGACGATTGCAATTCTTACGTTTTCCGGAAGTTTTACGAATACCGCTGGAACATTGGTCGATGGCAATTATCTGTTTCGCATCGATGGTTCAAAGGTGTCCCGAAATGGCCTGCACCTTGATGCCCTGCAGAACGGAGAGACCGGAACTGAACTCAGGCTGGGGGAGGACGAGGCAGACGCCTTCTACGCGTTTTTTGGCGACGTTAATGGAAATCGCTTTGTCGATCCATTGGATTCTCTGTTGTTTCGTCGGTCGTTGAACAAGCCCGCGACCGAGCCTGATTATGACAGTCGCTTTGACATCAATGACAATGACTTTATAGACCCCTTCGACTCCCTTCTTTTCCGGCGAAATCTCAATAAGCAACTTCCATTTGTTTAGGAATAAGCGCAACTTGGCAAGAATGAGTATGTGTCTATTCGCAGAAGCGTCCGATTGCGGTTTAGGGGGCGTCTCATTGAGCTATAGAGTTGCAAGAGACCCTGCGACGTATTCGCGAGCATAATTCAAACTTATTGTATTAGTTATTTCTTCAAGGGTCGATTTTAACGACGCATTGCTGTTCCATTGTGCCGTATCTTTCTCCTTAGGTGTTCGCAGACGGAACTTGGAGAAGGCTGGCTCCATCGGGTTGGTGTTTCGAATCAGTTGTTCGAGATGTCGCGGCTCTTTCACCAGCGTTTTCTCAAATTGGATCTCTTCGCTGGCCTGCGTTTTGGTATGTATCCGTGAAGGTTGTCGGGTATTGCCATTGGATGGCGTTCCATATAGTGGCCCCCGCAAAAAGATAAAAAGCGTTACATCCGGCAAAGCAGGCAGTGATGCCGAACTCTTTTCTCGTCGAACGTTGGCAGAACGCGTTCGATGCAGTCACGCTGGCGGAAAGTATGCGATGGATCTAAGTAGGCAGATCCGTATCGCGATATCAAGATCTCGCGGCCGCGACACATCAATGTCGCAAGAGACACAGCGGATTTCTTGCCGCACCGCCTGGCAGTACCCCACGCCCGGCTCAGTCTAGATTTGTCGTGAAGTGTTTGACGAACAAAAACTCACCAGCGCGTTGTAAAGGCGTTTTCTAATGCTCGGCGGACGACATAGGTCCATTGGTTCGAATATTGAAAAAACTGTCTCGCGGCTGCGGAATTCTCGTAGCAGCCAGAGAAGGTCTGGGAGCGTACGCGCACTGTTCATCGAGTCATTAGAAGATCGCAGACTATTGTCCGTTTCTCCCAGCCAGATTGAGGAGTCTGTAACTGCGGAGTATTGCATCTTTTCAAGCGATAGAAATGCGGCTGGCGGGTCTATCGATTCCATTGCATCGGCAAATCGGCTTAGCTCTTCGCCGATCCAGCAAGGAAGAATGGTCGAGAACTTGAATGCTGTCGGTCCCGTGTTGAGTGTCTTGGATGGAAGCGTCTTCTTTCTGGGCGCGGGCCTCAGTCCCGACGATTTGCGAATAGATGCCTCCACCAATGTGGACGCGGCAGACACGACGAATACCGACCAGTTGCAACCGGGAGGTAGCAGTGGACTGAACCTGACCGGGGCAGGGTATACGGTTGGTGTCTGGGAGGCTGAGGGTCTGGTACGGGCAACGCATCAAGAATTGGCGGGTCGAGTGCAAGTGATCGATAGCGGTAGCGCAAATAACCATGCAACCCATGTTGCTGGAACCATAGCCGCCGCGGGCGTAAATCCGGATGCGCTGGGCATGGCCTCAGGCGTAGCTATCCGCAGTCGTAACGCAACGAATGATGCAAATGAGCTAGCGGCCGATGCCAGTCTCATTCAAGTCTCCAATCACAGCTATTCCTTTATCACCGGATGGGCCGTGAGGAGTACTGCTTCGCTTGGGCTGTCTATCGGTACGGCTGACATATGGTGGGAGGATCGCACGCTGTCTTCCATCGAGGATGCCAACTTTGGCCAATATGGCTTCTGGTCGCGCGATTTGGATGAAGTGCTATACGATAACCCCAATCTCTTGAGCGTTTGGTCCGCGGGCAACGATCGGAATGATTTGTTCACTGACTATCGCGGCGACAACACATATGTAACTTACCTCTCCGTTGATCCCGGTAACGTGTCCGGCTATCAGGGAGAGGGTTGGTATTTGGTTCCCAACAGCGGTTTGACTTCGGCTCCCGCTAGCGACGGAAATGGTGGCACAGGTTACGATAGCATTCCGAACAGTGAACAGACAGCCAAGAACAATCTAACCGTCGGTGCCGTCCATGATGTCCTCGACGACCCTATTACTGGCGTATCACTCACCAGTTTCTCGAGCTTCGGACCCGTTGATGACGGCCGGATTAAGCCCGATGTGGTCGGTAATGGTGCCAGCCTCTATTCGTCCATAGCAAGTTCCGATAGCGATTATGGTAACTTGTCCGGAACGTCGATGGCGGCCCCCAATGTCTCGGGGTCGGCAGTACTCTTGGTAGAACATTACGAAGATCTCTACGCAAGGCTCCCGCCCTCTGCGACGACCAAGGGTGCGATCATTCACACCGCACTCGATATCGGAAGCACGGGGCCCGACTATTCCAGCGGCTGGGGGCTAATGGACACTGCCGCTGCTGCTGACTTCCTGTCGCAAAGTGCCGTAAACGGCAACTCGGATCTACTGATCGAAGATCAATACTCGGGGAATGAGTGGACGCTACAATTCAACGCTGGCGGCGTTCCTCTGAAGGCAACCATTGTGTGGACCGACCCAGAGTCGATGGTTCTAAGCGATGGCCTCGACGATTCGACTTCGATGCTGGTGAACGACCTTGATCTGTGGATTACGGATTCATCTGGAAATGTCTACTATCCTTGGACTCTCGATCCGGCTAATCCCTCCGCGCCCGCGGTGCGGACAACGACGAATCACGTAGACAACGTCGAGCAGGTCCTCATCGATGCGCCTTCTAGCGATAGCTACACGGTCCATATCAATGCTGCGGGTTCCGTACTGAATCAGACGTTTTCCCTACTTATTAGCGGCGCGGAAGCAACGAACGCTGGCAACAACGACAATTTCTCGGATCGGATCGATTTGGGGTCGACGAGAGCTGTCAGTGTTAGCGGCAACAACGTCGGTTATTCCGGCGAGAGCGGAGAGCTTCCGCAGAACGGCGATATTACATCGGCATGGTGGAAATGGACGGCACCAACTAATGGCACGCTGACGGTAGACACTTTCGGCAGTGGTTTCGATACCTTTCTCACGTTGGCTACGGGATCATCGGTAGAAGCCCTGACCCTCGTGGCGCAGAACGATGACGGTGGATCAGGTCTGCAGAGCGTCATCTCGACACCGGTTGCAGCGGGCACAGAGTATCAGATCGCCGTCGATGGATTTCAAGACGAAACCGGCGATATATCGCTGAACCTCGGTTTCATCGAGGACATCGACAACGATAGTTTCGCGGATCGCATTGATCTTGGCTCTGTATCAAGCGGTAGCTACAACGGCAACAACATGGGGTACACGGGTGAGACCGGAGAACCCGAGCAGAATGGTGATATCACATCCGCATGGTGGTCTTGGACGGCGCCAAGTAATGGAACTCTGACGGTCGATACCTTTGGGAGCGGATTCGATACATTTCTGACCTTGGCGACTGGATCAACTGTCGATGCCTTGTCTCTTGTCGCTCAGAACGACGACGGCGGGAGTGGACTCCAAAGTGTCATTACCTCTCCGGTGCTGGCTGGAATCGAATATCAAATTGCCGTCGATGGTTTTCAAAGTGAAACGGGTGCCATCACACTTAATCTGAGCTTTTCTCAAGCCGGAGAAAATTTGACGGTGGCTTTACCGAGCCCGAGCGGTGGCAACAACATCGTGATCCGAAAAGCGGACGGTGATCTGGAAATCTTTGATTTGAATGCCAACACTGCGATTTTTTCGGCTCCGTTGAGTACGGTAAATTCGCTCCAAGTGATTGGCAGCTCAAGCGTTGTTGACCAAATTTTTCTGGACTATGCATCGGGTGGCTTCTTCCATTTGGCGGGTGGTATCGAACTGACGGGGGGAAGTAACCAGGGCGATAAGATGCTGGTAACTGGCACGGGGACTACCCAAGCGGCGTATTCCTTTGTCCCAACCCCTGTCGCTCAGACACAGCTGCAAGTTGCAGAAGGCAGTCTTTCTTACCCGGTCGGATACGAGGGATTCGAAATCTTTGACTGGAATGGGCTGGCATCGTTTCAGACTTCCAGCACACTCAACTTAGGCTCTAGCCTACTGACCATCGGAGCCTTGGCATCGGTCCAGCTCAGCAACGATCTCTCGCTTGCGGGCGGTAGACTGGAATCTACAAGTGGCTTGATCGTACCGTCTGGAGTGAGCGTCCATGGCTTCGGTCAGGTGAGTACACCGAACGATCCTACGAAGCCAATCCTTAATGGAGGCTCGATTGCCGGAACGAGTTCAACACAGTTGCTTGAGCTATCAGGACAGGTTTTCGGTTCGGGCTCTTTGGACTTCGTGCTTCTAGCGGGAACCTACAGTCCGGGATCCAGCTCCGCGATCGTTGAAAACGGAAGCGTTCGATACGCCGAAGGCAGCACCACCGTGATAGAAATCGGGGGCGCTCATCCTGGCAGTGGCGGGTATGACCAAATCAACCACTCGGGAGACATCACGATTTCCGACGCAGCGCATGAAATGCGCTTTTCAGAAAGCTTTACGCCGGCATACGGTGATACGTTTACCGTCGCGAGTTGGCTCGGCACTCGTAGCGGCGAATTCACGGGCTGGAATGGTGAGCTAATGAACAGCTCGGTTGCCGTCATCCCGCGATACGATGCCAACCAACTCAACCTGATTACCACCGGTCCTGGTGATGCCAATTTGGATGGTCAGGTGAGTTTCGCGGACTTCTTGATTCTACAGAATGGTTTTGGTGGTGTCGGCGATTGGAAACAAGGTGATTTCAATCTGGATGGAACCGTTACCTTTGCCGATTTCCTCATCTTGCAGAATGCGTTTGGCCAGGTCTACTTTGGTTAGTTCCGGCAGAGGCGCAGATCAACCTAGCACGGGGACCATTGCGGACTGACAATGAGCCTCCACACCGTGCTCAATTTCTCTCAGACAGTATGAATTCCAAACGGCATTTTCGGAGCTGCATTTTCTCGCGCTCAGACGCCTGGATGCTTAGACATCCAGGCTCAGTGCTTTGGCGAGGGAGTGTTATGGATCTTCGCTTTCCAAGGCCAATAGTGCCTTCGATCAGGTGGGAACTCACTTGCTCGCGCTGCGTGCTTGTATTGGTACTGCCAAGGTAAACTCCAATGCTCGCGCTGCGTGCTTGTATTGGACTGTCCAAGGGAACTCACTTGCTTGCGCCGCGTGCTTTTATTGGTACTGCTAAGGGGAACTCACTTGCTCAAGCTGCGTGCTTGTATTTCTTGCAACGGCAGAAGCGTGCTGCGGGCTGGTATTCTCGCAGCAGTAAAATCGCGCTGCTGCTTGTACTCGAGAGTTAGAAATTCTGCCCCATAGCTTGAAATGGACGGTAGGTACCGCTGATTCACCCTGCGTCATTGGTAACAGAGTGATAATCGGTACTGAGAGAGAGACTTAGGAAATGTTTGAGGATTAAAAAGTCGAGTTGCTTTCGATGGATTGCCGATTCCTCAGGGAGTATGTCGGGCAACCAAATTGGAGCGGCTTGTGACTATGCGACTTGTGAGACTTGCAGGGGTATTGATATTCAGCCTATGCGCTCTCTTGTCGCATCAGGCGAGAGCCGACATCATTGTGATTTTGCAGGCGACGCCCGGCAGTGGTGGAGGAACTTTCAGTCTCTTCTTGCAGGATAATCTGGCCGGTTCTACCCTGGGTTCTTTTGGCATAGCGTCCTACTCGATTCCCTTGGTATCTAGCGGAACATTCACTTTCGACCACGTTTCGCCGCGCGATATTGCCTCCAACGGCCAAAACGTAGGCTTCACCTTGCTGCGCACCGCCGACAACAACAGTACGGCTACCTCTTCTGCGGTCATTAGCGCGAGCCAGGAAACCGTTATCCCCAATGCCTATCGAGTATCCAATTTTGGAATCAGCGCTGGGTCGCTGGCCGATCACATCGACGGAAACTCGCTACTTGGTATTCCCAATCTTTCCGATCAGCCGAATTACGGAGTGCCGTTGCTAATTGCAACTGGAGAGTATTCGGGTGCAGCTCCCAGGGTCGACTTCCAGTCCATAGATCTTGGCGGGAATGTATTTACCACCTCCGAATTGACATCCACCAGAGGCGCAACATTCGTACCCGAGCCCTCTGCCGGTATGCTTTGCACATGTTTGTTGAGCCTGGCTTATTTGCGCCGCAGGCGTCGCATGCGGTGACCCTGTCACCGGTGACCCCGCCGCAGTCACGCGGTTCCGTTTGGTTGCCGGATTCGATTTGGCTTTTCTTCGAGTGCGACAAATTCAAATTCCCTGAAATTCGTGCATTCTGAAAATTGCATTTTGTTGGCAGTGTTGTCGAGTTTCTGCGGAAACCTTCCAGGCAGGCTGCAGGTCACCGATGTCGGAGGAAGCTAGCAAAGCGGCTAGTGCTCTTGATGCTGCTGTGTGGATTCTGTAGCTAGCTTCTCAGGGAAATGAATTCCTGAGCGCTTGCGGGCGCTGGCTGGCACGTTCTCCATCGCAGGGCACGCTTCATGTTTCGCGTTGTTCAATGCTTGAAAGAGGATTGGATTGCATTCTTTGCCTCCGTCTTGGTTGCCTTGGGGCTGCTTGGCCAGGCTCCTCAGCTGCCAATCGTATCGGCACAGGATGCGGAAAATCCAACGGCGATGGCCGGTGATACCGCAGAGTACAGGTATGTTTCCACGGATAAAGCCGAAATCCTGAGCGGGCCGGGTGATGATTATTACCCGACAGGCTTCGCGAAAATGGGCGATGCGGTGCAGGTCTTCGAGCGTGCGGATGAGGGTTGGCTGGCAATTCGCCCTCCCGAGGGAAGCTTCAGCTGGGTCAGAGCCGACGATGCCTACCTGCTGCCCGGTGGTAAAGTCATCGAGATCCGCGTTCAAAATGCGGTCAGCTGGATCGGCTCTGAATTAGGCTCGGCCAAGCACTATCGCTGGCAAGTAGCCTTGAACCAAGGCGAGCAACTCGCAGTCATCAGCGAGTCGCAGACCACCGATGCCAAGGGCACGCCAAGTCTTTGGTATAAGATCGCTCCACCTTCGGGCGAGTTCCGCTGGATTCACGAATCTTACGTCTCCGAGGATCCGCCTCCACTGGAAGAAATGCGATCGGAACCGGACAGAATCGTATCGAAAAACGCGAAGCCCATCTCCGCGGCGAACTCGCAAAGTATTCTTGAGCGTACTGAGGACTCACGCGTTGCCGAGGCGTCGTCGAGCGGCATGTCACAAGAGCATGGCTCGGACGTTGAGCTGGCTGCCTATCAAGATGATGTCTTTGGCGATGCCCCCATCACCGACGAAAACGGGATGGTTATCGAGCCCATTCCACACGGCGAAGTCGTTTATGAAGACGGTGTGGAGTATGCATCGCCGGGCTTTGTAGAACCGATGCATGGTGGCGATCATAACGCACCTGGAGCCGGTAACTTTGCAGGCTGGAGCGCCTTTGAACTCACCGACGACGGGCTGCAATGGAACTTCATGCGTAGATGGATGGGGGAGAATGGTCCTCCTACCGATCCGCTGGAGCACGACCCCTTTAGCCTGGAGATGCCTCAACGGCCACGCAGAGCGCAAGGCTCCGGATTCGTCGAGCATCCCTCGGTCGTTTATGAGTCACAGGGAGTGTATGCGCCTGGACCTTACGCCGACGGATACTCGGGCGGCTATGGACCTCCCATGCGACAGCGAGGCTACCGACCGTGGCGGGATCCCTACGAGCTGCGTAATCGAAGACTGCGGGGCTATCCAGGCCTGACCGATACTTCGGAAACAGCCAACAACCTGGTCGACAGCATTCGCCAGAACATTGGCAAGGTCCGGGAGTCTGTGGGAGGGTTGGGATCGCGCATGGAAGATCGTTTCGGCAACGCTGCCGAAAGTCGCGGGTTGGGAGGCAGCGACAAGGTAGCCGATTCCCGAGGCGGTTACGGACGCGAAGGATATGGTGCCGACGCGGTCGACCCAGGCTATTCTGGAAGTCGTGATCGCGATGCTTCAACAGATCCTACTAGCAGTGATCCGGAATCCATCGATTGGTATGGCGTAGGCGGTAACGCGAACGCTTCGATGCAAGGTTCGCTCAACGGCAGTGGTATCAGCTACACCGATCCGCTGAATGAATTGCAAGTAGCCGTAAGTGATATGGTGGCCCGACCGCCGGGATATTGGGATCTGGAGCCCATTGCTCAAAGAACGCAGTATTTTATCGAGCATGGAAGCAACCCGGTCGAGCGTGGCCAGGCGAGACTGTTACTGGACCGAATCCGTCAGTTTCAAGAGCATGCGCGGAGAACCGCATTTGTGCCCGGTGGTGGAGTGCTGCGTGCCAGCTACCAGACTCCCAGTGCAAACTTCGGCCAACAAAGCCTGGGACTACCGACGTCGAATTCACCTTTCCAGACTGCCAGCTTTCAGAGCCCCGTAGGGGGTTCCAGCCTGGGCCCTGCCGCAAACAGCAATCAGCTGAACTGGCAGTCACGGAACTCCCTAAGCAGTCAAGACATTGCCGGCACACAACCCTTTGACGCCACCGGTTACTTGGTACCGGTGCATTCCACCACTCCTGGACAACCCAGTCATGCGATTACGAATGAGAATGGAGCCGTGGTGGCCTACGTCTCAGCATTGCCGGGGATGAATTTGGATCTGTATCTCAATCAACCCGTGGGGATCACCGGGTTGCGCGGCTACCTGCCTCAACTGAAGGCTGGGCACATCCAGGCAGAACGGATTGTCAGGCTGCCGTAGAAGCTGCGTTGACCCGTCAAAGTCGTCAGGTGTTGCGCCGCCTTCGGGGCGAATATCTTCGAGCTTGAGTGTAGGTGCAGAGAAAGTTGTACAGAGCTTGCCCGGGGACACATTCGTTTCAGCGGCCAACCTCGACCTGAATAGCTTGTCCGGGCGTTGTACAGCATTGTTGCATCGGATTTACAAGCACTGATCGCCCGCGAGTGTGTACGCGATGGCGACCGAAACTAGCTCACTCGGTCACTCATTCGCTCCCGCGTCGTGATTATATTTTCCGGGAAGCCGCTCGATACAAATCCTGCATAGCGTCGTCGTGCAGTGCTAGTATTCGGGTGGCCAACCTCGGCCTGAAAGGCCAGGGACATATCAGCCCAGGGCAGAGCGTCGCGGCGGAGCCGCAGAGCGTCGCCCTGGGATCGAAGCCAATCACACGCAGTAAAGCCCTGAAAGGCAACGCTGTGCAGCATTTTTTCTGAGGGAAAGTTGGGGTTTTCACATTTATGGAGATATGAAAAAAGGCCAGATTCCTCACCCACCCAACTGAAACACTCAGTCAGAAAGGAATCTGGCCA
>JANSWS010000642.1 GCA_024743355.1 bacterium
CTCGTCGAATGAGTGCGATGGACAACAGTGGACTTCGGCGGGAAGGACGGTTTGCTGCGAAAGGCTGGTCCTGGTTGGACTCAACAGCTTGGATGGAACACCGGTTGAACAAAACAGAGACTTCGACCCAAAGCTTGCCTGCGTCCAGGTCACCGCTCGGCAAGCGGGACCTACTAAATCAAGCTTTTGGCTTGAGAAAGCCCAAGTGGTGCGCGAAGTGGACGAACTGGAGACGCTCCGCGGTGGCTTTGTCCATGGGCCCGAAAAGAGGTGATGGTTGGATTGGCCCGGTATAAGACTGAAAGCGAGCGATCGTGCTTTTGAGATCCGCTACCGCCTAGACATCTTGCTCTGAAGTAGCCTCACCATGCACTGTTTCCGGCATGGTCGGGCCACCCGCCGGCATGCTACCTGTGGAAAGGATTTTGTTGAGTTGACTCTTGCCAATGGTGAGCCGCAGCAAAGCCAGCAACCAACGCATGGGGAGCGGAGCAACTGGAAAACCATCCATGGGATAACTCAGCCAGTCCTTGAGGTGCAAGCAGACTTGCGCCAGATTCCACTTGCCAGCTTGCTCATAGCCGGCAAGCAGCGCATCCAATTCGTTGCGTATCTGATCCCAATGATCGAATTTCAGCTGTCGTCGTTCAGACACGAATGGCAATTCCCAAGGAGGTTAAATGAGCAATGTCCAAATGAGCAATGTTCAAAATGTGCAAACTAGCAATGTCCAAATCGAAGGGCAATTTCAGTCGAAACTCCCAAGTTGAGTGGGCTACAAAAAGGACAAGGCGGAACAAAAGAAGCGAAAAGCGACGTTCTACCTTGGTAACTCTTATGGCCAACGCCCGATTTCTATCGTCCTGCCAATCTTCAAGATCTGCCCCCCTTTTCATTTGGACATTGTCCACTTACCTACTTCTCATTGCGACATGCGCATGCCCAAATCTCTCATCTCGACAACTCCCATTTGGACATCGCCATTTGGACATTCGCTAATTTAATTGCTCACCCGCTCCACATACTGACCGGTACGGGTGTCGACCTTGATCACGTTGCCTTCCTTCATGAAGCCAGGAACGGTGAATTCGGCACCGGTCTCGACTACTGCGGGTTTGGTAACGTTGGTAGCCGTATCGCCCTTGGCGCCAGGTTCGCATTGGGTGATCTCCAACTCGACGTGAATGGGCGGTTCCATGGTGATGGGATTTCCATTGAAGAGCATCATGGAACACTTCATGCCATCTTTGAGATACTTCCAGGCATCATCCACCTGCTCCGCCGTCAACTCGTATTGGTCAAAGGTTTCGCTGTTCATGAACACAAACATATCGCCCTGACGATACAGATACTGGACATCAATGTCTTCGATATCGGCCGCCTCCAACTCGTCACCTCCCTTGTAGGTTCGGTCGAGAACGGTGCCACGCAGCAGATTTCGGAGCTTGCATTTGTAGAGGGCGTTTCCCTTACCGGGTTTGACGAAGTTCATTTCGATCATCAAATAGGGATCGCCGTCGATTTGTACTTTCAGGCCTTTGCGAAAATCGCTGGTCTTGTAGCTGGGCACAGTGGATCCTTCGTTCAGTATCAGTCAGTGGATGGTTATGTATTAGATTTGGGATTAAACTCGTCGAGGCGGTGAGAAAAACCGCCCCCTCTATGGTATGGAACCACAAAATATGGCAACGATTTTAACGCCCAGTTCAATTTCTGTCGAAGGCAGTTTCGACCAGCAAATCGCTTGGCAAGCGGCCATGAAAGCCGCCATCCGAAGTGCACATACACTTTGCGAGCAACTGGGTGTCGATCCGCAGTTGGCCTGTCCCGAGGCGGAAAGCGATTTTCCCGTGTTTGCACCTCAGGAATGGGTGCGTAGGATCAAGCCCAACGATGCGCACGATCCTTTGCTGCGGCAGGTACTAGCCATCCAGGAAGAGCGGCAGGAGCAGGGAGAGATGGACCCGGTTGGAGATCTGGACAGCCAGCGAGGCAGCGGGCTGTTGCAGAAGTACGCCGGCCGCGTGCTGCTGGTAACCACGGGAGCTTGCGCCATCCACTGTCGCTACTGCTTCCGCCGCCATTTCCCCTACTCGGAAACTCCTAAAGGCCGACAGGGTTGGGAAACATGGCTGTCCAGCATTGCCGACGATACATCCATTGAAGAAGTCATCCTGAGCGGAGGCGATCCGCTGACCATCGCCGACAGCCACCTGGCCTGGCTCTCATCACGATTGGATGCGATCGAGCATGTTCAACGGTTGCGGATCCACACGCGGGTACCCGTCGTTATTCCTCAACGTGTCTGCGGTGAACTCTTACGATGGCTTACGGAATCACGCCTCCGCACGATTCTGGTGCTGCATATTAATCATGCGCAGGAGATTGACTCCTTGGTTGATCTGGCAGTCGAAAAACTGCGATCCGCGGGTGTTGTGCTGCTAAATCAATCCGTTTTGTTGAAAGGCGTGAACGATTCTGTCCAGGCTTTGAAGGAGTTGAGTCTGGCGCTCGTTGATCGAGGCATCGTTCCGTACTACCTGCACCAGCTTGATCCTGTGCGGGGAGGCATGCATTTTGAAGTCGATGATGATCGCGCCATCAAATTGATCGAAGATCTGCGAGGTAAATTACCCGGTTACGCCGTTCCCAGATTGGTGCGGGAGCAAGCCGGCGAGCCAAGTAAGACGGTGATCCGTTAGCCAGATACCATAAAGTTGCGAAGAGGTAGCAATTACCCTCCCCGCTCGCATTACTCGCGACCCTCCCGCGAGCGGCTCGTTGTACCACACAAGTTCGGCTGGGAAAGAATA
>JANSWS010000547.1 GCA_024743355.1 bacterium
AGTCAGGCAAGATGAACAATTGCTTGCACGAAGTTCGAGTCTAGATAGAGTCAATGCTCATCGCAAACAGATTCAAAAGAAATGCGCGGCACTTACCTGCACCGCGTTACGATATTGCAGGCCTGTGCAAACAGCCGTGTTTTGCCACAGGTGCAATGAAGTGCTTCGAAGAGTTAAGCTAGAGGATATTGCGTGCGTTTCAGCACAGGGCGCACTCCGATTGCGCTGTGCGGTTGTGCGACGAATGTCAGTGGTGCACACGTGGGACACGTGGTTGCGTTTCGCACATGTATATCCGCACAGCGCGGAAGATGGTCAAGCTGCAGACACTAACGCGTAGCCACTTGTGGTTCCGCCATCTCGTGGCTGAAAGAGGACTTTGCCGCCCAAATGGTGTTTCGGTAGCCAGTTGCGATTTTACGTACCGCACAAATCACATCGGCAAGATCCGATTTGGACATTTTGGGGTAAAGCGGAAGCGAAAGGAGTTGCCTGGACACACTTGCGGCGACAGGTAGATCGGAAGCCTGCATCTTCAGTGCTTGTTGATAATAAGGCTGGAGGTGCATTGAAATGAAATGCACACCGACGCCAATATTCTCAGCCTTCAGCGCTAGCATGAATTCGTCTCGCGATATCGTCAACCGATCTAAATCAAGCAAAACCACGTACAGGTGATGCGCGTGCCGCATGCCAGCCCGCCGTGCCAGGGGTTGAATCGCAGGCAGGTCAGCAAAGGCTGAGTCATACATGGCGGCGTATTCTTCCCGTTTGGCGATAAATCCATCCAGGCGTCCCAGTTGATGCAGGCCAAGCGACGCCTGTACGTCCGTCATGTTGTATTTGAAGCCAGGTTCCTGCAGCTGCCAGTGCAAGGAGCCCTCCGAGGAGTAACGCTTCCAGGCGTCTTTGCTGATTCCATGCAGGCTCAACACTCTGGCTCGCTCGGCTAACTCATCGTCGTCGGTTGCTAGTACTCCACCTTCGATCGTGGTCATGTTTTTGATCGGGTAAAAGCTAAACGCGGTTGCTCGGCTAATCGAGCCAATGCGTCGGCCATGGTACTCCGCCCCGATGGCGTGAGCGGCATCTTCGATCACCGACAGGTTATGCTTTTGGGCGATGCCGCCAATGGCTTCCATGTCGCAGGGTTGTCCAGCCATGTGAACTGGAATGATGGCCTTGGTTCGCTCGGTTATTGCGGCCTCAATTTTGGTCGCATCGATGTTCAGCGTGTCGGGTTCGACGTCGACAAAGACCGGTTTGGCACCTTGGTGAATGATCACATTCGCGGTTGCCGGCCACGATAATGGGGTGGTGATGACTTCGTCACCGGGACCAATGTCCAAGGCTGCGACGGACAAGTGGAGCGCTCCCGTACAAGAATTGAGTGCTACCGCGTGTTTGCAGCCAACGTATTCCGCGCACATTTGTTCAAAGCGGTTGGTCTTGGGGCCGGTAGTAATCCAGCCCGATCGCAAGGTATCGATGACTTCGTCTTCTTCTTCCTTCCCAAGTAACGGTAGTGCGAAGGGCAGGAACTGTCGACGTACAGGTTTACCACCCATGCCTACGGGACGCTCTAGTACGTCTTTCCACATACGCACAGTGTGATACACGGGGTTGTCATGGTCTTCGAACTGCTGCGATTCAATTGCTTCAATAATCTCATCAACACCTCTCGCTATATCGTAATTTGGCACGAAGCCAAAACTTCGGTTGAACTCACCACCGTCGACGTTGTAGTCCCGGCTGTCGGCGCTAAAACCTTCTATCTCGAGTTGGGTGCCCGGGACACGCTCAGCGATATAACGGGCCAAGTCGATGATGCGAGTGTTTTCGGTCACTAGATTGTAAGCTTGACCATTGGGAGTTTCCGTGCCTTTTTGCAGACAAGTTATGTAGGCGTCGGCGGCATCTGAGACATGCAACAATGGTCGCCACTGCGTTCCGCCGCCGTGGACCGTCAGCTTGCCTTTCTTCAAAGCGTGAAGCGACATGATGTTGACGACGAGATCGAAACGCATCCTCGGCGACAAACCGAACAGCGTTGCTTTTCTAAGCATTGTCGTGTGAAACTTGTCGTCGCTTAATTGCCTGAGCTCTTTCTCGGTTTCAGCTTTGCATTTGGCGTAAAGAGAAATTGGTTTAAGCGGCGAAGATTCCGTCGAGGCTTCACCGTTGCTGGCGCCGTATACACTGCATGATGAGGCGAAGATGAACTGTCCGACTCCGCGTTCTTTGGCTGCTTTAGCAAGTCGAACGGTTGCCTCGTGATTCACTTGAACCGTCAAGTTTTCATCGAGTTCACACGAGGGATCATTGCTAAAGGCTGCTAAATGGACGATTGCATCTATGCCCTCCAGCAATTGAGGATCCATGCGCACGACGTCACACTGAACTATCCGAAGCGAGGGTTCGTTGTTCGCGGGAGGGTCGCGAAAAACATACTTGTCAAGCGCGATGACCTGATAGCCGGCTTTCACGAGACGAGGTACTAGTAGAGAACCAACGTAGCCGCCTGCACCTGTAACGAGAACCTTTAATGGTAAAATCATGTTGCGAATCCGGATGGAGGAAGCAGTCAAAATTGAATGCAATGCGAACGGGCTTAATCGACTGCAATTTTCAAAAGGTAGGGCTAAATGATTGCGGGATGCCTCTATTGGTTGGCATTCGCATTCATGGTAACCAACTGTTGTAGCTTTAGAAGTAATTGACCATCAGTTTTCTTGACTAATTGAGTTGTAGATGCTCATGGCCTCGGCGGAGGGATGCCTCTCGAAAAGTGTGCACACTGTCTTGAGCAGGATTCTTAGGTCTTCAAAGAAGCTTTGCTGGTCGATATATCGGAGTTGAATGTCTAGTTTGTGTTGCATTAGAGCCTTGTAATGGCGGTCTGTTTTCAAATAATCTTCCTCATGGCGAAACATGATTTGCGCAGGATCTGTTATGCCGGGGCGAACACTCAGCACTCGTTTTTGTTGTTCGGTATACAGAGCCACCCAGGGAGGGGTCTCCGGTCGGGGACCCACCAGACTCATGTGACCAATAAGCACATTGAAAAGCTGGGGGATTTCGTCGAGCTTGGTTCGCCGCAATATGCGACCAATTGAGGTGACACGACTGTCGCCCTTGGTGGTGATGCTGCTGCCCTGCTTATCAGCGTTAACTCGCATCGAACGAAACTTGGCCATACGAAACGGTTTGCCATGCAAGCCAACACGCTCACCCATGTACAAGACAGGACCCGGCGAGGACAGTTTGACGGCGATCGCTAACAGCAGCATGATCGGCGACAGCACGATCAAGCCCACAGTGGACACCAGTACGTCAAATAGGCGCTTCATTTAACTCTTCGTCTACCAACTTGCGGTACACACATCGACGGCTATTCGAACTCAATGCGAGTTGCGATTTCAGCATCGCCATTAGGGGCCATACTAGTTGCCACTTGAATGACTTCAATTGCGGAAGGTTGTATCTGAAAACGATTCTTTGAAGGCCGTCGATACAACCGTAATGCGGCAAAGATGAATGGAATTACTGAGAAGCGAAATGACGCGTTAACCAACCCTGTATTGAACGATTGGAAGCTGGACAATGAAAGCACTGGTGCTTGGGGGGAGTGGGTTTATCGGCTCGCACCTAGTCGACCGACTTCTTACAGAGCAACATCAGGTTGCAGTCTTGGACGTTAAGCCAGCCGCGCTGCCCGTAGAGTGTTTTGTTGGGCAGTTGGAAGATTCGGACTTGCTTAAGAAGGCATTGCAAGGTCGCGATTTGGTGTTTCACACTGTCAGTACAACAGTTCCAGCGACCAGTAATAAGAACATGGAGTTTGATATTGCTTCCAACCTAATCAGCTTCGTGCGGCTCCTCGAGCTCATGCGGGAAAACCAGGTGGAACGTGTCGTCTACCTCTCCTCCGGTGGCGCCGTTTATGGCAATCCTATCGATTATCCGATTCGAGAGGAGCACCCGCTCAATCCAATTTCATCCTACGGCATCGTCAAAGTTGCAGCTGAGAAGTACCTGTTCCTGTTTCAGGAACTGTATGGGCTAAAACCAATCATCATTCGGCCCTCGAATGCCTATGGTCCCCGGCAGAGCATCGTCAAGCCGCAGGGAATCATCGGGCACTTTCTTTCGCGGGCGTTGCAGGGACAGCCACTGGAAATTTGGGG
>JANSWS010000542.1 GCA_024743355.1 bacterium
CCATGGTAAAGAAACCGGGCAGGTGGCCAAGCAAATCAACTTGAAAGACCAACTGTCCCCATACGAACATGGTGGTAATCTGTACCAATCCCAAGCAAACCATGTACAGCCACTTGCCCATGAGCAGCTGAGTCATCGTCAGGCGACTGCTCATCAGACGGTCGAAAGTCCCCGCCTCCTTCTCTTCCAGGAGACTCGCTCCTGCCCCGCTGGCTGAAAAGAGCAGGAACATGACGGCGATTCCAGCCGCATACATGGCTATCTTCGGTTGATGCTTGTTGCTGGCGAACAGATCCTGAGTTTCGAACCGCATCGCCTTCTTAGCACGCTGTAAGTATTGCATCGCAGGGGACGAGGGACTAAGCCGTGTCGCCGAGGCTAGCTGCACGCCTGTCGAGGTTGAGTCTTGGGCTGGCGAAGCATGACCACTTCGGGCACTTGAAGCGTGTACCGCGATGGTCTGTGAAAGTCCTGCCTCCACCAATTGCGAACTGATGGGATTGGTACCTTCGTTCAAGATCCGCACCGACAAGGGGTTCTCAGTAGCCAATGCATCGGCGTAACCTCGTGGAAAGTAAACCACGATCTCGGCTGACTTTTGGGTCATCAAAACGCGGGCCAGTCGATCCACTGGCCACTCCACGTCCGTCTTGCCAATTCCCGTGACCCCCTGAATCTCATTCAGCCGCAGCAAGTCCTCGGCCATCTGCTGGGTCACTGCGGACGGATCATCGTTGATCACCGACAGCCGTACTTGCTTGGGCATCTGCCCCACACCTCGACTGAAGATCACCGCAAAAATGCTGAAGAACAACACGGGTACGATGAATACTAGCAGCAACTCCTGTTTGCTGTTCCAGAGCCTGAGCAGGGAAATTTTGAAAACTGTGGCGATCATTCGCGAAGTTCCTTTCCCGTCAGGTGGAGGAACATATGCTGCAAAGTGGGTCCCCGCAGACTCAAATTTTGAAGAGGAATGCCCGCATTCCGCATGCTGCTGAGCAAACGCGGCAACTGCCGACGAATATCCTGAATTTCACAACTAGCCTCGACATGCGAGGGGGACAACTTGAGCGGCGGCGGCACGCGGCTTTGGGGACTGCTGAAGCGAACATGAACGCGTTGTGCGGTGCCGATCGTCCGCTCCAACAGTTCATCAAACGACCCGCATTCGACAATTTTTCCTTGATCAATGATGGCAATTTGGTGGCAGCGATCCTGGGCTTCCTCCAGATGGTGCGTGGTCAGCAGCACCGCGGTCCCTTCCTCTAACAGGGAGGTCACCATCTCGTAGATGCGTTCTCGGCTTTGAGGATCGACACCCACGGTAGGCTCGTCCAACAGCAAAATCGCTGGATTGTGCAGCACACCGCAGGCAATATTCAGTCGCCGCTGCATACCCCCGGAGAGAGTAGCCACCAGACTGCGTGATTTGTCTTCCAGCCTGGCCCACTTCATCGATTCACCGATGACCTGCCGGATGGAGGCCTGTTTAAGTCCGTGGAAGCGGGCGAAAACCTGCAAGTTCTGCTCGACAGTCAAGTCTTGGTAGAGGGCGATCTCCTGAGGCACCACGCCGATTAAGTCGCGATACTCTCCCGGAAGGTGGCATTCGATTTGGCCGCTATCCAGCCGCCGCCTGCCCGCCAGACACTGCAACAAACTCGTCTTTCCGGCACCATTGGGGCCCAGCAAACCAACGATCTGGCCGGGCAGCAGATCCAAAGAGACTCCCGCCAGGGCCTGCACCTGCCCATAGGCCAACCTGGCATCGCGGACGGACAACGCAATGGAAGCTGCTGTTTGCATGAGCTGCGGGAGGATTTACGGGGAGAACCAGTCCAACAAAGGTTGCATTTAGTGGTTTTCCGCTCCTGCCGCAACCTCGCTATCAAAATCCAGGTTGGAGCCTCGCATTCTGGCCCTCCCCTCAGTGCGAATTCTGTACAAGCGGATAAAATCTGAAGTCCATGCTCCTCCATCAATTGCTTAACGCTCACTAGCCCTCGAAATGTCTGCGAATGAACGAAGAGACACTACAACAAGTTCAAATTGCCTACGGCGTCGAGAATTGGTCTGCCGGTTATTTTGATATCAATCTAAAAGGCAACGTGGTTGTCAAACCGACTGGCACGAATGACGGTCGATTCGCGGACCTGAAAGAGATCGTCGACCATTTGCTATCGAAGGGACGAGTACGCCTGCCTTTGCTCTTGCGATTTCCACAAATTTTGCAAAACCAGCTGAATGTTTTGTCCAGCGCCTACCAGGCCGCGTTTCAGGAATTCGAGTACACAGGTAAGCACTTTCCGCTATTCCCGATGAAAGTAAACCCCCGGCGTGAGGTGGTCGAAGCTTTCCTGAGCAATGGCAAGAAAACCAGCGTTGGCTTGGAGTGTGGAAGCAAATCGGAGCTCTATGCTGCTATTGCACAGGAGCAGCCCGAGAACTCACTGCTACTGTGCAACGGCTTCAAGGATGAAGCATTCGTTCGTGCCGCGCTACTGGCAGTCCAAGCCGGCAAGCGAGTGACTGTGGTGGTGGAGAAGCTGAGCGAGATGCGGATGTTGCTGCGCTTGATGCGCGAGACCGGGGTGGCTGCCTGGATCGGCCTGCGGGCAAAACTGTACTCACGCGGCTCCGGGAAATGGGCTTCCAGCGGCGGTGATTCCGCCAAATTCGGTTTGACCACCTCAGAGATTCTAGAGTGCGTTCGCGAAGCCCGCGAAGCCGGCTTTGAAGCACAATTAAAACTCCTGCATTTCCACATTGGTTCTCAAATCACGGATATCAAGCGTGTCAAGAACGCGATGAAGGAGGCCGCCCGCGTCTTCTGCAAGCTGCGGCAAATTGGCTGCGGTATCGAATTCGTGGACATCGGAGGCGGATTAGGAGTCGATTACGACGGATCTCGAACCCGTTTTGATTCCAGCGTGAATTACACGGCTCAAGAGTTCGCCAACGACGTGGTCTATTCCTTCAAGTCTATCTGTGACGAAGAACAAGTTCCTCATCCCAATCTGGTGACCGAAAGCGGTCGCTTCATGACGGCTTACCACTCCATCTTCATCACCTGCATTCGCGACGAAATCGAGACCTTCGCCGACGACCAACCGGAAGTCACCATCGACGAAGACGATCCTCAGGTAATCACCGAGTTAAAGGATCTTTGCGATGCCATCAATGCCAAGAATTACTCCGAATATTACCACGATGCATTGGAGTTGAAGGACGAGTTGCAGATACAGTTCAACTTGGGATTGGTCAGTCTGGAAGATCGCGCCAAGGGTGACGTACTATTTTGGGAAATCTGTGACCGAGTGCTGCGAGGTGCCGAAGAAGACGAGTTTCCCGACGAGGAATTTGAGCAGCTCAAACGCAGTATTGCCCAGAAGTATCTCTGTAATTTCTCTCTCTTCCGTTCGGCTCCGGACAGCTGGGCGATTCGCCAGCTATTTCCAATTGTTCCCATCCATCGTCTTAATGAAACTCCCACGGATTTCGCGACCCTGGTCGATGTCACCTGTGATAGCGACGGAAAGATCGATCGCTTCGTGGATTTGAAAGACGTCAAGCAGACTCTGGAACTGCATCACTGGGACCCGGCTGAGCCTTACTACTTGGGAATCTTCCTGGTAGGTGCTTACCAGGAGGTGATGGGCAGCCACCACAATCTGTTCGGGCATCCCAATGAGGCCCATATCACCATTGGTGAAAACGGTCGCTTCCATGTTGGCAAGATTGTGCACGGCAGCTCGATCAACGACATGATGCAATTCGCCCGCTACGACCACGGCCAGCTGGTAGCAGCCTACCGCAAGCTCATCGATGCGCAGGTCTCCGAGGGCAAGTTGACACCTCATGAAGGCGAGCAACTCGTCGAACAGTACTCGGAATTTTCGAACCGCAGTACGTATCTGGAAAACTAGCCGTCGGTTGCAGAAGATCATGGCATTCAAGTAGGCTCGTAACAAGATCCGCCTGCGAAACGGAAAGTCAGAGCGCAGCTGAATCATCGAAAATACCATGCGGAGCGATGTTACGGCCGGTGTACGGCCGCAAGCGACCCCGTATGCCCGAAGCACACCGATGGCCACGAACCGGCTCTGCTGTGCGCGGACTCGGGGCAATCCTAAGGGTTCGTTCACTCTGGCATCGCTGCCATCCACCATGGCTTCCCGGGTACTTCCAACCTCCCGCAGAAACACGCCCACGCCGGCCGTAACGGCACTTCGC
>JANSWS010000710.1 GCA_024743355.1 bacterium
CACGATTTCCCTTTTCATTGAACGACTCCAGTTGCATCATCGTGCAAGCTTCTAACTGGAGAAAACCACACTGGCGAACCAGTGCCACAAAGTGCCACACTGTGTGAATTGCTGTCTTCTTCTGTCTTGGCTATTGGCCAAGCATGGCAGATGTCAGAGAAACAGAGTGCTGGCCCGGAGACCGCTCAAGAAACACCGTTGCTCAGTTGTTTTCTGCGATGTCCTTAATGCTGGTCAACTTCAGACGGCCAAAGCGATTGTGCATGGGACTGTCCGCACCAAATTCGTCACTGTCGGCAGAGGAGACATGAAATCGCAGGCCCCCCGCTTCGTCTGCCAGCAAGTGTCCGTCTTGGACGGGGTGGTCCGTAGTCGCCAGGTAGCGAATGAGCTCGATCATCGAGCCGCCATCGTCGGCGTCCGCGTCGGCCCGTCGCATCATGACATCCGGCAATCCCAGCACCTGCATTCCCATCGTCCAGACTTCTTGGCGGCCACGCACGATGCCGACGAAGGCGAAGCTGACGGCATCCGGGCTTCCATCTTCGGTCAACTCGAGCCATTGCTGGCCACCGTGAGCCACGCCACTGTTGTCGATGAAGACGCCCGCCCCGCCGGCTCGCACGATCGCCGCACCCGCTTGCAGCATCGTCAGCGCAGCTTGCATGGATCCGCCTGGACCTGTCAATCCAACATTCACCGTGTAGCCGTCGACGATCGCCATTTCTTCACTCGTGGCCTGTCGCCGACAGCAGGACTTGAAAATGGCGGCAAATTGATCGTCGGGGGGCATCGGAGTGAATTCAACTTGTACACCATCAGGCAAGACGAGGGCTTCAGGAGTGAGATGAACACCCTGCGGCAAACGCTCCAGCAACTCGCTGGGATGCGACCAATTGCCCGGAATACGCAGCGTAGTTTGTCCAACAATGTCCGTATGCGGCATACGAATGACCTTTGCAAGAAGGTGAATCCAATTAGCGCGTAATTCTCGGTGTAATCCCAGCCGACCCGATGATAACGCGCCTGAACGCGCTTCTTCCAGCGATCAAGAGCCAGTTGGGAAGCAACCGACACTAAGGTAGACGGTGCAGGCATCTGAGGCTTACACACTTTACCGGATTTTTGGGTGCTTTTTCTGATCTACGAGCAGCTGTAATTGCATGTTTTCATGGCGAGCCGCTCGATACAAGATTCTGCACAGCGTTGCCTTAAGGGCGCGATGATGGCGCGACGAACAAGCGGCCAGTCGCTGTCCTGGATCAACTCGAGATATTTCTTTTGCTCAGTGGGTACTGGGAACCTTCCCAACAGAAACCCGAAACAGCGATCAATCGAGCGACTCGGTTCACCGTCTGCATCGCGACGTGCACGATCCGCAATTCGATTCAACTGGTCGATGACGAATCACTGTTCATCACGTTGAGTGCCTGCAGGGGCGTCGTGGAGACCGGTCGTTTGGCTCGTACTTGCCCGCAGTCGGGAAAGTCAAAGGCGGCGAAAGGCTGGTCGTCATCGCGACGTCTATGCTAGGTCTCGAAAGGCTAGCCGTTTAGATGATTTATTACCAGTAGTGCGTCGATTGGCGAAATAATACCGTCTGCGTTGGTGTCGATATACCCGACGAATTGAGCAGGCAAATTAACCACTCCATTGGAGTTGATATAGTTGACGATAAGCAGCACATCGATGGGTGACACTATGCCGTCGCCGTTCGTGTCATTTGAGTTCTTGAAGTTTGTTAAAATGGCAAAGTCGTTCATCCAGAAGAACATGTCTGGCGGTGGGGGTACTGTTGCTGGCAGAGGCGGTGGCAGAGAAATCAATGGCCCAGGACCAACATGGGACGGCGTTGGAGTCTCGGTGCCATCCGGAAAAC
>JANSWS010000587.1 GCA_024743355.1 bacterium
GAAGAACCCAATGGAAACGGCCGCGCTGGTCGTCGCCGCAGACCCTCGCGCAGCGGTCGCCCGCGTTTCAAACCACCGATTCAGGAAATTTTCCGTCGTGGTGACGAGGTTCTGGTGCAAGTCATCAAAGAAGGGATCGGTTCCAAGGGGCCTACCTTATCCACATATGTCAGCATTCCGGGACGCTATCTCGTTTTAATGCCTGCTTTGGGACGCGTGGGCGTCAGCCGAAAGATTGAGGATGAGAAACAACGACGTACGCTGAAGCAGACTTTGCTGGGGCTGAATCCTCCAGAGGGACTTGGATTTATCGTTCGCACCGCCGGCCAAGATCGTACCCGCCGCGAATTATCACGCGACATGGCTTACCTGCTCAGACTCTGGAAAGTGTTGGTCAAGCGGGTCAAGAACTCGAGTGCCCCCACGGATATCTACGAAGAGAGCGACATGATTATTCGCACTATTCGTGACATCTTTAGTGAGGACATCGATGCAATCGTGGTGGATGAAAAAGCGGCCTACGAACGCGCTAAAGAGTTCTTGCAGTTGGTGATGCCTCGCTACGTCAATCGATTGAAGTTTTACGAAGGCAAAGAGCCCCTTTTTCACAAATATGACTTGGAACGGGAAATTGCCAATATTCAGCGTAGAACAGTTCCCTTGAAGGGCGGGGGCTCAATCGTTATCGACCCCACCGAAGCATTGGTGGCGATCGACGTGAATAGCGGCTCTTTCCGGACCGACGACTCAGCCGAGGAAACCGCCTTTCAGCTGAATATGTCTGCTTCGAAAGAAATCGCCAGGCAATTGCGTTTGCGGGATTTGGGTGGGGTCATCGTCAATGACTTTATCGACATGCGACGCGAGAGCCATCGCCGCAAGGTTGAACGGTCGTTGCGTGACGCCATGCGACGCGATCGTGCGCGAACGAAGATTCTGCGAACCAGTCCATTTGGGCTGATTGAAATGACCCGGCAACGTATTCGTCCCAGCCTCAAGCGGAGCGTGTACGAAGATTGTCCATGCTGCCAAGGCCGGGCAGTGGTCAAGACCGCGGAGAGCATGTCCATCGAAGTCGTGCGAGTGCTGATGATGGCTTGCCAACAACCGAGAGCAAAACGCGTAACGATTCGCGTCAATGACAAGGTGGCTGCCTATCTGAATAATCGCAAGCGACGCGATGTCATGCAAATCGAAGAAGACAATGGCGTTACGGTACAAATTCTGGGAAGCGAGGCCCTTTACCCAGAACACTTTGAATGTGACTGTCGTGATTCCGAGGGTAACCTGATTACCTTGCCCTTCCTGGAGACGCTGGAGCCCAATCGCGCCGCTGAGTCAGCACGATAAGACTCCCAGCACCGACACGTGGAAAGGTTGTATTGATGACGGATGACGCAGGTCACATCTTAGTTACCGGGGCTGCCGGCTTCATCGGATTTCACCTGGCCAAGGCCTTGATTGGCCAAGGGCGGCGGGTGGTCGGCATCGACAATTTGAATGACTACTACGATGTTCAGCTGAAGCGTGACCGGCTAGAGGTGCTGCGGGCCGACAAGCGCTTCGAGTTCGAGCCGCTGGACTTAAAAGACCGGCCAGCGCTGGACGCTTTGTTTGCCCGCTACCGATTTCCACGAGTCGTCAACTTGGCCGCTCAAGCAGGCGTTCGCTATTCGCTAACCAACCCGGATGCTTACGTCGAAAGCAACTTGGTTGGCTTCATGAATATCCTCGAATGCTGCCGGCACGCTGAAGTAGGCCATTTGCTCTACGCCAGCAGCAGCAGCGTCTATGGCTCTAACAAGAAGCAACCTTTTTCGGTCAGCGACTCCGTCGACCATCCCGTTAGCTTGTATGCCGCTTCCAAGAAGGCCAATGAATTGATGGCGCACTCTTATAGCCATCTCTACGGGCTGCCTACGACTGGATTACGATTCTTCACAGTCTACGGACCTTGGGGTAGGCCTGATATGGCAGCCTACCTGTTCACGAAGGCGATCTATGAAGGTCGGCCCATCGATGTTTTTAATCATGGCAAAATGGAGCGAGACTTCACCTACGTGGACGACATTGTCGAAGCCCTCGTTCGCTTGGTGGACCATGTGGCCGAGCCGGATCCGAGCTTCGATCCGCTGGCCCCGGATCCAGGTACGAGCTACTGTCCCTACCGTGTGTACAACATTGGTAACAGCGAGCCTGTTGAACTGAACCATTTCATTGAGACTTTGGAGGCAGCGATCGGCCGCAAGGCGGAGAAGAACCTACTCCCCCTCCAACCCGGGGACGTGGTCGCGACCTTTGCAGACGTGGCGAAATTGGAAGCCGCCGTTGGCTTTCGGCCTAGAACTTCGATTGAGGAGGGACTACGCAAATTTGTGGAATGGTATCGGGATTATCACGAGCTGGCCTAACGGAAGGGCAAATCCATTTGAGGCTTGTGAATTGAAAAGAGTTGACAAGTTTTACCGCTTGGCATCTGGCCTGAATCGCCGGCTCAGGATAGTCTATTTCAATGGGGAGTCGCCATCACAAGCGTCCACGATGAATATTCCTCGATTTCCCATTCCCGAATGGGGCGGCCCGAGCACTCTGGTTGTTCAAAAGCAGGAACTTGCTCCGCGGCCTTCCCCTGGCAACAGTCCTTGACCCACATCCAGCGTTTCCTGCCGTTTAGGTCTCCCTGCTATGAGTTCTCAGCCAAACTCGCACGCGGACGCGAATTGGCCAATGCAGCTCGCCGAAGACGTCGCAAGCGATTGTGACGAACCGCCCGATGTGAGTGCCGAGGGCACCTCCGGCAATCTAGCTTGCCGACACGCCAGTTCTGCCAGGCACTTATCTGCTCCCCAGTCTCGTCGGGGCGGTTTCCATGCCTGGACAATGTTAATGTCGGAGCAACTGGCGAAACATCTGGAGCTGAATAGGGGATTCCGATTCCCCGCCGAGATGATTCTGTGGAATCCTTTACCCCCTTTCGATAGTTGTGTCGGAAACTCGGTTGTAGGGGATAAGTTTGCTTTCAGCTCGGCTCGGAATTTGCAGCCCTTCGAGAAATTTCCAAGACATTTCAATGCGTCTATCAGTTTGGAAGGATCCTGCTAACGCTGGTAAAGCCAAATGAACACCTACAGTCTCGACTACATCGACGATCTCTACGTTCAATACATTCGCGATCCCCAAAGTGTCTCACCGGGGTGGCGGAAGTACTTTGAGGAATTTTCCTTGGCCAGCGGCGGCACAGCCGTGTTGGATTCGCCCAGCGGCGGCAATGGTAGTGCTGCCACCGCGGGCTCCTCAGGAATGCCCGGAGCCGAAGCAAAATCGATTCGTGACGAGGCCCTGTGGTTGGCCGAAATGCAGGATCGTGTGGACAACCTGGTTCGCGAGTATCGAGTACGCGGCCACTTGATGGCTCGGCTGGATCCCTTGAAGAGGCCACGCACTGGAAGCCCTGAATTGGATCCATCGCTGTATGGGCTAAGTGAAGAAGACTTAAGCCGCCCATTCACTTGCGAAAACCTGCGGTATGTTAATGGCAGGACGTTGGGGGATATCGTCAATAAGCTGCAGAACACC
>JANSWS010000763.1 GCA_024743355.1 bacterium
GATAGGGTTCCGCTTTGAAGCCAGGCCAAATCAAACGCCGCGAGGCTTCGTTGATGACGCGGACGGTGGGTAGAAAGATGTCGACCAGTCGAATCGAGAAAGCCAGCGGCAGCACGACCAGCCGCACTACAAATAGCGGATAGGTTACGGCAATGCTCTTGGGAATAAACTCGCCAAACAGAATGATGACGATCAGTGCGACCAACGAGAGCAGGGCAGCGCTGCTCTCACCGGCTTTGAGCGAGGCTTGCGAAGCCAGTGAAAAGTAGGCAATGTTGATGGCGAGATTCCAGAACAAGACTCCCATCAACAGACGTTCGGATCTGGCCAGCAGGGTTGCGGCTATGCGTTCTGTCCGCTTACCTTTCGCCAGCCGCCGTCTTTGGGCTGGGGTCAATGAAAAGAAGGCCGCTTCACTACCGGAAAAGAAACCACTTAGCAGCAGCAATGCGAGCACGCCGGGCAAATAGGCCCAAATGCTATTCACGGGTGGATCATTCCATTCGCGGACTAGTCATCGTCGTCAACGGTGCGCGACTTGCCCATCGCAAAATCGAACTCGCTCAAAGCCGGTACGATCATTGCCAGAGTAGCAAATCCGTATGCCGCGACAATTACAGAGAAAACAGTCAGCTCCTGATTGCGAAGAATGAAGCTGGTGATGGCGAAGAATGTCAGGAACGGCAGCCCGAACGCGGCCAGAGCTATCGCGGGACTCGGATTACGGCTGCCCATGGCCACATAGAGCCCGGTTCCACCGCCCAGTATGATCGCCAAAAAGGGTGGCAATTGTCGGGCGAACGAACCGCGGAAGCTCATCATAATCATCATGCAGGTGGCGACACCCAGAAACAGGAAGAACAGCGTACCCAGACTGGTGCCGATGGCCGTGCGCGACTGGGCATAGATCATCCCGCAGTGAATCCCCAGCATGGCAGCGAAAATATCCATCACGATGAGACCGCCGATGACAAAGACCAGGTTTTCGGTGTTCATCCCACCCTGAGCCCACAGGTAGATCGTCAGCAAGATGGGCAGCAGCACCATTTCCTTGGTGACATAAAGCACGCCGACCAGCTTGCCCAAAAGAAATTGAGGTGGCGTGATCTGCGTGGCCAGCAGCAAGTCCAAAGCCTGGCCATCGCGTTCGTTGGTGATCGAATTCACCGCCAGAGCATTGATCATGACGAAGGAGACTGCGAAAAACGGAGTCAGGATTCTGGCGGTGACCGGAATCAGCTCTTCAGCCAGCCGACTCTGTCGCAGGGCAACCCCCGAGGAAACCGCCCAGTAAACTCCAGCCACGGAAACGGCAAACAGCGCGAAGTATCCGAGCCGAATCAACAATAACTTGCGGCCGTAGGCCCAAGTTCGCATCTCACGCCAGAGGACGGGATTGTTCCACATCTTGCGCGGTGCTCGAACACGCCAGCTCTTCTGC
>JANSWS010000806.1 GCA_024743355.1 bacterium
GAAATCGACGATCAACACCACGAACAAGGCACAGTCGCGACTAACACTACTCCAGACCGTTAGCCCTGCCGAAAAAACCTCGAAAGTGGCTAACGCCGCTCTCAGTACGGCTTGACTTCGGCCTTCCTATAGGTGCCACACTCACCCTCCGAGGTATTTGGCTCTTGGAACGTGACGCCTTTTCTCATCAGCTCTAAGCTCCGAGACGACTGGTTATTGGCAGGATATTCGCTTCGATGTAAACCGCTTGGCCATGTGCGTGCAAGCTGGTAAGGGCGGATTCCACGGGCGAGCCCATGCCACACTTGCTTGGCTTTTTTCGTAAGACCAAAAATCTTTGGAAGCGGATGTAACGTTTCCAAGCTCCCCTCGCTTTCAAGTCTAGTCATGGCAGTCAGCCGGCTACTGGGAAAAGCGAAAATACTATCTGGGAGCTAAATCATGCGACTAAGCAAACCATCTCGTCGTTTGCGGACTTTGGAGAAACTAGAGAGCCGGCAGTTGATGGCTGCCGACATCTCGCTCAACAACGGTGTGTTGGAGATTGAAGGCACGCCCTACAGCGATGATGTGGAGATCCGGTTCTACAATGATCGCGTGCGTGTTAGGACCGAGCAAGGAAATTCGGATCGCACTCGCAGGTACGACATTGAAGATGTGAGCCAGATTCTCATACATGGATACGCTGGCAATGACCAGGTTCATATTTATGCGGAAGATCTCGACTCGGGGGTCACCCTGCATCAGATTCAACTCGAGTTCTATGGTGGCAACAACAACGACACGCTGCTCAACGAGACGGATATTCCGACCTACGCCGAAGGCGGGAATCACGACGACACGCTGATTGGTGGCTCCGGTAACGACGTGCTGATCGGTGGCACCGGTGACGATACTCTGGAAGGCGCAGCCGGCAACGATATTTTGGAAGGCGGTCTGGACGACGATGTTCTGGTTGGCGGCGTCGGCGACGACACGTATCGCTTCGCGAATTATGACCTGGGGCTGGACCAGATCGTTGAGTACGCGGGGCAGGGGCTTCGCGATGAAATCGACCTCTCCGGTATGCAAACCCCCGAAACCAACGAGTTGATCATGCTGGATCTGCAGACGACCAATGAACAGTATCTGGATTGGAATAACAGC
>JANSWS010000273.1 GCA_024743355.1 bacterium
GTTCGCTTTTTCCAGACTCATTTCATTCATGGTAGGTGTTTGGGGTTTGAGGCTTATACACCTTGGGATCATACACCGAAATCAATAGCCGCGTAGGGCGGCTAGCAGGTCAGCCACGTCCTCGTGCACCCGCCAACTCCCGTGAATCACCAAGGCCCGTGAGTGGCCAAAGTAAAGAGCCTTTCCGGGCCCCCCTGCAACGGACCAGTAATCAGGCTGTATGGTCTGCTGAATGAGATTCACTAACGACCAGCCAAAGTCAGGTCCCGGCGCGGCGTGGCCGCGGCCGAAGGAAGCCGGGAGCCCGCTCTCATCGGAATGCACATTCTGCGAGTCATCGCCGTGCGCGGAGAAATGAACTCCTTGACGCACGGCAGCAGCGTCGTGCTGACGATTGGGTCCGGCATGATTGGCAACTGACTCTGCCATTGCCGTCGTTTGTCGCTGTTTCGAGGGCAAGGACTTCAAGTTTTCGGGTTGGTCGATCCCGCGGCGTCTGAGTTCCGTAATTGTTCGGCGCTCAATCCCCCGCAGCCGGGTACGCAGTCTCACACTCAAGCTTTGCAGGGTTGGACTATCCGTAATTTCTGGGTGTTGTCCAATTTCAACGAACAGACGACAGAGTGACAGAATATTCTCCACCCGTTCCCTATCGGACTCGGTGCGGGCCGTTTCCCGCTCAAGTCGCCTCAATTCCCGATGGATTTCGGCGATGCTTCGCGGCTCGGAGTCGCGAAGCGATTCCTTTGCTTGACGAGAGACGTGCTTGGGGGATGGCACACCGGAATTCTGACTTGGAAGCTCTTCGGCTACAGCGAAGGAACCGATCGTGACCAGGCCTGCAACCCAGCAGCATTGGAAGGCTGCACCCAAAAGTGGTTTTGAGGCAGAACCTGGAGACGTAAAAAAAACTTCCTGCATACCCTGCTCCTCCTACACAAACCATTGTCTTTTGCATTTGCCCGCGTTTGAGAAATCGCTTTCGACAAAGGCAATCTGCTGCCTCAATAACTGCCAGCACTAACGAAAAATGCAAACCGTGAACGAAGCCGACTCGCTGTTCCCAACAAGAATCTTGCACCGCTATCCAAGCATTGGCCCCGCATGTTCGTCTGGATCGATTGCGACCGAGCGCCAGCCCCATCTGCGAAGCTGCTGCTGAATTCCCAATATCAGTCCGCTGCAAACAAAAGCAATCGCGCAGCCGGCCAGCACATCACTGGGATAGTGTGCCCCGCTATAGATCCGCTGAAAGCAAGCCAGCGTCGCCAGCATAGCAAAAATCCACGTGCCGCGTGGAAAAACTAACGCCAGTCCCAGGGCTAGAGAGGTGGCTGTCGCCGCATGGCCTGATGGAAAGCTGCGTTGCCGCGAGTCCCAATAACTGGCCTCCACAGTCGTCTTGTGAGCGGCTGACTCGGCGCTAGTTTCCGAGTCAGCCAAAATTAACGCACGGCCGGCTTCCGAGACTTGAACTTGATCCGCAGAATGAGGGCGGACGCGTACAAAGAAAGCCTTCATGCCGTTCGCTACCAGGCTACTCGACACAGTCATCAGAATGGCCAGCCAGATGTGCGGCCGACGTTGCTCCGCCACCAACCAAACTGTGAGCAAAATGACAGCCGCCCCCATTCCATGGGCAAACGCTTCACTGAGTTGAATGGCTTTTTCAATATCTCCCGGCAAATCCAGGAACTCAAGCCCGAAGTCAGGTGAGCTGTCCAATGAGAAGACTGCCCCAGCCGCCACGGCCAGGATGACGGATGCGATCAGGTAAAGCCAAGGCAGCCGCCGAGATGACTTGGGGAACGTGAAATAGCGTTGACCGGATCGAGCAAAAGTTGCCCGGCCTGCGGCTCGTGGAATGTCTTCCGGCACGCGCGGAACATGAGTTTCGGCTTCTGACTTCTTGTCAGCACTCATCGTGCCCTGTCCTCGCAGGTTGCAATATTCGATCAAAGATCCATCAGACGTGCTAAAGATTAACCATTCCTTTGGATTTGGGCGACGCCAATCGGTGTTTGGACGATGTCTCCCAGGACGGTATGATGACGCAGCGAAAGCGGATGGCCAACTTGGCTCAGCTTAAGCCACGGATTGCAAACATTCCGCCAATTGGCGAAACGGCTCCTCTCACGATCCACTGTCGGCCTTCGCCTTTTATTTTGCTGATCTCCAGAAGACTTTGTTAGCAAGGAATTTTCAAACGTGGGCAGTGTTACTGATGGTTTGAAAACCATTAACTCAACGATCCGAACTCTGATCTTGGCCGTGCTTGTCGGAGGGGGAGGACTGCTCGGCTACTTGACCTATGCAGAGTACACCAAGCAAGACCGAATCGTACAAGAACAGCGTGAGCAACTTACGGCCTTGCAGGGCGAGGTCGCTTCGCGTGATGCGACTATTGAGCAGCTGTCCTTGAGTCTGCAGGAAAAAAACGAAGAGATCGACCGGCTGGCGACATCATTGACATTGTTGAAAACCGATCATCGCTTGGCACGCTTAAACGTCGTTGGTGTCGAACGCGATGAGGCAGGTAATGCAGTTTCCAGTCAGCTGGAGTTCGTGGAATTGTCCCCGCAAGGTGCGCCATTGGGAGAAGCGAAGTCAATCACTCTGCCGGGAGACGTCGTTTACGTGGATAACTGGGTGGTTAAGTTCGACGATGAGTTTGTGGAAAAGAACGATCTAGAACGCGGTACATCGCTGTGCTTATTCCGCCGCATCTTTAGCGAAGAGCAGGTGCCCAGCGAGGGGACTCCACTGGACGAAGTTGGCATGCGCCCGCAGGCGTATAGCCGCGGTGGACAGATGAGCGAATTTGAAAGCCAGCTCTGGGATGAGTTCTGGGAGTTTGCCAACGATCCTAAGAAGGCAGCCGATATGGGAATTCGAGCCGCCCACGGAGAAGCGGTTTCGATCCAGATTCGCGAGGGAAACGCGTACAACATCGAGCTTCGAGCATCGGGCGGCCTGAGCATCCAGCCGGTGGGGAAATAGAATCCTAATGCCAAGGCCGCGGCAGGCGATAAACACCAGTAGGTCGCGCTTGCCGAGCGGCGACCTGGACGTGCTGAAGAAGTCCGGAAGCTCTGGCGGCATGCACAGCCCATGCGTTCCATTTTCCTGCCAACTATTTTCCTGCCAGCGATTCTCCGTCGTGAGGAGGAAGCGATAGCAGACCGTTGGACAGGAATATGGACGGCAGGAAGATGCGGAAAGAGGAATTCCGTCGTGGAATCCTCGTCCGTTGACATCCGCTTCGGCAACGGACCCACTCGACGCTCATTTCTGGGAAATGTCTTCGGCGGCGGTTACTCCACGCCGCTGCGGTCACCAGTGCGACGAACCACCCGGCAGGTGGTACGTACCAGTAGGTCCCGCTTGCCGAGCGGGACCTATCAGGCCGAGAAAGCTTCCCTATTCCGGCGCATCGATTCGCTCGAAAGAGGCAGCCTCTCGCAACTTAGTCAGAGCGCGTGCCTCGATCTGTCGAATACGCTCCTTGGTGACTCCCAACTCGGCGCCGACTTCCTTCAGCGTCAACGGTTCGTGGTTGTGGTCGAGACCAAAGCGACGAATGATGATCTGCTGTTCGCGGTGATCCAAGCGATTCAAGATCCGGTTAATCTGGTTCTCACGCTGCTTCTGCGCGATTTCTTCGGCAAAATGATCGACGCGAGTGTCCTCGTGAGCCATGAAGACCTCTTCACCAGTCGTGCGGAATCGGTCTTTGTGCTTGAACTCATCCGGAATCGACCTCGCAAAGTTCTTCATAATTGCCCAGCTGGCATAGGTGCTGAACTTATTGCCACGCGAGTAATCAAACTTCTCCACGGCCCTAAAGAGAGACATATTCCCGTCGCTGACCAAGGAAAAGAAGTCATCCGCACTGTTCATGTGGCGTTTGGCAATCGAAACAACCAGCCGCAGGTTAGCCTGAACAATCTGATTCTTGACGGCGACCGCCTGTGAATACAGATTTTCAATCTCATCCATCAAGGCTGCCTTCGGATCCGAAGGATCCAATTGCGCAAGCTTCTTCTGAGCCAGGAATTTCAAGTAGTTCATCTTGCGAAACAGATGATACTCCTGCTCGCGGGTCAGTAGCTGTACGTCGTACAGCGATGCCAAATAAGTTGGCAAACCGCTGGGCGGGCGGACTCGACGCGGCTGGATCATCGCTTCGGGCATTTCACCCAGAATCTCATCATGCAGCTTAGCCGTCGGTCGTTCGAAACTCTCGTTGTGAATGTGATCCAGAGGCAATTCCAGGATCTGTCGGGCTCGTTGCTCATTCAATATTCGCACGATCGCAGAGCGGCTGCGCGCATATTGGCGTGCTAGCGAGCTGATGGCGGTTCCACGATGGTGGTTCTCGTAGATTGCCTGTTTGTCAGCATCGGTAAGAATCTGGCGTGACTCTGGAAAGACTGCCTGATCTGGATGCTTGCGGTCAAAGTTCTTCAAGGTGTAGCGAATCGTCTCCACACTGCGTCCCAAGGCGCTGGCAACTTGCCGAGAAACCTCGGAAAGATTGGCGCCCGTGGCTGCGATGCGACGCGAGCGTTCAATGATTTCAGCCTTCTCGTCCTCGGACAACTGGCTGAAACGTTCGCCACGCTTTACGCGATCTCGATTCTTAGCGACAAACCGCTCCACACTGCTATGAAGGAAGCCAACGCGTTTACGACCGTCACTCAAGAAACGTCGGCTGACCAGACCCTGGTCGCGCCATCGCGAGATAGTCTTAGTGGAAACGTTGAACATGCGGCTCAAATCTTCCACCGTATGAACTGGCTCTGCAGCTTCTTCCACTTTCAGATTCAACGAATCCGTAATGTCCTCAACGAATAGACGCAGATCGTGCGCAGCATCTTCGCCGCGAACCAACTTTCGCGAATTCTCTTCCGGCCGGAATTCTGTCACACGAAAATAAATAAACTCAAACGGGTATTCCCGGGAGAGATTGAGTTCGCTGAGCAAACGCTCTGCCCGTTCAGCTTGTTCCAGTCGCTTCACGCGAGGCGCGAAACGGACCTGCTGATCCCGAAGTTCTCGAATTAATCCGATGCGGTAATCTTGATGCATCGTTCAGTACCTTTCCCTGCTGGCGTGCGGGTGTCATCCATCCTTGCGGTTTCCGACCGCCGACACTCAAACGCGGCTGGGGATGAACTCCGTCCTAGAGTTCGCTATGACCATCTGCCAGTGACCGTGTCATTTTGTTTTCCAACGTTTGCGGTCCTGCCAAAACGAGTGCTCTGTTCTTACGCGTCAGACCCTCCGGAGAGTTCGTCTGCTTATTTCCAGCATTCGTTCGGCGACTGCAATTGTTGGCTTCATCCTCTATGACGCTGCGTCACGCGGCCTCTTACACAGATGCAAAATCAAGGCCGATTGTTCGATAAATGCAAAAAAAGCTGCGGCCGCACGCTGTAAGACGCTTGTTATTATAGGGTTACGTCAATATGGGTGAGGGCTGTTCCGAGAGCCACGACTTGGAACTTTGTAAAATTTCCGACCATTATTGCAAAAGTGACATGCATTGACTCATTTTGAGACACGTTAAGCTGTAGGGGCTATTCTATCTGGACTGCCCCCCATGGCCCTCTTTTGCCGATGGATCCCCCAGACTGTCAGAATCCCCACTGGTCAGGCACCGCCCCAAATCAGCTTTTGTAAAGCAATCAGCTTTTGTAAAGCTCAACTGTGGCAGCGTAGTCCCCAGTCCGCCTTGGGGTCATGCTGGATCGATCTCACGTCCCGTGCCTTTGGCTTGCTGCTACCGGGCTGGGGAACCCAACCACACAACATTCATACGTTCAGGCGAAGGAACGCTGCTATGCAACGCCAAGATTGCCAATTCAAGACGGAGAGTTCCATCGATTTGCACGCGAACCGTAGAAATGGGATGTCGACACAAGCCAAAAGCGGCAGCCGACGTGATTGGCTTTGCCGCACTTATTGGGGAGTTGCCGCTGGCGGCCTGTCCTTGGGACTCCCGTTGCCAAGTGGAAGCCTGAGAGCGGAAGAGAACGCCAGCAAAAAACTTCTGAAGCGGCCAATTGAGATACTGCAACTGGACACGCGGGCGAAGATCGTGCTGGAGCTGGAGGGCAAGCTGTTTACCAAGCCGCTCGGGAGCGAGGGCGAGGTTAAGCCGCGCGAGTCCGAAGTTCAGGCCAAGTCGACGCTTGATTACTTTGAGAAATCTGTATTCACGGAAGGCAAACATGTAGTTTCCGCCCGACGCTACAACGAAGCGATGGCGGAGAACTGGGTTGCCGGCAAAGCCTCGAAGCAGGTCTTGCGACCTGAGTGCAACACGACGCTCGTCATGAAGTACGACGGCGTTTGGCAGCAATACTGTCCCAAGAACACGCTCGAATTTCGCGAGGCTCAACTGCTTCGTTCTCCGCTAAACACCGGCATGCTCGAATCCTTGCTTCCAGAACAACCGGCACGCCCTGACTCCAGTTGGAAAATAGATGCACCGGTTGCGATGGAGCTGTTCAATCTGGAGGCGGTACATAAGAGTGACCTGACCGCCAAGATTGCCAAGATCGAAAACGGTGTCGCCACGATCGAATTGGCTGGCAGCGTAGAGGGAACCGCTAACAGCGTGCCGACAAGCATGACGATCAGCGGGAATTTCCGAGCCCAAGTTGTTTCGGACTGTATCATGGTGACTTGGGTAGGATTGTCCATTCGCGAGGAGCGCGAAATTAGTCAGGCCGAGCCTGGGTTTGCCATTCAAGCTCGTGTGCGACTCATACGAACCGAAGCTAAAGACGAATTGGCATACAGTGACCAACAGTTCCGCGAGTTAGCCGCCAAGGACGAGCCGGGGCGATGGTTGGTCAGTCTTCGATCGAATGCGGGTAGATATGCGATGTTGGCCGATCGAAAATGGCAGACCTACGTTGATTCGCCCGAAGAGAGCATGCTCAGGCTGATCGAAAACGACATGGTCGTCGCTCAATGCAATATCTCTCAACTGCCGCGTCTCAACGAAGGCTTGCAATGGACTTTGGAAGGACTTCAGGCCGACATTCAAAAAACACTCAGTGATCGATTCGAGCAATTCTTGGAATCGAGCGAAAGGGTCAGCGAGAGTGGGTTGCGTCTGCTGCGTTGCGTCGTGAGCGGTTCGACCGAGGATGTTCCCATCCAATGGATCTACAACCATTTTTCCGACGATAGCGGACGACGCGTTTCGATGGTGTTCACGATGGGCGCCAACATGACGGATCGCTTCGCATCCGCGGATGTACAGATGGCATCCAGCTTTGAATTCCTGCAAGCTGACGGTGGAACTCCGACACCCGCTCCTGAGGAAGCCGTCGAACGCAGCGCTGCGAAAGCTTCCGAAGCATCCTCTAAATAGTGCGGACCTTCCCTCAAAAGCGACGCAATCGTAGCCACCGTCGCCAGACGGTGGACGATGTCGCCAGACGATGGACGATGTCGCCAGACGATGGACGACCTCGACCACGCTCTGGCGAGCGTGGCTACGGGTAAGATATTAGATCTTCGTGCTACTCCGGCAATTGTGGGCCAAAGCTCCAGCCGTCGCTAAACATGCTGTCAATGGCTTCTTCAATCGCGGAGCTCTCATGCTCGTGCAAAGAACAGGACAGAGCGTCAATTACCGAATCATCGTCGAAGGCCTGGAAGCCAGCCAGTTGCGAGACGCTGTTCTCAGACTTCAGCTGCTGGCTCTCACCGGCAGCCACCAACTCCAGATATTCTTCCCGCAGTGCATCTCGCAGCGATTCAGCGTGCTCGCTGCTGGATTGCAACGCGATAGGCCCAACCATCTGCAGCATCTGCGCGGGGGTGATCGGCATCACATCGAGTTGTGAATCGAACTCGCCCTCTCCGCTGCCGCCACCGGAGGTCCTATTCAATGCATTGATAATCAGCAGTGCATCGACTGGTGTCACGAACTCGTCACCATTCGGGTCCAGGTAAGGCGGAGGTGTAACACCCGAGTCTGGCAAGAATTGTTCGCCACCACCATTGAGGTAGTTGATGATCAACAGGGCATCGATCGGGGTCACGAAGCTGTCGTTGTTGACGTCCAGCGTGCCATTGGGGTTTTGCCAGGCACTGTTCTGAACCCGAACGACGACTTCCGCCAGATTGGACACGGTTCCCACATTGTCGGACACGACGTAGGAGAAGCGAGCTTGACCAGAGAACCCAGCCGAAGGCGTAAAGCGGATCTGCCCGTTGGCGAGTACTTCGGCGGTACCACTCGGAGATGGTGCTACGACCACAGTGACGGTGGATGGATCCAGGAAGCCATCGACGTCCGAATCGTTGGCCAACACATTGATGTCGACCGGTGCGTTCTTGACGGTGAATGCGGAATCATCAACGGCGACCGGAGCATTATTGATGGTGATGGTCACCGAAGCTTCGTTGGAAACATTGCCGGCTGCATCCTTGACTGTGTATCCCAGCACGTCCACTCCGCGCGAGCCCGGGCTGGCCGTGTACAGGATCGTTCCGTCCGGCTGCACGTCAAAGGTGCCGAAGATCGGCAGGGTAACTACCTCGATCGACGTGCGGTCGATGGTAGAGTCAATATCGAAGTCATTGGCCAACACGTCCAGTGAGAGTGCCTGGCCGATGCCAACCGAATAAGTGTCATCGACGGCCACCGGTGGGTCATCGATTCCGGCCACATTGATCGTCACCGTGGCAAAGTTGCTGAGCGCTCCTGCCAGGTCACGGATCTGATACTGGAACGAATCGGAGACGCTTTGACCATCGGTCAAACGCTGGATAGCATCCACCTTGGTCGGATCATAGCTGAACGACCCATCCGCACTGATGACTACTACGGCACCCAACTCGGAAGTAGTGGTTACGGGGATGGCTGACAATGCATCATCGGGCAGATCCACGTCAGTATCATTCACCAGCAAACCAGGTGCACCAATTCCCAAGACCACATTTTCGTTGGTGTTGTAGCCATCATTCACCGCCACAGGTGCATCGTTGACACCGCGGATGGTGATCGTCAGTGTTTCCGTGGTGGATGTGTTGACGTTACTTCCACCGACGGGTCCGTTATCGACCGCTGTGATCGTCAGTACAGCTACACCCAGCGCGTCTTGTGCCGGGGTGAAACTTAGAGTTCCGTTGCTGGCGATCGTCGGCTGCTGTTGGAACAGCTCCGGACGATCCACGCTGACCGTGAAGCTGATCGATTGCGAGGCTTCATCGGTCGCTGTGGGAGGATTGCTGAGCAAACCGCCGGCGGGAGCGATATTCGTCGCCCAACCCGCGGAGTAAGCTCCACTGTCTTCATCCACACTGACATCGGCGCCAGCCGTAAACACGGGAGCATCATTGATTGGTCGCACCGTGATCGTGAAGGTTTGCGCGGCAGAGCTGTTAATGTTCGGCGGAACATCCGAGCCATCATCCACGGCCACCACGACGACCTCGGTCGACCCATTGGCGTCCAGGGCCGTTTCAAAACTCAGCCGTCCGTTGCCATCCACCGTGGGTTGGACTGCGAACAAGCTTGGATTCATCGCGGTCACCTGGAAGCTCACCGTCTGGGAAGCCAATTCATCCAGGGCGGAAGGTGGTCCAGCCAAGATGTCCCTGGCCCATCCGGTGAAGCTGATCGGACCGAAGTCCTCGTCAACGACTCGGTTGGAACCGATGGTGAATTGCGGGGGATCGTTAATGCCTTCTACCGTGATGGTGACCGTGCCAGTGGCACTCATGCGAGGCGAGCCGAGATCCGTTACGACGTAGCGGAAAGTATCCGTGCCCACAAAGTCACGCGAAGGATTGTAGGTCAGCGAAACCAATTCGTTGCCGTTGAACACGGGCACGATGGTGCCGCCCGCTGCCGTGACCGGTTCCACCTGAGTGATGATCAAGCCTTCCGTTTCATCGGGAGTCGGACCTGGCAGGTCGCCGTCCAAGATGTCAGCTGCCTGGATGACCAACTCGCTGTCTTCCACGCCTTGAGTTTCATAGCCATTTGGAACGGGAGCGTCGTTGACGGGGTTCACGGTAATCGTGAAGGTTTGATACTCCGAAGTATTCACATTCGGTGAATTCCCCGGTCCATCGTCGATCAGCCGCACACGGACGCCAAAGTCTGCATTGGCCGAATTGGCGTGCGTTGCAGTGCGGAAGGTCAACGTTCCATCAGGAGACATGCTGGGCTGAACGGCAAAGGATGCCTGATTCAAGGCTTCGACTTCGAAGCGTACCAGCTGCCCACTTTCGTCGGTGGCACTTGCCGGTCCTGGACGAATTCCCGTGGCAAAGTTAGGACGCGTGACGTTGCCGGCATCTTCCTGTACTGACAGGCCGGCCGGAACAGTGAACTCAGGCGCGTCATTCACAGGGGTAATGGTGATGGTGAACGTCGCGGTTTGCGAAGTATTGTCATTGGGTGGAGGAGTACCCAGTCCGGAATCGATCAACTGAGCCTCCACGATGGCCGTGCCCGCTCGGTCCTTGGCCGTCTTGAAGGTCAAGTTGCCGTTGGCGTCGATAGCAGGCTGCTCTTCGAACAACTCGGGAGCATTGCTGAACAGGCTGAAGCTCAGCGTCTGACCGACCTCGTCCGTTGCCGTTGGCGGTCCAACGGCCAGGTTCGTGGCAAAGCCAGGGATCTCGGTCCGTGCTGTTCCATCAATCTCTTCTTGGTCCTCGGAAACCACCACTTCGCTTTGCGTCAAAGTGAAGCTCGGCGGATCATTGATCGGAGCCACGTTGATGGTGAAGGTCTTGGTTTCCGTGCGATTCATGTTGGGTGCATCACCCGGGCCATCATCTTCGGCAAAGGTCGTGACGATGATCTCGCCCATCGAAGAGTTGTAATCCTGGATGGTCTGGAACGTCAGGTTGCCACTGGCGTCGATCGTCGGCTGCACGATGA
>JANSWS010000608.1 GCA_024743355.1 bacterium
CTCGGCGGATTGCCATGCCCGTGGAAGTGGCCCGTTGGTAACGGGCGTGCCGGTGATTATTGATATTTTTCCGCAATCTACCGCAACTCGCTATTGGGGAGATTGCACACGCACGGTGGTACACGGGGATGCCACGGACGAAGTACGACGAATGCATCGAGCTGTCGTGGCGGCTAAGGCAGCGGCGACGGCGACAACCCACGCCGGTGTCAATGCCGAGGATGTGCATGCGGCGACCAAACAGGTTTTAGCCGACCACGGCTTTCAATTCGCCAGAGGACAGATTTGCGATGATCCGGTGATGCCGCATGGGACAGGACATGGGATTGGCTTGGAAGTGCATGAGCCAATCCTGCTGGACGATGCCGGTGGTGTCTTGATGGAACGCGAAGTCTTCACGATTGAACCCGGCCTGTATAGCCGACGGAGCGGTGGAGTACGAGTCGAGGACATGGTGGTGGTTAGTGACGGTGCAGCACGTAACTTGAACCGATTACCTGAAGGACTCGATTGGCGGTGAATAGGAACTCCGAACCCCCGGTATCGAAAGCTGCGTCGGATGGCCTGCTGTTTCCAGGTTTTCGATTGTGGGTGTTCAAGCCCAGTGACTTCCTGCCCGATCTCGACGGTCAGTTCGGTTTAAGTGTCGGTCGCACGCTAGCCGCGACCGCCTTGCTGGCGATATCTCTCGGCGTGATGCGGATAATTCCCAGCGTCGGTGCCGGAGCTGTGGTGATCCCTCTGTGGTTCTCAGCGATTGGAGCCTTTCTGGATGGTTTTCGCGGCGCGGCAAGAGGTGCGGTGATGGCCATCGTATATCCCATCTACCTGAGTCTCATCGTTGCTCTGGCAGGGCTTTTTTTCTGGTGTTACGCCCTGCTGCACAGTGCCATGCTCGGCTACGACGTGTTCTGATGCAACGTCAAGCTCGAAGACCCACCGCCCTGCAAATGTTTCCCATTCATGGCTGATCATCTTGGCCGGCTACCAGGACAGCCTTGGCGATTTTCCAATCATGGGAATCTGCCTTCATCGCGAAGCAGGGGCGTCCGCAACGCGTGGCATGGAGCAAATCAGCTGGCCTGTGCTCGAAACTGAGTGGCAGGCAAAGTCAATGGAAGCCGAATGATGAAAGCTGTACCTTTTCCTAAGGTGCTTTCAACCCGGATTCGGCCGTCATGGGCATCGATAACTTGCTTGCACGCCGACAACCCGACTCCCGTGCCTCCTCTTCCCGTCGCGTCAGGACCCCGCTTGGTTGAGTAGAAGGGTTCGAAAATTCTCGGCAGATCTTCCGAAGAAATTCCGCAGCCGTTGTCGCGGATACTGAACACGATCTCATTGGTCTCTGGGGAATGCTGCAGTCGGACTCGGACCTGACCGCCTTCCCGAGTAGCCTGGCGAGCGTTGACCAGAAGATTCACGAAAACTCTTTGCAAATCGTTTCCGGCTGCATGTATCAGTGGGACATCGTCGATTTGTACCTGGAGGTCAATTCGGTACTTGCGATACTCCCGTTCCAGCAGCAGCAATGCATCCTCCAGCAGAGATTTGAGCGAGGTTGATTCTTTGTCGGCGCTTCGGTTACGGGCCATAGCCAGCACGCTGTTGGTGATTTTGGAGGCCCGATTAGCCGCATTCAGAATTCTGTCGAACGCTTTGTCGCGGGAGGCTTCGTCTTTATGCCGACAGCCCAGCTTGGCGTAGTTCAGGATACTCATCAGCAAGTTATTGAATTCGTGAGTGGTAGTACTCGTCAACTCGCCGACCGTTGCCATTCGCTGCGCTTGTTCCAGTTGGGTACGCAGCATCGAAATCTCCTGTTGCAACTCCTCGCTTTCTGTTTTGGCTTGGGCAGCTCTTGTCTCGCTTGAAACGGCATGGGAGTTCAGTGATTTCGATAGCATCTGTCTTCGGATTCTCAGGGCTGGATTCAATGCTGGCGAAGCTGCCTGCGGATTTGTTTATTCCTGCACCGTTCGGATATCGGCTAGGGAAGCCAAGCTCCTGAAGCCTAGCGTTCACATAGAAAGCAGGCGCATGAATCCGTCCAGGCATTTCTTGCCCATAAGAACCGGGTCCCCGTGCCGCCGCGCATTACATAATCTGCCGAGAGCGTGCCGGCGAAAAAGATTAACAGGCGCTCCCGATTTGCTGACTGATTTTCCGGATTTCGTCTAAAGAATCGCCTGCTTGGAGCAGCCGAAGGATCGGCCAATTGCTTGCGTTTGGGATTGCTTGTGCGCTGAGCCGGTTTGTCAGTTCGAACTCAGCAGTCCACGCACGTAGGCTGGGAAATCCAGCATCGAAGCGGGTGGATTAGGCCCCACGATAGTTGCTCCGTGTTCGGGAGCCGGGCGTAATCCATGGCTGCCGCGGACCAGGCTGGGGTCCAATGGGATGACATCCATGCGATATCGCATGCCGAGTTTTTTCTGGACAAGTCGTAAGCCGGCTCGGACGCTGGAGGTCATAAACAGTTCGCAGGGATCATATCCAGGTTTGCGGTGGATGTCGACGGTCCGAGCAAAGTCGGGTGCTCGGCGATCGTCCAACCAGTAATAATACGCAAACCATGCGTCGTCTTCGGCCAGAGCAATCAGTTCGCCACTGCGAGGATGGTCTAACGCCAATTCGTGGGGATCGACGACTGCACTAACTCCAGGAAGTTGTTCCACGATACGTCTCGTTTCCTTGTGCACGCTTTTATCCTGAACATAAATGTGTGCAAGCTGATGGTCGGCCACTGCAAAGGCTCGCGACTCCATGGGCAAGAGCATTTCCCCAAAGGGCCCGTCCCGAACTTCCAACAGGCCGGCTTGGCGGAGGGCGCGATTGACAAGCACGGGGCGAGAAACCGGAACGAGTCCATACTCGGATACGACGACACACTGTGCTCCGATTTCCTCTGCCGCATCGATCACGTAACCGGCGCATTCATCTACCTCGGCGACGCGGCCAGGGTCCTGGGATGGAAATCGCTGATAGTCGTAATCCAAATGAGGCAGGTAGACCAAGGTGAGTTGGGGTTGGTGCTTGCGCATGACGCTGGCCGAGGCTTTTGCGATCCAGGTGGAGCTGGGCAGACCGGCCTTGGGCCCCCAGAAGCTGAAGAAAGGAAAGGGGCCGAGCTGCTTTTCAAGATCGCATTGCGTTCGATCGA
>JANSWS010000554.1 GCA_024743355.1 bacterium
CATCAATCACCAAACCGGCCTGCGGTTCTGCAAGGGCAGGGGAGTGTTCAGCCGACGACGCAGTTTCACACGCTTTGTCGCTCAGGCTGTTCAGGCTGCCTTGTTTACGACTCAGCAAATGCGCCGCCCAGCACGTCATGGCGTGCCAATTGCTGGCCGCCACACTCCACGGATCGCCAATTGCCTGTTCGATGGAAAGCCACTTGCCGCCGACCGCATATACGAAAACCCGAGAGCCCAAAGCGGCCTGCTCAACATGTTGAAGGATATGCTGGACGCCGGACCGACGGTTATCGAAACAATCCGCCAACTCCCCAGTCATGGTAACTGCCAGATAGTCAAAAGCTCCGCTGGGCTCCAACTCTTGCAGTCCGCGTCTCAATTGATCAGCAAGTTGATCGGCCATCCGCCACATGGGGAAGTGACAGTCATAAGTCTGTCCGCTGGTCGTCGCGAATTTGATGTTCGCTCCACCTATATCCAGGCCACATATCGATTCCTCGGATACAGCCAGAAATTCCCCGTGATTTTGCCTTGAAGTATCCATGCATTGGTCCCGCCGTGGTGCCATTTATACCTGATGGAGGCTGGCAACATCTTGAATTTCACCTGCTTGAAAGTGCAGGGGAAGCAAGACCCTGAAGCTGCTGCCTGTACCCAATTGGCTAGTCAGCTGAATTTCGCCTCCAAGCAGTTTGCACAGTTCCTTCACAATAGAAAGACCAAGCCCGGTACCTGCATACTGTCGCGTCAAACCATCGTTTTGTAGAACGGCGTCGCTTTGTCGAAATTTCTCGAAGATGATCTCAAAGTCCGATTCTGGAATGCCCACGCCCGTGTCTTCCACCTCCAATTGGAAACTGCGATCATCGATCAACTGGCTGCGGACGGTGATCATGCCCCCGTCCGGCGTAAACTTAATTGCGTTGGAAAGCAGGTTGGTCAGGATTTGTTGGATTTTTGCACGATCCTGGAAGACCTCAATCGGGCCATCCAGAAACTCAACTTTGAAATCGACATTCTTTTCGTCCACCAAAGGCCGCAACGCGTCGCACTGGCCACTAATTAACTCAGACACCTCGAATGAGCTGGCCGAAACCTGCATCTTGCCAGCCTCGATTTTTGCCAGGTCCAAGATTTCATTGATCATTTCCAACAGCAGCTTGCCACTCGATTGAATGTTCTCAGCGTATTTGCGTTGCTTACCGGAAAGCGCGGCAATATCTCGCAGCACATCGCTAAAGCCGATAATGCTGTTCAGCGGGGTCCGCAGTTCGTGGCTCATATTTGCCAGAAAATCACTTTTGAGCCGGTTGGCTTCATACAGATTGAAGTTGGCCTGCGCCAGCTGGTCTACCCTTAGATCCAACTCCTGGTTCAGCTCCTCGAGCTGTTCCTGGTTCTCGGTCATGTGCCGCAACATCTTGTTAAAGGCATCCCCCAGTTCATTGAACTCATCGCCGGTATCAATGTTCGCCCGCAGGTCGGTGTTTCCGCGGCTGATTTCTTCACTCACACTTTGCAAATGCTTCAAAGGATTCAGCACGAGCCGTCTAAAAACCCAATGCACGACCAGCAGCGTCGCAGCCACTGTAACCATCGCCACGGCAATCATGATTGCCAGTGTCTTAGTCGAAGCCACTTGTGTCTGGGCGTAGGGAATCAGAATGCGCACGGCTCGAAAGGGGAGCTCTTCCGCCTGCGATGTCTCGCGTTGATGACAGAGCATGCAACGATCGGGAAAACTGATGGCGTGATAGTAAACGTACCATCCTCCTCTCGGCACCTGTTCAACCAACTGACGGTCTCGTAGATAGGTCAGTTCATTTTCATCCGGCACGTAGGGACCATAGGCACGATAGAGTAGTTGCAGCGAGTTGCGCAAATTGCGAACGGGCTCGCTCTGGTCCCACCTGCGGTTCACTTCTTCGTCCAACGCCAATGGGGCGATTTGCCCGCTCAATTCCTGAGTGGTCTTTTCACGAATCTCACGCTGTGCTTCGCTCAGTTTCTGCAACTGCTCTCGGTAGCTCTTCTCCAGCTCAGCCAGCAATCCCGCTTCCTGCTCGTTGCTCGGGCGAGAAGCGTTCTGCAGGTTCGAATGCTCGCTGACTTCATCGAGCATCAAAAACTCGGGCTTGGAATACTCGGGATTGTCCACCAAATGGGTTCGCAGGACTTTGTACAAGGTCCCGTCGTCGGCGAACACGGTTTGCGATCCTTGCCCTGGAAAAACAGATTCCGGTGCAATTTGTGTCACATGCCTCCAAGCAATGACGGCACGCGAATAGTCCCGCGCCGCTTGGCGCGTAGTCTGCATTACCAGACGATCAGCCAGCACCTGCAATACAAACCAAAAGGATAATCCGATCGGAACGACCAAAGCTACGCCGAGAAATAGCAAGCTCTTGCGTTCGAGGCTCCAACCGCCTACCAACCAGCGCAACGCCCGTTGCATCAGTTCAACCAGGCTCCGAAACCAGGACTGAGATTTTCGAGTTGCCATTCGCCGTTGGAACGAGGAATAGGAAATTCCGATGCGCAGCGGACGAGCTGCGGATTACGCAACAATTGGGGATCTGAAAGTCGCGGACAAGACGGACTGCGGGCAGCGCCAACCGATCCATGAAACGCTTATTCTAGCCCAATCGACCCCTCACATGCATCACGAGAAATTAGCTGCGGCAGCCGGGTAGCCCCCAACGTAAGAACTGTGGCAGAACCCGGAAAACCGGTAGCCGTAGGCGAAAAATTGCTGGTTGCGGGGGAACCGAGCGGAATCATGCGACTTTCCAGGCTTCGCCCGTCGCAAGGGCGCTTGCCGGAAGCCGCAATTTCAGAGTCTTGTCGAGTACGCCATGCCCGACCCGCATCTGTCGCCTGAGGCCAGACTCCGCAACGATTTTCTGGCAGGCCACAAGCGATCGATAACAGCCAACTTGGCGACCTTAAAGTCCGCAAAATTCCTCGAATCCCCAAGCGGGACCTCAGGAATCGAATAACCGGCCCGATTCCCTAGCTTTTCCAAGGCTTCCAAACGGAATGATTGCCAGCTTTAACTTGCCCAGCCCGAATCAAGCAACTAGCATATTTTGGTGACGTCCCGATAAATCCCTCCTCTGTGCACGCCCGAAAACGGGAAAATTGCTCATGTCGAAATTGTTTCCGTATTGGATACGCTGTTTTACCGTCGCCACACTCGCGGTTCTGCTGTCATTTAACCCTGCCTGGGCAGGCAAAGGTCTCCGCTGCCTTTTCAAGAAACGCAAGAGTGAGAAGACCGCCTGTGTCACCACCTGCCAGCCAGCTATTACCTGCGTTCCCAGCTCCTGCGCACCGGCACCCTCGGATTGCTGCAATTCGGCCTGCGATGCAGCTCCCGTCACTTCGGACTGTAGCTGTGACGGGCTGGTCGTCGAGTCGAGCCCGATGACGACCGAATTGGCCCCCGCGCACGATCTTCATGAACACGCGGAGCCTGAAGTACCTTCGACCATCCCCGATGAACCTGCTCCTATCGTGGATGAAGCCCCGCTAGCAGCTGAAGAACCCGCTCCTCCGGTAGATGAGCCGGCAGCTCCCGAACTGCCAGCGGAAACGACCGATACCTATCCCGAGCCGGACGTCGCCCCACCGGTACAAGAACCCGAACCGCTAGTTCCTGAGGAACCGGCACCGGTTGTTGAACCCGTCGTTGAACCCGACCTGCCTCCAGCCGCAGAGCAACCTGCAGTACAAGACGATCTCTTCGGGGAACCCGAAGCGCCCGCAGCAGATGAACCGGTAGCTCCCGCCGACGATCTGTTCGGCGAGCCGGCAGCTCCGACTGAGCCAGCGGCCGATGATCTGTTCGGTGAACCCGCGCAGCCCGCCGAGGCACCCGTTGTAGATGAACCTGTAGCTCCCGCCGACGACCTGTTCGGTGAGCCTGCAGCTCCGACTGAGCCGGCTGCCGATGATCTATTCGGTGAGCCCACGCCGCCCGCCGAGGCACCGGTTGTAGATGAACCTGTAGCTCCCGCTGACGACCTGTTCGGTGAGCCTGCAGCTCCGACTGAGCCGGCTGCCGATGATCTATTCGGTGAGCCC
>JANSWS010000791.1 GCA_024743355.1 bacterium
GCGATTGCGCTTTCCCGGCCCAGGACGTCGCGATCAAACGGGGCGAACCGACGTTGTACGCATGAACCGCCGTCTGGTTTGAAAGCGAGATGCCATTCTTCTGTTTTGTTGGTGGGGTGATCCAAGTGCACGATGCACCTCCTTGGGCGTGGCCCAATTTGCGAGTTTGTTGTGGCAAATTCCGGAGCGATCTCAGTCAGTTCGGTCGCAAATCATCGACTTGCAGGTGTTCCCCACCTATGCGCCGACCGATAGTTACCCGCGAGGGGGCTAAGACGTCCGACCGCAATCTCAGGCATCGGATCGGGGAACCGGGGGATCGACTTCGAGCATGATCGATTTGCCACGAGAGGTCGTCGGATATCCCCTTGCGTAGCGTCCATCGTCGCTTGACGGGATCATCTTATCTGGCAGTTGTCGGGCGATTGCCGTCTGCAGGTGGCAGCTCGTCGAAATGCATTCGTCAGGACTTGGGATGGCAACCGACGAGATACTCGCCGTGATGTTGTGCGACGCGGTGTGTACACCCGTTTCACCGCTCACTGGCAGTTGGGGCCCCGCCGCGTTGGGCGCGCCGATGCCCAATAGGACCAGGACGAAGACTGCCGCTACCACTACCTCAAAGACTTGACGCATCTACTGCAATCCTGGCCTCATCACTGCCATTGTCACGCAATGTTCCGTGCCGCCTGAACTGCGGCGGGGCTTACTTTTTCAAAAAATAGCACATTAAGACCCCTTGGGTTTTGACACATGTCAATAACCCCGCGGACGTGGCGTGGGTATTAGCGAACCCTGTCTGCCAGTCGGTCCGACGTTGATGGAGATCAATGTCAAACCTGGGCGAACGCGGTACGCAGAAAGACATTGACGCAAACTGCCGAGGACTTGTTGGCTTCGCCCGTGACCGATCCACATGCATCACGCCGGACTGCTTTGTTGGTGATGACCGTAAACGGACAGCCATTGCTTTGTCCGTTCTTCGGCAAATGCGACGGGGTGATGCTCGTCGACCCGGGCAACGACGAACGTGAATTCCGATCCGTGGCGAGCCATTCTGCCGCCGCCATTTGCGACCTGATTGTTGGCACGGGGACTAACCGACTTGTGCTTGGCTTTGTGGGCCATGCTCCCGCCGCCAAACTCAGGGCGCTTGGCATTGACGTCCGAGTTGGGTCGTGTGCGTGCGAGCTAGACGAACTTGTGGCAACCTTCGATCAATTGCCCCCAGCGTGATCC
>JANSWS010000771.1 GCA_024743355.1 bacterium
GATGTTATTGCGGTGTTGGTGCCATTGTCGGCAGTAAATAGCACGAGGGTGTTTTCCAGCTGCCCGAGTTGCTCGAGCTTATCGACGATCCGCCCCACGATCTTGTCCATGTAGTTCACCATGGCAACAAAGTTTTTCTTCTTGTCGGTCGGAATAGCTTTGTTGGCCTCGTGTCCTCGGCTGCCGGCACCGATCGTGTCCGGAGTTGGCACAAACGGATCGTGAACGAGCAGCATGGGATAATAAACGAGAAACGGGTTGTCGCCCTGACGTTCCATGAAATCGCAGATGAAGTCGCACAACAGATCGGGTCCATACTGGTTCTGATTGTGCTCAATCGATAGATATTGACCGTTGTGCTCGAGCACGGGGCTCCAGAAGCGTTCGCCTCCGCCATCGTTACGTGCCTTGCCTTTGGTCAACTGCCACAACATATACTCGTCGAAACCGGCATGGACGGGCCGCTGGTTGTCTTGATATCCGGCCAGTTGATTGGTCAGCCCATTTAACTGCCACTTTCCCGCAATGGCAGTTTTGTAACCAGCTTCTCGCAAAAGCTCCGCGAAGGTTTTCTCGGCTGGATTCAGATAGCCGAAATGCGTGTAGTTTCGGAAGTTGTACTTGCCGGTCATGATTTTGACCCGCGAGGTGGTGCAGATGGGCGTCGAGTAGCAGTGCTCAAAGCGGACACCCTGCCGCGCTAACTCATCGATACGAGGTGTTGAATAATCCTGGCCTCCGTAACAGCCAAAACACTCCCAACTTATGTCATCTGCCATGATCAACACAATGTTGGGCCGGCGTGTCTCAGCGAATAGCTGGGATCCGAACGTCAGGCACAAGACGCCGCAGGTCAATAGGCGGCCCAGTCTGTTTGCGAAACTGCCTGGCCTTTTCACATGCTCAAACGCGAACGCGAGCTGCGCTTGGTACCTCAGCATGCGATTTCGAATTGTATTCCGCATTGCGACCTTCCTGTCCCTTTGGATTCGACCCGGTGCCGGCTGTTTCGATCCCACACGAACTACCCACATTCTACTAGCAACTGAATGAAACATCGCCTATCTCGCTTTCAAGACGAATTTGTAATCTGCTGCGATCAGAGCGAGGCCGCTATTCTGTACTTAAATATCGAGCTGCAGGTATGCCAGCCTATTTCGTATCGTAACGCGCGTATTGCTCGGCAGTCATCCAGGCCAAGTCGTCCCAATACCCAGTATCGTTCGGGACGGGTGCACCCGAATTGGAGCGTCCACGAGCGACTATCTCGCTGATCTGAGTCTGCAACTCTTTTACCACCTCGGAATCGGACTCATAGACATTGTTGGTTTCTCCGGGATCCAGCGACAAATCGTACAGTTCATAATTGGATCTCGCGTGAGGCATAA
>JANSWS010000589.1 GCA_024743355.1 bacterium
CCCACAGATCCGGTATGGAAGAAACCATCCGAGACATTCCGCCAGTGATGCCCGGCGTCGTCGGTCTTCCATACGCCACCACCGGTAGTCCCCATGAGATACTCCTGAGTATTGCCCGGAACACCCGTAGCACAAACAGATCTGCCGCCACGAAAGGGGCCAATGCAACGCCATTTTACGTTGGTGTAGAAGTCGTTAGGCAGTTTCTCAATCGCCTCTTGCCCCAGAGCGGAAGCCGCCAGAAAGAACATCAAGGCCAAAGCTGGGAAAGACAGAACGCGTATTTGCATGGCATACCCAAAAACACAGAGGGATTCATCAAGGATGCAGATAAACTTACGTCGGCTTGAATCCGCATGGGGCGTGGGGAGGCGGACTCAAGACTCCTCGTTCATGGTAATCGGTGCGATCAGTCGCGGAAGTCTCATCGGCTGATCGACCGTTGAGATATTAAGAACCGATCCGAAAACCATTAGCCGGCTTGGCTTAAGCCGCGGTTCCCTTCGGTTTTCAGATAGGAACTAAGCTGGATTTTTTCCGTTTCGCGGATTGAAAATGCATCCGAGCTTTGGATCTATCGCAGAGTTCGAGTCCCCTGTCGATCTAAGGCGACCTTAACCGCTTCCTTGTATGTGCTCGTTCGTGCCTCATTCAGCCTCATCCGAAGGCGGCACCTGCGTGATGGGATCCGGATTCAAAGTACGGATACCGGCAATTTCCGCATCGCGGGTTGCCGGAAAATCCTCGAGAGAGGATAGCGTACCCGCCTGCGATGCATAGAGCGGATCCTCCATGGCATAGGTCACAAGCAGCCTGGCCACGCTGGTCAACGAGTCCATATTGGTGCGTTCGTATCCGTGCGATCCATCCACACCGAAGGCAACCAGTGCCGTGCGAATATCATTTCCTGCTTCGATGGCCGAGGCACTGTCACAACGGTAATAGCGGAAAATGTCACGGGTGAAGGGAATCAGGTTCGACTGGCAAAGATGGATCAACCGATGTGTCAAGTGATAATCGAAGGGCCCTGTCGAGTCGGCCATCGCCACTGTGACTCCAAATTCCAGTGATGCCTGACCGGGGGCGGTCGTGCCGTTATCGATCGTGATCATCTCGGCCACATCACCATGCAGTACCGCCGAGGCTCCCGAGCCCACCTCTTCGGAGATGGTGAACAGCAAATGCAGGTCCCCCGGCAACGCGATACGATTCTGCTTCAGGTAGCGGGCTGCCGCCAGGACTGCCGCGACTCCGGCCTTATCGTCCAAGTGGCGCGCATTGATGAACCCATTCTCAAAGTGTTCCGGGCTGGCGTCAAAACCTACGAAGTCTCCAACTCGAATTCCCTTCTCAATCAATCCGGTTAAAGAATCAATGGGCTCATCCACTCGCACTTCGACATTGTCCCAAGAGATGGGCTGTGTATCGACTCCTTCGTTAAAGGTGTGCCCCGATGCCTTGAGTGGAAGCACCTGACCGCGGAATATCTGGCCGTCGGTAAATACGGACACACGCGCACCCTCAGCAAAACGCGCTGACCAGGTACCAACCGGAATCAACCCCAAGCGACCATTGCTTTTCAGCTCCTTGACCATGGCCCCTAGAGTATCCAGGTGGGTCACCAGCGCCCGTTCTGGAGTTCCCTTGCGCCCCGGTATGGTGGCTCGAATAGCCCCACGACGCGTGAGCTCGAATCCGATATCCAGTTCCTGTAGCAGGGCGCACACGCAACGCACAATGGGATCCGTGTAACCCGTAGGACTATGAATGACCAACAACTTCAGCAGAGTTGTCAACAAATACTCTTCGTCGATCTTAATCTTCATCGCAATCTCTTTATCCGAATCGTTGACGGAGCCAGTGTTTGATTTTTCAACCCTCCGTCTTCGGATCTGCTCATCTCATAAAGAAAACACACTCCACTGCAATTTCCGAGTCGAGCGCGCGAAATCTGGGCTTTGTCCCAGAACCGTATTGTGGAACAACTCTCCGAGCTGCCTCTAGCGAAAATTCGGTTCGGAGAAGCGTACCACGCTGTTTCGGGACATAACCGATTTCATGCTTGAGTAGCCGCGGAGTACTCGATCGACTGCGTATGTGGAAAGAGCAAATCAATCAATCTCTCCGCGGTAGGCTGTGGCTCATGATTGGCTAGTCCGGGTCTCTCATTGGCTTCGATAATGCAGTACTGCTCCCCAGACACGTTCGGAACAAGAAAATCGAGTCCGACCACGGGAATTTCCAGGGCGGCAGCCGCGTGACATGCAGCTTCTCTCAGTGTCGGACTCAGTTCGGGCGTGACATCATTGATCGTTCCACCAGTGTGGAGATTGGCGGTCTTGCGTACCCGCAGCACTTCGCCGGACGGTAAAGTCGTGTCGAAATCGTAACCCGCGGAGCGAATGCAGCGGCGGGTCTCTTCATCCAAAGGTATCGAGCTTTCTCCGTCCGTGGCCGCCTCACGTCTGCGACTCACCTTTTGAATTAACTGCTCAATCGTATGCCTTCCGGTGCCAACAATCTCAGCCGGTCTGCGCACGGCGGCAGCCACGACCTCCCTGTTGATGACGATAATCCGCAGATCCAAGCCTTCCACGAACTGCTCCATGAGCACTGCCGAGTCAAACTTCTCCGCCAGCTTGACGGCCGCAAGAACGCTGCTCAGTTCCGACAAATCGACCGACACTCCGGCACCCTGCTCACCATCCACGGGTTTGACCACAATCCGCCGATGCTTTTCCAGAAACTTCCGGGCTTGTTCTTCATTTGTGTAGAGGACCTGATCGGGAACATAGAGTCCGGCGTCAGCCAAAATTTGCGCCGTTAACTGTTTGTCCGCGCAGCGACTCATGGCGATGGCCGACGTCAGATCGGTCAGTGACTCGCGACAGGTCACTCTTCGGTTGCCATGAGTTAAGCGGAAGTACCCTCGATCAACATCCAGCGGCGTTACCGCAATTCCACGACGCAGAGCTTCGTTGATGATGATGGTGGCATAGGGGTTAAAACCTTCCTGCACGCTCTTTCCGATAAAAAGCGGCTCGTTGATTTGGTTGCGTCTTTTGATGGCCAGCACCGGCACACGCTCAAAGCCCAGGTTCTTGTAGAGAGCGATCGCCGCTTCATTGTCCTTGAGCACGGACAGGTCCAGACACGAACGACCTGCCTGGGCAAAGTGATCCGCCACGTGACGGACCAGGGCGGCGCCGACTGCCGGGTAATGGGTTTGCGGATCCACCGCCAATGCCCATAAGCTAGCGCCATTTTGCAAATCGTCAAAGCAACGCTGATGATCGACAGCCAAGGCCACGGCGATCACGTCTTCCGATTCGAGAGGACGCACCACATAGTAATCAAAACGATCATCGTCACGAGCCTGCCAGACAGCCTGTTCATCTAGACCAACCATGCCTAGCGCGGAGTAGATTCGATTAATTGCCGCCAGATCCGTCTGTGCCTGAAGCTTGGTAATGCGAAAGGGCAACTCGGGAACTGGCTCCGCTCGCCACGAGCGCAGATCTAGGCGATAGGTAGTCGATGGGTCGAGAA
>JANSWS010000744.1 GCA_024743355.1 bacterium
ATTACGGTCCAGCGCGAGGCTAGGTGCAGCGTTGCCGGTCAGTTACCAGACGAATTTGTGACCTACTTCCCTGGGCGAAATCGCACCATGCGATACAGCCGAATTGAAATCGGCAGTTGGGACGAGTGGATCTGGAACGGCGAGTGGATTTTTAATGACAATGTGGGGGATTCAACAGCGCTAGATCAGTTTTTGAGTGCGGAGCATGTTGCTGTGCTAATCCGATGAACGGTACCGATCAGCCGGTCGCGGCGGTTGATCTTCCATTTCGAAACGCCCCGCTACCGCGACTCGGTTGCATCGGATGGTTCCCCGTCCGCTTTCGATTCGAGCGTGTAAACCGCGATGATCCGCATCGGGCCGGGCTCCGCGTTGTCAAAGATTCCAGTTTCGAGGCATTCGATAGCATAGTCAAGCGTGTCGATCAGACAGTGCGTGTTTACCCGGACGTTCGCCGCAACGTGGTTGCAGGACAGAGGCGAGCATTCAGGCGAGTTTTGCATCGAGTAGCAGACGATGTCGAACCCAAGCAACCGCGGATTGATTGGCGGCGAAACATCGGTCTTAACGTCCGAATCCGGGCCGAAGCCATGCCAAGTGTGATCGTCATTCTTGAATTGTTGTGGATGAGCTTCGTAGTAAACGAACGTGAGATCATCCAACGCTATGCCGTGCTGCGAACAGAGACGCGTAATCCGTGAAGGCTTGTCGAAAAACCAGAATCCGTTGTGCGCCCAAAAGGTGATGTAGTCCGTGAAGTCTGGCGAGATACAGTCGGAAACGGCGTAGACGTAGCGAACCGATGGAACGTCCAACCAATCGGGACGCTCCACGATGCGTTTCGCCATGTAGCCGAGTGCGATCATTGGCATTCAGTCGGGGAACGCTTTGGATCAATCGGCCCGCGTGGTTGATCTTCCATCAGGAAACGGCTGATCGCGGGCTCGATTGCATCCAATTGTTCTACCGCCTTTGCATTTTGTGCATTGACACGAAATGCCGAGCCGATAGAATGATAGGCAAGGAGATCAAATCATGTTGCGAGAAGTATTCAATCAGTTTTGCGAAACCCTTCCGAAGGCAGACGACAAGTTTGTTGTGGTCGATGTTGACATTGTGGAAACGCGAGAGAAGGCGGTTTTGGTCGAGTCGATGACCGGAACACATGCCAAGCGGCAATGGTTGCCTAAAAGCCAATTAGCGGCACGTGATCGCGGGAAGGTGTTTGGTTTTGGGTTGGCGGTCAAACGGTCGTGGATCGCAAGGCAGAAACTATGGTGGATGACATGAGCAGGCCACCGAAGCCAGAAGGCGAGAAGTACAAGACGCCTCAGCGTCAACTTGGTCGCGTCAGCGATGAAGACTGGGAGACGCTGAAAGCGGCAGCGGCAAAGCGAGGCGAGACGTTTTCAGCGTGGGCGTTGGCAGTGCTCAGGCGTGCCGCTAAACGTGAGCTAGGTCGGTAGAACGCTACGATTCACGGGGCAACCGGAGAAAAACTATGAACTCAGGAAACACGTCGTCGGTTGCTCCCGTGCAATCGATTGTTCATCGGCTTCGGTGTCATGCAGGAACGCTGCATGGACCACAAAACGATGATATGAGA
>JANSWS010000195.1 GCA_024743355.1 bacterium
GGCGTACCGCGTTGGATTCAATTCAACAATAACGGCGGTGAGCTTCAATCCCCTGCGAAAGCTCCACCCATCGAGCTGGTTGATGCCCGGGCAGCCTATTCACTTGTGTTAGCCAAGGCCGGTTGCTGGCCGCGCGATCGTGTAACCCTGCGTACCATCGATGAGGTGATCTCCCGCACCGGTAATTGGGGTCGGAACGCTCCGCTCGAACCGTCCGATGCATGGTTTTTCGAAGGACTCCATCCAACTCGCGCGGCGTTGGATAGCGACAACGACGGTATTCCCGATGCATGGGAACAGACGCATGGCTTGGATCCCAATAATGCTGCCGACGCTATGAGGATGGTCGGCGCAGGTGAGTCAACCATGGATCGCTATGTGGGATATGCCTTCATTGAGTTCTATATCAACTCACTGGCTGACGCATTGATTCTCTAGCATCGCCGCTGCAGGGCCCCAGCGGCAGCCAATAGGTCTATTGACAACCACAGAATCCACCCACTACGATCATGGAATCACCCCTTGTTTGTGGTATTCTAGTTTAGAATGTGTCCAAGTTGCATCGCAGGCAGATCAAGGCCCCAGTCGAGAGCATGAAAGACCACAGCTACGATGAGCAGGAATCACTGGGATGTGATGGCACGGCGACGGGTGACGTCAACGCTCGGAACGCGAATGGCCGATCGTTCCAGGCTGCCACCAGGATCGACGCCGACTTAACGACACCATCGGGCCACGCTGAGCGTGGCCGGCTGCCTTTCCAGAAACTTGGTGAATACGAGTTGATTTGCGAACTTGGTCGCGGCGGCATGGGGGTCGTCTACAAAGCGCACGAGCGAAAGTTAAATCGTGACGTGGCATTGAAGATCCTGCCGCCATTCAGCGTTCCCAACCGTACTCAGGTAGATCGTTTTGAATTGGAAGCCAAAGCCGCGGCTAGTTTAAATCACGATCATATCGTGCCCGTTTACCACATCGGCGAAGAGGACGGCACGCGTTATTTTGCCATGAAGTTGATCGACGGAGATCCGCTTTCAGTTGTCGTCAGGTCAGCCAGGCTCGCTGTTCAATCTTCCTCCAAGTCGCGTCCCAAAGGCAGCTCGACCACGGTGCGAACCCGCGCTGAAAGAACCGACAAGCACGATTTGCAAATCGATTTATCCAGCGACTACTTTTTGGCGAGTGCTACCGAAGGCACGCCTAAATCAACCATGAAGTTAGCCAAGCTGGTTGCCTTGATTGGCGTGCAAACCGCTCAAGCCCTGCATCACGCACATGAACGCGGCGTTGTCCATCGCGATATCAAGCCTTCCAATCTCATTATCGACAAGCAGCAAAAAGTTTGGGTGACTGATTTTGGCCTCGCACAATTGCAGAGTTCACCGGCACTCACGCAGACGGGCGATATTGTCGGCACGTTGCGCTACATGAGCCCGGAGCAGGCGTCCGGGAGACGTAATTTTGTCGACAATCGTACCGACATCTACTCCACAGGGATCACGCTCTATGAACTCCTAACGCTGCGTCCAGCCTGTCGCGGCAAGACGGTGCCCGAGGTTCTTCGAGAGATCACATTTGAACTTCCCACTCCGCTTCGCAAATTGAACCCAGGAATTCCCCGCGATCTTGAGACCATTATCCAACGAGCGATTGAACGCAATCCCAATGACCGCTATCCAAACGCTCAGGCCTTGGCCGAAGATCTTCAGCGTTTTCTCAACGGCAAACGACTCAATACAAAGCGATTTAGTGCTTGGAAGCGGACACGCGATTGGCTGTATGAACGGCCCGTTGTCTCTGGCGTAATCGGAATCGGTGGCCTTAGCATGCTCTGCGTATTGGTCATGGGTGCCTTGTTGTTAGGGGCAATGCTTCAAGTTGAGCGCAAGGAGAATCGCGCCTTCAAAGCGGCTTATTCCGACTTGCTGAATGGAAAGCTGGTAGCGGAAGCCAATCTGCAATTGCCGACGAATCCTGGTCTGGCTCTCGCGCTGGCCCGGGAAGCCCGCGAGGCGCCGCGTCAAACCCTGAACCCGACGTTGCTCAAGATTTTGGAAGAACATCAAGAGGAAACGCTTATCGCTCCCGTTTTTCCAGAGGAAGGCCAGCTTACGCTGGCAGGTTCAAATTCACCATTGGTCTTGAAGTCCTTCTGGGGCTCAGCTTGGGGAAAACGCCGACCTGCATTGATCTACGACCTGACGACCGGTGAAGAAGTAGCGAGGCTGTCGGCAAGCAAGACAATCAGCTCCGCGACTTTCCATCCCTCTCTGCCACTGCTGCTGACAGCCGGTTCCAACTATCAAGTTCGGGGACAACCTCAGAATGAGCCTGACTTGGAGTTCTCTCCAATCGACGTTTGGGGGCTTCAGGATTTTGTGCTCAATCGCAGTTTAGCTGCTTTTCATTCCATAGAGTTAACGGCCCAAGCCTTCACTCCCCGACAGGAACGTGTCGTACTTCCTACTGGCGCTGACCGGGCAACCTTCATCAGTCTGGAGGACTATTCCGAAATTGGCCCGGCACTGGTGGGACACACTGGAAAAGTTCTCCAGGCGGTTGTTTCGCCCGATGGTAAATACGTAGCTACCTGGTCTATGGATGGTACCGTGCGAATATGGGATGCTGAGACAGGGAACGAATTGGCCAAGTACCCTTTACAAACGCGGCGTTTGGCCGATGTGAGGCTCCGTTTCTCAGAGAACTCACAATATCTAATGGCTCAAGGAAGTGGCATCTATATCGTCAATGTTCAAGTCCTAGAAAACGATCCGGTGCATCTATCCGGCGACCTTGCCGCGTTTGTGCCTGGAACATCGCGGATTCTGTTCGTACCAAAGTCCAGTTTTAGCAACACAGTTAGAGAATTCGATTTAGACGCCCTGGAATACCGTGCAACTTACGAGGGTGCCGATCGCGTTCTCAAAATCGATGTTACTGCCAACGGCCGATACTTGGGGATGGCTTGCTACGATCATGTGGCAATCTTCGATTTACGCAGCCAAGAACTAGTGAGCGAAGCCAAAGGCCATGAGGGCTGGATTTCTGATCTGCATATGTTGCCCAATGGCACTCAATTCTGCACCACCGGCATCGATGGAACCACACGCCTTTGGAGAAATCTGTCCGACCAGGCGACGCGTACCTTCGATCCCACGCGAGATCTCTTTGACATTCCCAGGATCAGCTGGAAATCTGACGGCAGCGAAGTATTAATTTCTTCTACATACAATCTAGAAACCGTATTCTACGATGTGCAAGATCTCTCTCAGGAACCCGTCGCGATCCGCGGCATCGCCGACCTGGTCCTGAGTGATGGCAGGGTCATTACCCGCGAAGATTCTCTGGTAACTCTATGGTCCGCCCGCAAGTCAGTGAATGGCGTTTTTGACCTTGGACTAGACGGTCAGCCGGATCTGATTCGCGAGATTCCCCAAAGCAATCAAGTATTGATTACGAATTTGCGCGGTGAATTGCTGTTGTGGGATTTAAAATCGCTGGATGTGTCACCGGTGACGACCGAGTCCGCCGCATACTACTTGCATCGCGACGATGCCAACCAATGCGTTTGGATTTCATTTGCAGACCGTTGGCTCGGCAAATGGGAGGCTGGCCAGGAGAAGTTTACAAGGGTCTCTCAATTTGCACACCCAATTCGCTCCATTGACAGCTCTCTGGACGGAAAAAGACTTTTGTTGCATTTGGGCAATGGGCAAGTCTTGACTTGGAACTGTGAGAGCCTTCAGAGCGAGTGGCAAAGGCCTGACCAGAATGCAGTCACAGACGAGAGTCAACAGCGTTCGGTGACACATGCAGCATTCCTTGACCGCTCGGGGAGCATGGTGTGCATCACGACTGAGGATTCAACCAGCCTGGGACGTGTAGAAATTTGGAACACGTCTGATGAAGCGCTCGTCGATAATTCGGAACATTCAAGAATCATGGAAGTGCAAGCCGATCCGCGACAAGAGGCAATTGTGGTGGTGGACGGAGTCCGCGGCATATCGATATGGAATAGTGAGTCACGTGTTTGGAAAAAAATTACAGAGCTTCCTGGCTGGACCGCGCGATTCTCCGAAGGTTTCGTGGTTTTCGCCACTACATCAGGTGATTCATTGTCTTCAATACTGGCAAATGCGGCTGCCGAAAAAATGGTGACTCCCATACTCGGCATATGGGACATCGCCGCGCAGTCCCTAAAGCAAAAAACTGACTTGCCTTTAAAGGTTATCCAATTGTTTATTGGCAAAGACGGCAAACAGATCATTCTCGGTGGTCTTAACCATGGAGCCGAATGGTGGCGGCTTGATCAGGACGTACAGACGCATATCGGCAAACATGCCTCCAAACTTCTGTTAGCAGATTTCCTCGATGACCAGTCTTGTATCACGGTGGCCGTCGACGGCACCTGGATGACTGAGGACATGGCAGGAAGTACTCGCGGGCCAAGTGGCCAAGACGCAGACAGGCTTCCTCATGAGTACCCACTAGAATCTGCGATTCTGACACCCGATAAACGCTTCCTGGTCACCACAGACCAAATCGGCCATACCTTCAAAACCGATATCGCCACGGGATCCAGCGAACGCGTTGAGCTCGAGTTTGAGGAGCATACGAAGCATGTCCTGTTCGACGATGGATTCTCTGTTCTATCCTGCGACAGCTCCGATAGAATCTTGCGTTGGGACCTGCGAAGTTCTAATTCAGCCGACGAATTCTCTTTTGGACACCCAATTTTCGACATCGACCTTGCCAAGACACGTCCACAAGCGTTGCTGCTACGAGGTCAGCGTCGCCCAATTGCCATTCCCGCCAAACTGTTTGGTGCACCCAACCCCAAGAATCCTCCGACTGAGCCTGACGCCTGGCTATGGAATTTCAGCAGGGATGAACGGGCGCCCATCACGGTCGAAGGTGATTTAATCGATGGCAGATTTTCTGCAGATGAGAAGTCGCTTTATTTGCTGAACACCGAAGGCACAATCACCATTCTGTCCGTAGACGACTTGCAAGCAACGGGCTCTTTCAGCGCGAATACGCGGATTCAGTATCTGCTGGATTCGGACGAGCCAGATATGGTCTTTGCGGCCAGCGATCGACAGGTGTGGGGATTCAATCCATTAAGCGGTGAACTCACTTGGGAGTTTTCTGCAACCATTAGCACCCAAGATCTTTCTCCCAGTAATGAACAAACAGCCGCCGATGATTGGCAGATCACCGGGCAAAATTCCGGGTGGATGGTTGCTCCAACAGAGGATGGTTTTCTAAAAATACCCATCGACTTGCCGGCCTACGTCGAGCAAAAAGGGGTCAGGGAACTTACCGAAGATGAAGAGCGGCGTTTCATCGCTGAAACGCCGCTCGCGGGAATTTCTGTCGAGTCCGATTAGCGCCGCCGGAACAGTCGCTGGAACAAACGACAACGAGGCTTCGGTTCACACTGGACCTGGCAACGAGGCTGCGGCTCACACGAAACCCTGTATTGACTTTCGATGATGCTGCAGGTCGGTTGCACGATGGGGCAGGGGCCGATTCCTTGAAACACACGTCCGACCGGCTCTCCGCCTGCGTAGCCCATGCATTTATTGATCGCATCCGTGGGGCTGGAACCACAAACAAGAATGGTGTGACCAAACTCGCACTTACACTGGACCCAGTAACTCAATGCCAGCTTTGTTTGCATCGTTTCCACTCCACAGCCCGTGCAAGGTGTCGTCGGGCAATCAGGGGCTGGACGGCAGTTACAGCCGCAACCTGCGAATGGACTTTCATCGCGTGAGCAAAGAAGAGATGGATTTCCGCGGTAGTGATTGATGCAATGCTCTCTGGCCAACCGGCAGGCCTCACCCGGGCTGACCGTGCTGGAAGCTTGCACTCGAATATTACCCTCCGCTGTGTTGCGGCACAGCACACTGGAGTAGTAAGTGACGCGCCCTCCAGCGGCGCAGGATCCGCAGGTCTGGCCACCGCACTCGGCCCAAACGGTACTCGGCAAGACCGCGGCCGCTACCAAGAAAAGCATCAGATTACGCATCATAGTGTCCTCTAAAACCAGAAAAGTCTTCGCCGGGAACCCACATCACACAATCCCCGCAGTCGCCCCATTCTACCAATCCATCCCTGTATACGGGGGCGAAGGCAGCTAAATTAGTGGGTTTGCCGTTTTGCGTTCTGATTTTCAAGCTTGGAAGACTGCTGAACCCAAGAAAAACCGGGCGTTGAGCATTCCGGTGGAAGAGTCAGCCACGAATGAAAGTGCAGATCTCCATGGTTCCACGGGACATAAGTCCGTGGTCGATCCGTGGCAATACCGACAGTATTTGTTGCCTAGGCTGCGTTATTGACCCACTAGGTAGGCCACGGCTTCGGGAACCCAACCACTGTCCCAGACATGCGCTCGATGAGGCTCCATCACATATCGGTGCGGGATCTGATTCTCGACGAGTAGGCGATGGATTTCCACACCTCCCATCGCCCGCGGGCCTTGAGTATTCAAGTAGAACAAGCGTGGTTCCAAGCCCAAGTCTTTCCCACGAGTTCTAATAAGCGTGGACAGCCGATAACTCTCAAAGTTTTGCACCGATCCCCAATCGCGGGCAATCCGAGTCTCGCGTTGGGCTGCTTCGATCGGTCCTGTGTCAACGCGAACTCCTGGATCCCAGGCGGCGGCTCGACCAAACAGATGCGGGTTGCGCAACAGAAGTGTCGCGGCCCCCCATCCAGATTTGCTGAAGCCGATTAAGAGTCGCCCGTGGGCATTAGGTTCGACCGGATAACGCTTTTCGACGAAGGGGATCACGGTTTTCAACAGATGACTCTCGTCTTGTTTATGCGGATTCAAATCATGGTCCGCAAACCACGGTTCGCTCGTATAGGCTGGGGCAACACAAATCAACTCATGCTGATTATGCAGGTCGCGCTTCTTGATCTCCGCCAATCCGTCACCATGTTTGAAATTGCCATCTTCGTGGACTGGCAGCACGTACAGCACCCGATACCGCTTCCGCAAGTCAAAGTTATCCGGCAGCAGGACCCTTAGACTTGTTGTTCCTGACTGATAAGGCGACCGAATCTGATACGTGTGAAATCCACCCTGGGGGGATTTTTGACCTTCGTCCCAAATGCGGAAGTCTCGGATTCCGCCGGAAAACTCGTGGGGATCGTAGTCAGGATTGGGCAAGGCATGTTGAGCATCGACCGCCATCAGGTAGTCGTCCAAAATGCGGACCATGGATGCGGTTCTTTCCGCCTCGGTATCCGCCAGATCGACGCTCTCCATGGGATCATCCATCAAGTTATAAAGCTCGAGCTTGCCATCGTCGGGATAGCGAATCACCTTCCATCCATCAACAATTGCGGAGCTGTAGGGAATTGTTTCGTCGTAATGTGGATAGTGCCAGAAGAGAGGTCGACTGCGGATGCTGCCCTTGCCAGTCAGCACAGGCATGATGTCTACACCATCGACATGTTCTTCCGGTCGCGCCGGTGCTCGAATGTAAGACAGAACCGTCGGGTACAAATCCATCCCAATGGTTGGCACCGGGCTGACTCCTGTTTGAATGCCGGGCCCTGCCACTATCAACGGTACGCGTGTGCCGCCCTCGTATGCCGTACCCTTATTGCCGCGGCGATTCACAACAAATTCATTTCCCTGACTTCCGTTGTCACCGGTAAAGATGATCAGCGTGTTATCGAGCTGGCCAATTTCTTTCAGCTTGGCTATGACCCGCCCCACACTTTCATCCAAACTCTGGATCATCGCCGCCTTACCAGGGTCATCCATGTAGTAATTGGCATCCGGATTGTCTTCCAACTTGCGTTCATATTTCCTGACGTAGGCCGGCTTTCCTGTAATGGGCGTATGTACGGTGTAGTAGGACAGGTAAACCAAGAATGGTTCGTTCTTTTTACGTTCCAGAAAATCGACGGCACAATCCGTCAACACATCCGTCAAACAGTCGCCCTCGGAGCCCCGGCCCTCTAGCCCGGGAAGACTATGAAAGGCTGGAAAAAGGAAACGCTGACCTTGGTTCGGTGAATGATCACCGCCAAAATTCTCATCAAATCCATGCTTCTCCGGCATGTGGTCCTGATACATGCCAGCCAGCTCTGCGACGCGTTGCTGATTTTCGACTTCTGTCGGTTTGGGACGTGGAATGAGATGCCACTTGCCGATGAAACAAGTCGCATAGCCTGCTTCCTGCATGGCTTCCGGCAATAGCAGGCGTTCCCGATCGATCCAAGTCTGCCAGTCAGGCGTGAGAGTCTTGCGATTGATTTGCTGCTGCCCTGGAATCCAGTCGGTCAAATGCAGCCGCGCGGGTGAACGGCCTGTCAAGATCGCGGCCCGACTGGGTGAGCAAAGCGTGCTTCCTGAATATGCCTGCGTGAATCGCATGCCTCGAGCCGCTAACGCGTCAATGTTAGGCGTTTCATGAAATCGGCTGGCATAGCAAACAAGTTCGTCCGCTCCCAAATCGTCTACCAAAAAGAAAACCACATTGGGTCGTAAGGATTGCCCGAAACCAATATCGGAAGCCAAGATCCAAAACAAGAAAAAACCGATCCAATGCGCACACTTCATCACGATTCCACTCCAATATCCGGAATACCAAGCTTGTGCCCAGAACCTGGAAGTGCGGTTCTCCAAACAGGATTGCAAACTGTCCGTTCCGAGACTGTGCATTACGAGACTGTGCATTATGAGACTGGGCGGCCGGCGAGCTGCAAAGTGAAGAAAGTCTGCGACCGAACAGCTCTAGGGCTTGCCACCCATCGAGACAATCCACTCCGAGAGCAAGTCAATCGCTTGTGCATCGACACACTGGGTCGCCAGTGGTGGCATCTGCCCCGCACCTCGCGTGGACATTCTACTCAACAGCACGGAACTCTCAGGCTTGCCGGGACGAATGATCTTCGCATCCGGCAGACCCAATGTACCGTGCAGGGGATTTTCATTGAGCAATTGCATTTCGTCCAGCTCGTTAAAGTAGCTCAACACAATCTTTGAGTTGCCACCCCCGGATACCACGTGGCAACTCGAACAATTCGCATGCAGATAAGATCGCACCCGCTTTTCAAGTGGTTGGGATGCGTCCATCGGATCTACCAGAGGCTGCTGTGGCGTCTGAATATTGCCGTTTCCGAACAGTTGAATATGATCCAGGCTTTCGATCTGCGGTGCCCGCACTGCCTTCCCGCTCTCCGTGTAGGTATGCCAACGGTGCATCTGTTCGCTGGATAGACCGAGAACAAAGTTGGCGGCCCGCGAGTGGCAGACCATGCACTCAGACCGACTGGGATAACGCCATTTGACCACGCTTGCCGCGTTGCTCGCGTAGGCTAAATCTGCCAGCGTTTCATCCATACCTTCCGCATCGACCAGATAGGCATCGGTCTGCTCTGGGTTCCAGCGGTAGGAGTAGCCAAACCATTCGCCCTCCTGCTTCGCCATCAAGCGGGTTTCCACACGCCGCAATCGTCCATCTGTGCGCGAGGGAAATGCGAAAGATTTCACCAGAACACTACCTTCAGGAAACTCCCAGGCGCCCTGCGGCTTGTAGTCGATCGTTTGCGCATCCGGAATCGCCATCCACCGCCGCTTGACGGCCCCGTCCGACCAGAGCGGTGAGTTAACTTCGTAGGAAATCAAGCCTGGCATGGCAGCTTCGTCAACCAAAGCCGCAAAAAGCCCAGTTTGACTCAGCTTTCTTGGGAACTCACCATCCAACTCTCGATCGTTGCGGGCAAAGCGATAGATGCCTCCTTGATGATCGGCGACCAACAACTCTCCTTGCTTATCAAAACCAAATCCTGCTATCTGCAATTGAGAGCGGGCAATTCTTCGAGGTCGCGCAGAACCATCCTCGGCAATACTCAACGCCCAGACGTTGCCGGTCGAGTAGTCGCCATAAACATAGGACTCCTGCAAAAAGGCAAATTGCTTGCCGCGATAGACATGTCCACCTGTTAGAGACCGAGCCTCACTATGGTGATGCTCAGCGGTTGCCGGAGAGATGGCGACCGGCCCATGATCTTGCTCAGTATGAAACGGGTGGTTGGATTCGTTAATGCTCCAACCGTAGTTCGCCCCCCGCTCAATACGATAGACCGACTCCCACAGATCCTGGCCGTTGTTCCCCACCCACAATTCATTGGAATGACGATCAAAGGAAATCCGCCAGGGATTGCGCAGTCCGTAGGCCCATATTTCTGGACGAGCTTGCGGTACGGAAAGGAATGGATTGTCGGCTGGTATCGAGTAGAACTTTCCGGCGTCGCGTTCGTCGATATTGATTCGCAAGATGCTACCTGTCAGCGTTGACACGTTCTGACCGGTTCGATTCAAGTCAGAGTCTGACGTACCGTCGCCGGCGGAGACAAATAGCATGCCATCGCCCGCAAAAGCGAGGTCGCCGCCATTGTGCCCGTTTGCTTCCCATTCCATGATCACCTGCGCCGATTCAGGATCACACTGAAAGGGTCCGTCACCGAGTACTTTGAACCGCAACACGCGCGTGGCCACCGCATCCAGTTTTTCCGATCTCCCATTGCAGCCCACGAATACGTATCGGTTGCTTTCAAATTCCGGATGAAAGGCTAAGCCATAGATGATCTCAGGACGTTCAAGAAAGGGCTCCGTCTTTGTTGCCAGCGGACTGTCTTTGAACTGAACTATCCGGCTGGGGCCTCCCCAATCGCTGCGGTGATCGACCGCGAGCAGATAGTCTGAACCAGGAATCGAACTGAGCGCAATCAGATTTGGGATCTGAATCTCCGGGTAGGCTCTGACCAGTTTCAGCGGCGGAGGCGGATCGGGAAAACCACGAACATTGGAGGTCGTCCACGGAATGCGGCGTTGCATTCCAAACACCGCTTCTTGCGGATCCGAAGCGGACAAGCCGGTGTCGACTAGGTCGGTCGGATTCGCGGCAAAGTTCCTCAAGGTGCAAGAGCCGAACACCACAAGAACCACCACGCAGCAAAGACAATGCGTCTTCAAAGATTCCAGCCGGTCGATTCGGTTGCGAGTCCATGTCAGGAAGTACATGCTTATCAGCTCGTAAGCGTCTGCATTGCGGTGTTGGCCGAAAAGTCATTCTGTAAGCCAGCCTGGCGTCGAGGATAACCAACTTCGCTCGTTTCCAGCCAGTACCAGCCTACATCTTAATCCGTGTGAGCTGCGGTCGTCTCGTCCGCAAAGGTGACAAATGGGAAGCATTCGGGGATATGCGAGTCCCACACTCCGTGATGGCTCAGCGCCCAGCCACCCGAGTCGTCCGCCGGGGGAGCTTCTTTGTACTGATTGAAACGGGAGAAGTCCATCCGCCAGACATCTCCAGGCTGGGGAGGCAAGGCGCGTTTCTGACTCATATTCAGCAATGCCATCTCAGACCATGGAAAAGCCAATTCGACCGACCAGCCCCGGTCGCGATCCGCGTCATTGTTCAGCGTCCCATCCACATAGACGGCGGTCTTAGCGCGGGGGAAATCCCAGTCCAGGAAGGCCCAACGCAGTCCCCGCGGATGCAGCTTGTACCCAACTCCATTGAACGATTGACAACGGACATCCGCACGTGAATTGTCCAGTCCAGGCAATTTGTTGATACCGGAACTCTCGTAGTTGCTTTGCCACACAAACAGCCCTTCGTACACCGTGCCTAAAGCGTTGATCTCAAACTCGTAGTAGGCGTCTTCACCGGCAATGAACAATTCCACATCATTGTCCTGGTAGATGGGACTATCGCGTTCGGTAAATTTCGCCCGCACGAAGGGCTCTTCAATCTCGTAGCCAACATACAGAAAAGATTCGTCCCACAAAACTTTCACCGCGGTGCTGTGGATCGCAGCCTTGCCGGATATCAAATCCACAAATTCGGGCGATGCGGGACAGAGTTTCCACGCAGCCTCATTCAGAAGTCCGTCGATGGAAATCGACTCGTTTATCTTCTGAGCTTGGATACGTCGGATATTTTTCTCTGAGACAGGCGGGAAGCTGTCTTGTGCAATGGAAACTGCACTTTCCCAGTGAATCAGCGTGACCAATACAAGAACAGCGATATTTGGCTTGTATCTTCGGCTTGTAGGTACCCGACGCGCGAGAGAGACGAGGAAACCGATCGAGACCAGCTGAAAGTTTTTCATCTAATATTCCTGTCAACATTTGCTGAGAAAGACTGACATTCAACTGCCTTCGAACCCTGATCGTCGGAGGTCGACCAAGTTCCCGCAGGCAGTTGTCATCTGAATGCCAGGCATCCAATGCTAACAGAGTTATAGGCGTCCGTTACCTGCCCTTCTACCAACAACCTATCCGAAAACCGTTGGCCGCCTGGGCGTTAGCCGCGGTTCTCCTCTCGACGCTTTGGCGTTCGCCGCATTTCGGGTAAATAAACCAGCCCGCACATGCAGGCTGGATTACTCGACGGTTCCAGGCTAGACAGGGCGGCCGAAGCCGGCTGGTCGACCATCGGCGTCGCGCCCGCCGCGACCAGTCTCCGGAGGATCGCTTGGGAAACGATCGCCGTGGCGACCTTCTCGGTCCGGCCCACCTCGTGGCGGACGCCCCGATCCGCGGGGAGCCCTTGGTTCAGGACGACCTCCGTCAGCGTGATCTGGACCACCGCGATCCGGACGACTGTGCTGCGGACCACCACGATCAGGACCACCACGATCAGGACCACCACGATCGGGGCGATTACGATCTAGACTTCCGCGTTCGGGACCTCCACGTTCAGGACCTCCGCGATCTGGGCGTCCACGTTCTGGGCGTCCACGTTCTGGGCGTCCACGTTCTGGGCGTCCCTCGCCGGGAGGTCTCCTATCGGGACGCCCGGCGCCGGGACTCGCATCGGGACGACCCGCAGGCGGAGGACCTTGATGTGGAGGACCTTGATGCGGAGGACCTTGATGATTGGTCCTCTCACTCGGGGGCCTCTTTGGCGGAGCGGCGTCCTGCAGTTTTCGTTGCTGTTCCTCATTTAGGATTTCTGCGAGCCGTTCGTCGACCATCGCTTGCAGGGCATCCAGTTGCTGGATTTGAGCCGCGTCTAAGTCGAGGCTATCCCGGATGAAAGCGGGCATCAGTTGACCGGGTTTGGGTGGAGTTCCCGGCCCGAGTCTGCCAGGCTCGCCTTGCTCGCGCCCTCGCCGGCCAGGCCCCATCGGCGGCTCACCATCGGGTCCCCTTCGCCCCCCAGCTTCCGGTCCTCCCCTTCCACCAGGCCGATCTCCACGCTCACCCCGACCTTCAGGACCTCGATCTTCCGGAGCTCGATCGCCAGGACCACGAACATCTCGAGCACCGGGGCCACGCCCACCGGGGCCACGTCCGCCGGGACCACGCCCGCCGGGACCGGGACCATGCATAAAGTCTTTTGATGGGGTCCCGCGAAAGTTACGTGGAACCACCGGCCACTCTTCGGTCATGAAGTAGGCGTAGGTTCCTTCGGGAAACTCAGGCGTTACGGTGTGGCGTCCGTTGCACTCGTCCAGATCACCACTA
>JANSWS010000291.1 GCA_024743355.1 bacterium
AGAACTGCTGGGATTCTGCCGCATGTTCAAGGAACTGATCGGTTGACCGTCCCTGGGTACTGGGCCAAATCCATCCTCGACGGCCCTCATCATAGAGCCCGCCGGACCAGCGTCGGTCAGAGCCATCGCATTCGGCCTGATAGCCGTAAACCTTTCGTTTGTCCGACGCTTCATCCACATGGCAGCGAAACATGACTCCCGAATTGGCCTTCCCCTCGGGCAAATGAATATCGACGCTTAAGCGAAAGTCGGAGTATTTCGCGCGCGTAACCAGGAAGAATTTTTTATCTGCCTGCAAATGGATCTCACCATCAACGACTTTAGCTTCGCCATGAGGATAAGGATTCCACCAGCCTGTCAAATCTCGGCCATTAAACAATGGCTGGTATCCGCGACTGAGAAGTGCCTTGTGCGTAACCTCGCCCAGGCTATCGATCATGGGCTTCATGATTGATGGAACGGAGTTGTCCTGCGCATTGCAGTTACCTAGCCTCAGGATGGCGGCAAGCAACGCAAGCATCATGCGTGAGGTCATAAGTTGAAACTTTCGAGGAAGAATGCCTTAAGTTGTTGGATGCATAAGCCGTCAACGACGACGATGTGTCCGCCGCCGCAGTTGGCTAGCGGTATATTTCACGTAGCCATAGCGCTCCGCGTGATGATCGCCATAAACGACTGGCCATCACGCTCCTGCGCGATGAATGCCAGAATAAAGTAGCCATCATCGCTCCGCGTGATGTCGCCCGATCAATGAATTTCAGTGCAGGACTGCTCCCAATCGTACAAGTTGGCTGGTTGTACTTTCGTCGGGGTGCTAGGGACAAGTTCATACACGGCTTCTGCTAGACCCACTTGCCGTCACTGCAAGGCTGGGAATTTACTGCAAAGGTCACTTCAAAGTAGCCATCATCGCTCCGCGTGAGGTCGCCCGATCAATGAATTTCAATGCAGGATTGCTCCCAATCGTACAAGTTAGCCAGGTGTACTTTCGTTCTGGTGCCATTCACAAGCTTATTCACAGCCTCTGCCAGACCCACTTGCTGTCACTGCTAGGCTGGGAATTTACTGCAAGCGTCACTTCAAAGTAGCCATCACCGCTCCGCGTGATGTCGCCCGATCAATCCCGCTAGCTGAGGCCTGGCACCAAGTTGAGGGTTTGCATTCCGGTCTTCCAAGGCCGTATGTTGACGCTGGTGGATGGGCTATGACATGGATAGGACTGCGGTGCTGCTAAATCTCAACTTGATTGGCATCCACGGGCAACTCGCGACTCATCCACAGCGGTGTGGCAATGAACCATCCAATGGTGCCGGCCAATGCCGTCCACTTCACGGTATTCAGACTCACGGTTCCAGTGAAATAGAGCAAGCAAGGCACAATAACGAGACTGAGCGTTAGCAGCGAAACAATTTTGGCCAGGTTGTTCATGAATCTTCTCTGTTACACGGGATCAGGCAGTTGCGGCGGGAATGCCCGGCCTTTGCGTGAATCTGCTGAGTACGAGATATAGCACACCGCAGGCAATCCAACAGGGAACCACGGCGTACGCGGCGAATAAGCCCTGGGCAAAAATCAAGTACAGCCCCACGACGACGGGCAGTAGCCAGGCGATCAAAACGGCTAGATTGAACTGCGCACCCTGACGCCATGCGTACTCGTCGTTCAAATTGAATCTCTTCATCAGATAGAAGTCCACGAAGATGACAGCTCCCATCGGTCCCAGGACAGTGCCGTAAGTTCCGACGAATCCCAGCAACTGGGCGGACAGGTTGGGGAACGCACCGGCAATGGTTGCGACCGCACCAGCCACAAGCGTCATGACAGTCCGAGAGCTTTTCGGCAGCACGCCTTGGAAGGCAAGTCCCGCACGGTAGATAGTGGGATTGGCGGTGGTCCAACCAGCGATGACCACGCAAATAATCCCCGTCCAACCGACGGACTGAAAGGCTAACAGTCCGGGGTTCGCCACGACCGTACCTGGCAGTCCAATGTCATAGGTGCCGGAAGCAACTGGTTGCACCGCCAGTTCTGGTTGCAATTTGATCAAAGCCGCCAGCAGCAGTGCCGCTGCGATCCAGGCCATGTAATGTCCCAAAAACATACCGATGGCGGGTGCCCAACCGGAGCCTTGGCTGCGAGCGAAACGAAATATCGACAGATCCGCCATCCCAAAATGCATGGCGCCATTACACAGCCAGGCGAACACAACAATTTGCCAGAACCCAAAGCTCTGCTCACCGTCGTGGTCTTGAACGAAATTCACAGCTTCCGTCCAGAAACTGCCTTCGGAGATAGCCTGCCAACTGGTGGCTCCCATTTGAGCCAGCGAAACGATTCCGCAGGCGGCAAAGACCGCGATCATCCACGGGGCCGCGATGTTGGCAATGCGGGCTACCCGCTCGTAACCACCGGCGGCTACAGCCGCGATAACAACGCCAACCACAGCCACCAATGCTGTGAAGGAAGGATTGCTCAAACCAAAGGTGTTGCTGGGAACGTCAAACGTGATGTTGAAAGGCACGCCGACCGCGGAGGCCGAAACTGTAATCATGGCTCCGGCTAAGAAGCAGAACAGCAGTCCATTCACCAGGTTGTAGAACTTCACCAGCGAACCGCCGGCGATACGCTCCAGCTGGTAATACAGAGTCAGTCGCTTAGCCATGGCGATAGGCACTACCAGAAAACGCCATGTCAGCACGGCCAGAAGATTTCCTAGCAGCAAGCCAAAGATCAGATCCGATAAACTCGCGCCGGCCGCCAAGAACAGGGGGCCGATCATGAACTCAGTACCTGCCGCATGTTCCCCGGCGTACATGCCCCAGAATTTGCCGCTGCCTAACAGCGCGGAGTCTGGAACCGGCTCACGCTCGTATTCTCCCGCAGGTCCTGTCGCTTCTTCGCTCATAGAAAGTTCTCTTCGGGGAACCGCATTGCTACCGACCACCGGGAATGATATCGCTACTGTGCAATGGCGTTGATGGGACGTTTTGCACCGCGAAAGACCTCAGAGCTGTCGAGGCGGTGCGACAAGATACTGCGCTCGTACTCGCGGACTCTGTCCAGCCACTCAACGCCGACCGGAGCCCCTTGTGATTCGCAATAGTAGTTCCACACCGCACCCAGCGGCAGCGCCTTCTGCTCTTCCAGCAGAGCCAGTCGTGCGGTCAGGTCACCGTCTCTCTCCAGTTGCTGCAATTTATCGGTGGGTTCCAACAAGGCCGCCAGCAGGGCCCTCAAAGCATTGCGGGTTCCAATTGCCCAAGCCGCTACGCGATTGATACTGGCGTCGAAAAAGTCCAGCCCGATGTGGACCCGCTCCAGATAATCGCCACGCACGACCTCTTGCATGATCGCTTGCAGTTCATCGTTGTAGGTCACCACATGATCGCTGTCCCAGCGAACACCGCGACTGACATGTAAAAGTAGTTCGGGTACATACATCAAAACCGACGAAATCTTGTCTGAGACGACCTCGGTCGGATGGAAGTGCCCGGCATCCAAACACAGCATCTTGTTCCGCGATATGGCGTATCCCAGGTAGAACTCGTGCGAGCCGACCACATAGCTTTCACTACCAATGCCGAATAACTTGCATTCAACCGCATCCTTCACCTGAGCGGTCGGCAAGTCCTCCGCAAAGATCGCGTCCAGCGATTCCGCAAGCCTCTCGCGAGGTGCCTTGCGATTGGCGGGCGTATCTTTGTAACCGTCAGGCACCCAAAAATTGTTGATGCACGGATTCTGTTGAGCTGCCCCCATGGCGGCCGCAATCTTTCTGCATGCAATGCCATGATCGATCCAGAAATTGCGAATTCCCGAATCCGCGTGGGCTAGCGTGAAACCCTCCGATGCCTTGGGGTGCGAGAAAAAGCTCGGATTAAAGTCCAATTTGATGTGCTGCTGACGCGCCCAATCCATCCAGCCCTGAAAGTGTTCCACCTCGATTTCATCGCGATCTGTCGGTCGGTGAAACTCACCATATAAAGCGTGCAGATTCAAGCGATGCCGGCCCGGGATCAGGGAGTAGGCAAGTTCCAAATCGTTCCGGAGCTCGACAGGCGTGCGAGCCTTGCCGGGGTAATTACCCGTCACGGCCAGCCCGTTTCCCAAGGCACTATCGTCTCCCTCGAAGCCCGAGACGTCGTCTCCCTGCCAGCAATGAACGGAAATGGCGACCTTTCGCATTCGCTCAAGGGCGGCATCCACGTGCACACCCAGGGCCTCATATTGCTCGCGAGCAAGCCGAAAAGCCTTGTCAATGTTGCCAGATTTCGTCATTGCGACGGGTCCGTGTTAAGGGCAATTGGAATGTTCATCGAGCCAGTTTGACGCCGCTCTCAGAACCATAATATAAGCAGTACTGGCCCCCGAAACCTTGACGATCGTGCCCCGGGTAGCACAATAGTGCCTCCGCTGGCGGGGTGGTGTTCGTCGATGAAGATGGGCTGAGATCAACTTCCATCTTAATTCGGCTCTTTCAAACCCCGCAAACTGGCCAGATTGGATCAGAATCACCCGTTATTCTCGCAAGAAGCAAAAAAAATCTCCCGTGTTGGCACTTTAGTCCTGCTTAGGGCACGATTGTGAAGGTTTCGCAAGGATGCTTCGCCTAAGGTAGGCCCTATCCAACGTCTTTTCACTCGGGGTCTAATTATCGGGAGATCTTTTATGACCATTCGGAAGACACAGGCTTTCACCTTGGTGGAATTGCTTGTGGTTATCGCCATCATCGGCATTTTGGTCGGCCTGTTGTTGCCGGCAGTTCAGGCGGCTCGGGAAGCAGCTCGCCGCATGCAGTGCCAAAACAATCTCAAGCAAATGGGACTGGCACTGCACAACTACGCCTCCGCCTACAAGCGGTTTCCCGCTCGCAAAGGAGGCACAGGAAATCCTGGTCCGGCTCGCAACGAGGGAAATGGAAACCGTCTGACCGCCTTCATCGGCTTGTTGCCCTATGCCGAACAAACCAACATGTACAACCAGATTCAAGCTGGCGATCCGACAGCCAATCCGCCCATTGCCGCCGGTGGACCTGCGGCTTGGATCAACTGGATTGTATGGAGAAGGCCTCCGCAATACATGCGCTGCCCCTCGGATCCTGGACCGCGTCCTGATAACCGCGAGATCAGCTACGGTTTGAGTGTGGGTGATTCAATTCACCGAGCTCGAGACGACGGCGATCAGATCCGCGGACTGTTCGGGGCTCGTGTATACCGTTCCTTTGGGTCGATTTCCGATGGCACGAGCAACACCATTGCCATCGGCGAGATCCTCAACAGCAGGCCCTTTGGCTTTAACGGACGGAATGGCGCAACAACTGGGCCCCGCCAGGTTCCTTATAACCAGGCTTACGTAAAGGACATTGCTGGTTTACGGGCCTCGCCTGCCATCTGCTTGCAGCAAACTGACGGACGCTTCTTCAAGGCTGGCTTGACCTACTATGGTCGTCGGGGTGGTGCCTGGACGGACGGCCAACCCTCTTACACGGCCATTTCCACGGTGGTTGGTCCCAATGGCCCTGCTTGTGCGGAAGGTGGAAACTTTGGTGATCAGCAGCACATCATGGTGCCACCGGCCAGTAACCACACGGGCGGTGTTAACGTGGTCCTGGCTGACGGCTCGGTGCACTTCCTGTCCGATGGAATTGATACGGGAGACTTGACCGTTGGAGTGAACGGTCGCTTGCAAGGTCCTAGTCCCTACGGTGTGTTTGGCGCCTTGGGTACCATTAGTTCCGGTGAAGTCGCTCAGATTCCTAACTAGGCAAGAATTGCGTGAAATAGAAAGCGTCAACTCGAGACTGGCTTGCGACGACGAAAGTTGCAAGCCAGTTTTGTTGGCGGTTTGTCATTCGACAATACACAAGACTGAAGAGATGCTATGAGAAGTATGAGTTGTCTAAAAAGCACTGCACTTATTTGCTTGTGTTTAACCCTAGCCACCGGCTGTCAAAGCGGTTCCGATAACCCGCCTACTTTTCCCGTTACTGGAAAAGTGACTTACAACAATCAGCCTGTCGAGAATGCGACGGTTGTGCTCGTTGCCGAGTCGGCTGATGGCAGAGGAGCAGTAGGGAATACCGACGCCGAAGGAAACTTCCAGGTCGGAACTTTTGCGGAAGGCGATGGGGCCGTCGCCGGCAGTTACAAGGTCAAGGTCTTCAAGTATGAGATGATTGCCGAGCCGCCAAATGACGGTGATATCATGACGGAAGAAGAAGAAGAGGAAATCTACATGGGCGCGGAAGACGTGGAAGAGTCCAACAACCTTTTGCCAGCCAAGTACGAAGACCCCTACAAATCGGGCTTCTCGGTCGAAGTTGTGGATGCACCCGTCGTTCTCAATATGGACCTCAAATGATCGCCAGCCCGTGATTACCCGCATAGTTGGCAGTCATCGCGTTTTGGGGCGGAGTCAGTCTGCTCCGCCCAGCCTTTAGGCCGACGGCTGTTTCAGCCCGGCCGAAGGAGTATCTGTTCGGTGATACCCAAACTAAAGAAACAGGACTGGTTCCACGAAGATGGCTTTCCCATCGTCGTGGAACGCCGGGATCCTCAAGAGCCATTTGGGCTGCATTGCCACGAATTCTCCGAGATCGTCATCATCACCGGTGGCAAAGGGCTGCACATCACCGGCGAAGACAGTTACGAGCTCTCCGTGGGAGATACCTTCGTTATCGGCGGAGACCGACCCCATGATTATCTGAACATGGACCAGCTCAGTCTGGTCAATATTCTGTTTGATCCTATCGAATTTCCCATGTCGATGGCAGACTTGCAGTCTCTGCCTGGCTTCCACGCTCTGTTCACCCTGGAGCCCGCTTGGCGTAAGCGGCACCAGTTCACCAGTCGCCTGCAACTAACCCCTGCCGAATTGGTGGAATCCTTGCGGCTGGTGGATGACCTGGAATGCGAATTGAATGATCGCAAGCCCGGCTTCGGCGCGATGGCCACGGCGGCCATGCTTCAGTTGATAACCTTCCTGTCTCGCTGCTACAGCCTTTCACGCAATCCAAAAAGCAAACGGTTGCTTCGTATTGGGGATTCGATCTCACATCTCCAACGGAACCTGGCTCAACCGATTTCGCTCGATGAACTGGTAGAGATCTCTGGCATGTCGCGACGGAACTTTATTAGGACCTTCGAGGACACGATGGGAACTTCGCCCATCAATTATCTGATTGAACTTCGCATCCGAGAAGCCAGCCGACTCTTGCGGACCACCGATCGCCCCATCACGGAGATCGCTTTTGAAGTCGGATTTTCCGACAGCAATTACTTCAGCCGTCAGTTTCGAAACGCGGTTGGACTGTCACCTCGCGAATACCGTAAGCAGTTTCATTAGCCGCTAGTTGGTAAATTGGTGGCAGCCATGCAATCGCAAGCACGCCGCCCGTCGGTCGCTATCCGTGGGTAATCTCAGCGACCGGGATGAGCGTCGATCGACGCAGCAAGCCGCAGAGTCGCGGTAGATTCTCCTGCGGCGGCTGGTTAACAGGGATAGAAAGATTTGCGCCAAGTCTACCGTGCAAGGTTCTCCCACTGGTCGGACTGCCATTCCTTTTGCTGTCGACGCTGGACCAATCGCCTAGTCCGGTAACCCTGTACGGTTTTTACCGCTATGATCGGCGTGCATCGGACAGGGAACTTTCCCGGTTTCTTACTTCGCACTGCGAGAAAAGCTGATGGTGATCTACGGTACAGCCCTGCTGTCGCTTTGCCTAATTACCGGATTGATTTTGGGAAGACTGATTGGGTGGGCGCTTGGAATCGACGCTAACGTTGGAGGTGTGGGCATAGCCATGTTGCTGCTGATCTTGGCAGCCGGACGCCTGCAAGACATGGGTCTGTTGGCCAGACCGACGCAGAACGGAGTCCTGTTCTGGAGCTCGATCTACATTCCCATCGTGGTGGCTATGGCAGCCAGCCAAAATGTGCGGGCCGCCGTTAGCGGCGGGGCTGTGGCAGTTGTTGCGGGCATCATCGTCGTAATCGCCAGTTTTGCCTTGGTACCGCTCATCAGTCATATGGGCGGCACCCAGCGGGAGAGCATGCCCAGCGCTCAGCCGGCTCCCAGCGGAGACGAGCATGAATGAATTGTGGCAAATTGTGCAGTCGGTGCTTGTCAAGAACTCGCTGCTGACCGCCTTTGCTCTGGTGGGAATCATCGTTGGTTTATCCTACATCGCAGCACATCGATTTGCATCGGGGCGGGTGCATGGTTCGGCGATTGCCATCTTGATCGGGCTCATACTGGCTTATGTCGGCGGTGTGGTGACAGATGGCGATAAAGGACTTGCCGACATTGAATGTCTGGCAGGGATTGGATTGATGGGTGGTGCGATGCTCCGCGATCTGGCAATAGTAGCCACCGCATTCGGTGTGCGGCTGGATGAATTTCTCAAGACGGGGCTGAGTGGGATCGTCGCCCTGATCGCTGGCGTTTTTGTGTCTTTTGGGCTGGGAGCGCTGGTGGCTTTCGCATTTGGCTATCGCGATGCCGTTAGCATGACGACCATTGGCGGCGGAGCAGCTACCTACATCGTTGGCCCAGTCACTGGGACCGCCCTGGGGGCGTCGAGTGAAGTGATTGCATTGAGCGTGGCTGCGGGTCTGGTAAAGTCGGTTTTAGTCATGTGCTTGACTCCGATCGTGGCCAGTTGGATCGGACTTAACAACCCACGTTCCGCACTGATTTTTGGCGGGCTCATGGGAACTACCAGCGGGGTCGCGGGAGGGCTGGCGGCCACCGATGAAAAGTTGGTTCCCTATGGAGCGATGACCGCCACCTTCTACACTGGAATCGGTTGTCTGGTCGGACCTTCCGTCGTGTTTTTTCTGTTGCGATCCGTCGTGGGAACATGAAATCAAGTTGGGCAATGAAATGAAGCAATTGCCGATCATCGAGCGTGCGCTCACTCACGGCGAACGCGTCGCCGTACGCACTGAAAATGGAGAGCACACTTACCGTGAGTTGGTGGTTGGCTCTGAGATCGTCGCCGCAGTGCTTTTGGACGGAACACAGGATGTGCAGGAAGCCCGCATCGCATTTCTACTTCCCCCCGGCGAGCGCTATATTCAGACGCAGTGGGGCATCTGGCGCGCGGGTGGAATCGCGGTGCCACTCAGCCTGTCGGCAGCGGACCAGGAACTCGAATATGCACTGGAGGATGCGCAGGCAAGTGCGGTAGTCGTATCCCGCGAACTTGCGGAGAAGCTCCAGGCCATCTGCCAAACCAACGGAATCCGTGTGCTGAATGTTGACGATTTGCCTCGGGCATCCGCTCAGACCCTCCCAGAGATTGATCCCCATCGACGCGCAATGATCCTCTACACCAGCGGTACGACCAGTAAACCGAAGGGAGTTGTCACCACGCACGCCTGCATCCAAGCCCAGATTGAGTCACTCATTCAGGCATGGGGTTGGCAGTCGGCTGACCGAATACCGCTGTTCCTGCCGCTGCACCATATTCACGGAATTATTAACGCTATGTCCTGCGCTTTGTGGTCCGCTGCGGAGATAGAAGCCTTTCCAAGCTTTGATCGCGAGACCATTTTCCGCCGTGTCGCCGATCACGCCTATACTGTTTTCATGGCGGTTCCCACGATTTACGTGAAGCTGATCGAAGCGCTGGAATCCTTGTCTGTGGACGAGCGAACGCGAATCGTGACGGGCTTTGCCGACATGCGTTTGATGATTTCCGGTTCGGCGGCCTTGCCGGCTAGCGTGCATGAAAAGTGGTTCGAGTTGACCGGCCAGAAGTTGCTGGAACGTTATGGGATGACGGAAATTGGCATGGCGATCTCAAATCCCTACCTGGGAGAGCGTCGACCAGGAGCGGTGGGACTGCCGCTGCCCGGGGTCGAAATTCGCCTGCAAGATGAATCAGGCATCAGCGTCAATGGCGAGGGCGTTCCGGGAGAGATTCAGGTTCGAGGTCCTAATGTATTTAGCGAGTATTGGCGGCGCGACCAAGCAACACGAGAATCATTTGTCGATGGATGGTTTCGCACAGGAGACATGGCGGTCATTGAGCGCGGCTACTATCGCATTTTGGGCCGCAGTAGCGTGGATATTATTAAAAGTGGCGGGTACAAGCTTTCGGCCCTGGAGATTGAAGCCTCACTGATGGATCACCCGGCTATCGATCAGTGTGCCGTGGTTGGTGTGCCGGACGAGACCTGGGGTGAAACTGTGGCAGTTGCCCTGGTGCTCAAACCGGAAGACGAACTGGACCTGGAATCTCTCCGCCATTGGTGCCAGGATCGTATCTCACCCTACAAGATTCCGAGAAAGCTGTTAGTGGTCGACGAGCTACCACGCAACGCAATGGGTAAAATCACGAAGCCGGCGGTAATTAAGTTGTTTTTGAGAACTTAGCTGGACAGCGCCACATTCGATTAGCCGTATGGGCGTTCGCC
>JANSWS010000427.1 GCA_024743355.1 bacterium
AGGCGTAACCGTCATGCTAGATGCCGGTGCGCTATTCAAGCTGAACCAAGCCAACATCGATGTCGGAACTTCGGCTGAGGGAGTCGACCGCCGCGAAGGAGCCTTGCAAGTCCTGGGCACTCCCGAAAGTCGCGTATCCTTCTACTCCTACCGCAATGATTTGGTGGGCGGCGACTCGGATGGTCCGGGTCCCGCTACTTCTCCTGGCGACTGGGGCGGCCTGGTGTTCCGCAGCGACTCCGATGTGGAAGATTCCGGTATTTTCCTCAACTGGGTCAACCACGCGGAGATCGTCAGCGGAGGTGGTAAGCTGCTAGTCGAATCCGTGGAGGAAACTTTCACGCCGATTCACCTGATTGGCGCTCGACCAACCGTTTCGAACAATATCATTCGTCGGAGTGCGGATGCGGCTATGTCCGCCGATCCGGCCAGCTTCGAGGAGTCCCTGGGACGTGTGGGACCGGACATTCAAGGCAATTTGATTGTCAACAACAGTCTCAACGGTTTATTCGTACGCATCGACACGGAGTTGGGCTCCAGCATCGATCGCATTGAGCTACCATCGCGCTGGGATGATGTGGATATCACGCACATTCTGACTGAGAATTTGTTAATCAGCGCCACCCCGGGCGGCCCGATCAAGAACGCGACCACCGGCGTTATCCAAGCCCGACTGGACGGCAGTCTGAAGATTGATCCGGGCGTGGTGGTTAAATTGGAAGGAGCCCGCATCGAGACGCTGCTGGGTGGCCAATTGATCGCCGAGGGCAACGGATCCCGAGACGTCATCTTCACCTCTCTGTCCGACGATTCATTCGGTGCCACCTCGGGCACTTTCGACACCAAGAATGATGGTGATGCCACCTTGCCGGCAGCCGGTCAGTGGGGCGGCCTGTTCTTCGCCGCCATGGCTCTGGGTAGCCTGGATCATGTCGAATTGGCTTACGCCGGCGGACAGACGCCCATCGAAGGCGACTTCGATCAATTCAACGCCATCGAGATCCACCAGGCCGATGTGCGCATTACCAACAGTATCATCCGCGACAACGCGGCGGGAACGAGTTCTTCGGGTCGAAATGGCCGAGGCACAAACGCCCCCGCCACGATCTTCGTTCGCGGCGCTCAGCCGATCATCGTGGACAACCTGTTCCAAGACAATGCAGGCACGGTGATCCACATCAATGCCAACTCCTTGCAAGCCGTACGGATGCCAGACAGCGGTCGCCAGACGGGCGAACTGGATCGTTTCGACGAATTTGCTGATAACTATGGCCCGCTGATACGCTTAAACCGCTTGGAGAACAACGACTTCAACGCCATGGAAGTCCGCGGTGCTGTACTCACCACGGAAACTGCTTGGGACGATACCAACATTGCCCACATTCTCCGCGGTGAAGTCGCCATCCTCAACCATCACACGTTCAGCGGTCTGCACTTGTTGAGCAACGACAGCGAATCGCTGGTGGTCAAGCTGGACGGTCCCAATGCGGGCTTCCGCGTCAATGGCACGCCGCTGGATATCGACGATCGCATCGGTGGTTCGATCTACATCGGTGGTCAAGGATTGCCGGTCGTCTTGACCTCGCTGGACGATGACTCGGCCATCGCTGGCGTGGACGGTCGCGGCTTGCCCTTGGGCGACCACAACAACGACGGGGACAGTTCGGGAACTGCCGGCGATTGGCGGGGCATTACCCTGGATCGCTACAGCAACGATCGCAATGTGGCTACCTACCGTGAAACCGAGCCAGCCTTCAGCGGCCTGGCCGATTTGAACCGCATTCCGGCTGATGCCGAATTCCTGGGTAATCTCGCACCGGATGAGAAGAGCGGCGACGTGAACCGTCGTTTGGGCTTTGAGGTGCGTGGCAACATTAGCGTCGACAATACGCGTGACGTGGATGTGTACAGTTTCTCGGGAGTCGCAGGGACAGAAGTCTTCTTCGATCTGGACGAGACCAGTCATTCGCTGGATACCATTTTGGAACTGGTGGATGCTACCGGCACCGTGCTGGCGCGGTCGATTAACTCCTCAGCCAGCGACTTGACGGGTGCCGCTCTGCCGCTGCTGAAGTTCTCCTATCTGGGCTATGACTTCTTCTCCACCAGCAACCGTGATGCGGGCATGCGTGTTCTGCTGCCGGGGACACCAGGCGATACCAACACCTACTTTGTTCGCGTTCGTAGCGCCCCTGCAGAAGGAGATGTGGAGAATTTGCGTGGCGGCTTGACCCAGGGCAGCTACCGCTTGCAGGTCCGTCTACGTCAAGTCGACGAGAAGCCGGGTTCGTTCATCACCGGTGCCGATATACGCTACGCCACGACCGGTATCGAGGTGCTTGGACTGCCCGGGCATTCACCGCTGCTAGGTGAATCCTACGAAACGCGAGCTGGCAATGATGCGCTGGGTTCCGCGCAGCCTTTGGGAAACCTGTTGACTTCGGATCGTAATACCATCAGCGTCGGCGGAAATATCTCCGCGGCTGGTGACGTCGACTGGTACAGCTTCCAAATCGACTACGACCTGATCCAGGCTATCGGCGGATTCAATTCGGGAGGCAAGACCTTTGCCACCATTTTTGACATTGATTACGCAGACGGTCTGTCGCGACCTGATACCGTTCTCTCGGTCTTCGATGCCGCGGGCAACCTGGTTTTGGTCAGCCGCGATTCGAATGTGGACGACGATCAACCCGGTCCGGGACAAGGTGCGGATACGGATGATCTATCTCGCGGCAGCTTCGGTACCCAAGACGCCTTCATCGGTAGCGTTCAGATGCCTGCCGGAATTGTGCCTGCCGGCGGCACCACGACCTATTATGTTGCTGTGAGCTCCAATCGCGAGCTGCCAACCGCATTGAACGGAACCTTTACCTCGGGTGCTTCGAACACGCTGGTCCGATTGGAGCCGTTGAATTCACTGCAACGAATTGCCGAAGATCATATCGGCTTCCAAGGATACACTTCGGGTAACTTCAACGGTGGCTTGCCTGTAACGCCGACCAACCAATTGTTCGACATTAGCACGTCCATCAGTCTAGCCACCAACGTGGTGCCGTTCACGTTGAATGACGTAGTGCTATATACCGCGCAAGCAGGAACCAATGGCCTGAAGGCAAACAATGCGTTTACCGGACAACAGTGGTACAACGTCGGTGACTTGCCTACCAACAATCCGGGCCGTTTGGTCGGTGACTTGAAGATGCGGAATGACGGCCGCCTGTTCATGGTCGAGAGCCTATTCGGCATGCCCGGTCAAAACACCGCTGGACGATTGGTGGAATTGGATCCTGCCACGGGCGCTGCCACGGTCATTGGTAACGATAGCATTCCGGACATCAACCCCGGAGCCAACCCACCTGTTCCCGACGAACTGACTTCGCCAGGTGTAGAAGCTTTTGCCTGGCAATTCACCGGCTTTGACGGCACCACAAACAACTACAACTTGTACTACGCGGTTGTCGGCGGCCGTCGAGGCCCTGGCGTCGATACCAACAGTTCAACTTTGTATCGGGCTGATCCGGCTAACGGATCGGCGGCGCCTCAACAAGGTCAGCCCTGGGGTGTACGAGGCGAGATCTATGCGGTCAACCCGGGCGATCTGGGCGTGACCACCGGCATGGCTTTCGTCAATGGACAATTGTTCGGTGTCAGCGAGTTGGGACTGTTCTACCAAATTGATCTCGGCAGCGGTCGTGCTTCGAATGTGATCAATCTGGGTGTTCCGTTCTCCGGATTGGCGGAAGGTCCGCAAAACTTGGATAACGGCTCATTCGCTGACATTCTGTTTGCCAGCACCAGTGATGGTCGCATTTTCGCGATGGATACTGCTGGGAATCTGCAAGGAGTCTTCCAGAATGGCAGCAATTCGTCACAGACGAGTACCTCGCCGGCCGGTCTGGCCTTCTCAACCCTTGACTTCAATTTGTGGCACCCCACGGAACGGCGTTTCAACGACCCCGGACACGGAATCAATGACGCTTTCGACAACAGTCGCGATCCTGGTGTCTTTGAACGAGCCATCGGCAGCAACACGGACCTTCGGGAAACGGACGAATCGGAAGGGGGCTTGAGCTTCTACTTCGGCTTTGAGACTTGGGACATGAACCCATCCGCTGCCAATGCCTATATCACGTACAACGGCGTCAATGCTCAGTACGGAATTCTGGATGGCACCAACCATCGTGCCATGTCCAACAATCCAAGAATTGGTAACAACTACGACTTGCCAGGTGGGGCACTGGGAAGCTTGCAAACGCAAGGATTCAGTCTGGCAGGATACGAAGCTGCGGACAAACCGACACTCTACTTCAACTATTTCCTTGAGACCCAAAACCGCAATTCTATTGAGGAAATGCGGGATTCGGCTCGTGTGTTGATTTCGGCCGATGGCGGAAATTCTTGGGAGCTGCTGGCAACCAACAATTCCGTTTTGTCTCCGGTGGGCAGTGTCTATGAGCTCCCCAGTTTCATCTCTCCCAATGTTGAGGCATCCTCGCATCCTCGACAGCAGGTACAGGAATTGTTCGACAACACCGGGGGTTGGCGGCAGGCCCGAGTCGATCTGTCCAACTACGTTGGCTTTAACAACTTGCAATTCCGCTTCGATTTCTCGACTTCGGGTGCAATGATTAATGCAAACGGCCAAACGCAAACGGGCGATCCAAGCAGTTTCGGCAGCCTATTCGACGATGAGCGCGGACTCGACAATAACTTCGAAGGCTTCTATGTCGATGACGTAATTGTAGGCTTCTCGGAACGTGGTGAAATGGTCACCAATTCCGGCTCGCAAAGCAGCTACTTCTCGATTCCGCAAAACCCAAATGCCGGAGACCCCAGTCAAATCCTGACTGGCAACTACCAGCTAGAGATTCGCCGAGGCACCGAGTACGGCGAAAACGTAGACACTGTCAACCCGGACATCTACATCTTTCAGACCTTTGATACCAATACGCGATTGGTGCCCGAGCTGCTGAGGCTTGGCGATTCCAACTTGTTCCGTGACCAAGGTCAATTGTTGATCGCCAATAACACGATTTCCGACTCTGCAGAATTTGGAATCGTAGTCGATGCGGCATCTAGAAACGCGGGCGGCAGCCTGAGTTATCCCGGCGGTGTGCGTAATCTACCCGTTTTGAATAACCAGCGATTGACGGCCGGCGTCAAACTGGAAAACAACATCATCGACACGTTTGGGAACTCGGGTATTCGCTTCAGCGGCGATCCCAATAACGGCAGTCTGCCGCTGGCATCGGTTCCGTTTGGTCGCATTATGAATAACACCGTCTTCGGCGGTGAGAATGCCACGGGTACCGGTATCGAGATCACCGATAACGCGAGTCCCACAGTGCTGAACAATATTGTGGCCAACACCGTCAACGGCTTGACAGTCGACGGCAGTTCGTCCAGCACGGTCATTGGTGCGAATTTGTTCCAAGGCAATACGAATAACGGGAGCATTGGTCAGAACGCGCTCATTCTTCAACCCACGGACCCCTTGTTTGTGGATCCACAGAATGGCAACTTCTACTTGGCGCCTGGCAGCCTGGCGATCGACAGTTCCTTGAACTCATTGGCGGATCGGCCGAATTTCGAGGCAGTCAATCAACCGTTGGGCATCCCGACTTCGCCGATTCTCGCACCCGATAAGGATCGCTTTGGCCAGCTGCGATTGGACGACCCGGCCCAGGATCCACCTCCGGGTCTAGGATCCAACATCTTTAAAGACCGCGGTGCGGTCGAACGAGCCGACTTCCGAGGGCCAACGGCACGTTTGATCGAGCCCTTCGACAATGACGGTCTGGGCATCGACCTGAATCCGCTGCCGAACGATGTGCTGATTCAAGAGCAGATCATCGATCGCATCGTGATTCAGCTGCAAGATACCGGCATCGGTGTGGATGACAATTCTGTAACCGCAGCCAACGTGACTCTGCTGTTGGACGACGTGTTGCTGGTCGAAGGTGTGGATTACGAATTCGTCTACAACGCGACCAACAATCAGATCTTGCTGCGGGCTCTGAAGAACAATGGTCCGGTCAGTCACAAGTACGATGTGTTCCTGGACAACACCGCTGGAACTGGCATCGGCGACTTGGCGGACAACTCGCTGGCTCCCAATCGCCCGACCGGAGTGACCCGTTTTGAGATCATCACCGGCGGCAATCCGGATGACAACAGTCTGCCCGACTTCACGCTGGCGGCTGCGGAAGTTTTGGGGCTCGAGGACAACGAGATGGAACTGGGCATCTTCCCAGATCCGACCTCGATTCTGAACTTCGCCACCGATCTGCCACCCGCCGGTGGTATCGGCGATCCGGTGATCGTGATGACTACCGTTTCCGTCAGCAATCCGACGCTGTTCGCTCAGCAGCCGGCGATCGACCAAGACGGAACGCTCACGTTCCTGACCGCCGCAGATCAGAATGGATCGGCGGAAATCGTGGTGCGGCTGACGGAAACTGGCGTGGCCAATCCCAAGCAATCGGCTCCCCAGACCTTCACCATCACCTTGGATCCGGTCAACGATGCCCCAAATCTTACCGTACCCGCTTCGCTGGACACCATTGAAGATGCCGGTGTGGTGACTGTGGTTGGCTTTGCCAG
>JANSWS010000529.1 GCA_024743355.1 bacterium
CGGGATCGTCGAAGCATGCTATCACTTCGCCCGACTCGACGACTTAGGCGCCAAAGCAAGGCGGGCAAGACATCGAAGAGGCATTCAGGCCCAGCTTGAAGATGCCAGCCAGCTGTGTTCTCCGGCGACAAACTTCCAGCCTGGCAAGTGCCATCTTCGCAAGCAACCGCTCGGGTACGTCCCGCTTGCCGAGCGGGATCGTCGAAGCATGCTATCACTTCGCCCGACTCGACGACTTAGGCGTCAAAGCACGGCACGCACGACATCGAAGAGGCATTCAGGCCCAGTTCGAAGATGCCAGCCAGCTGAGTTCTCCGGCGGCAAACTCCCGACCTGGCAAGTGCCATCTTCGCAAGCAACCGCTCGGCAAGCGGAATCTACTTGCGGTACGTCCCGGTTGCCGAACGCAGGTCCAACTAATAGGCGTTCTTCTGGCCCAGAACGACATATAGAGTCTGTAGCAGAATTCGGAAATCCAACCAGATCGACCACTGCTGAATATATCGATGATCGTACTCGATGCGTTTTCTCATTTTATCGAGTGTTTCGGTCTCTCCGCGATACCCTTTGACCTGCGCCAGCCCGGTGATACCAGGTCGTACTTTGTGCCGCAACATATAGCCACGAATGAGTTTTCGATAATGCTCGTTGTGAGCGGTGGCATGAGGGCGGGGCCCCACAAGGGACATCGAGCCATCAAGCACGTTCAACAACTGTGGCAACTCGTCTAGCGACGTTCTTCGCAGCAGACGCCCGATGCGCGTGACTCTCGGATCATCCTTACTGGCTTGCTGGACTTTTCCACCGTTATCACACACAGTCATCGTGCGAAACTTCCACACCAGAATCTCGCGGCCGTCCAAACCGTAACGTTTTTGGCGAAAGAAGACCGGCCCGGCGGATGACCACCTCACCAGCAGAGCACAGACCAGCATTACCGGCGCCAAGAGCGTCATGCCGACCAGTGCCAAACAAAAATCCAGCCCACGCTTCAGCCATCCATCCACGCCGTACAGCGGTGATTCGAAGACGCTGACAGCGGGTAAGCCTCCAATGGAATTCCAACGTGAGTGCAACAACTCGAAAACAAAAAAGTCAGGCACAATGTAGGCGTTGACCGTTGTGTCGGCTAACTGGTCCAACAGCCAACGGATCCGCGCTTCAGCCCGCATGGGCAAAGTAATGAATACCGTCTCCACCCCACCCGAGCGAGCTAATTCAACTAACGCATCCAAGTTCCCCAAATATTGCGACTCCGATTCTGCGACTGTCAACCATCGGTCCTTCGAACGGTCATCAAAAAAGCCAACCATTTGCAATCCGCATTCAGGATGCTTTTTGGCGTTCTGTAGAAGCTGGATGCCAAGTGGATTCAAGCCAGCTATAGCGCACTTGTGTCTTGTCCAACCCGCAGCATTGCCGATCGACATGCCGATATGCACCAGCATTCTCATAAAACCCAAGGCTGCCCCGGTCAGCACAATCCAGCCCAGAATGCTGCTACGGGCAAAATGGATGCCTTGCCTGGAAAAAAAAGCCAGCACCGCTAGCACGAGAACCGTGATCAACCAACTGCTCAACACCAACGCCAAGTCCACATTCGCCGATCTCGTTTTCTCAACTCGATAAACGTTGGTGACCTCGGTAACCAAAAAGTAAACCAATACCGCGACGGCAATCACCAGCAGCGTCCGATCACTCGGGTCCTGTCCAGCCAGCCACTGGCTGAAATAAAGGCTGGTGCCAACCGTAACTGCATCGAGCAATCGATATGCAAACGACAATAGAGACCGCGTTTCCTGGATTCTAATCGCGGGCATCTTGAAGCACCTTGCAGACAAGTGAGTTACACATGGAGGACTAAAATGTAGGTCGAAGTACGTTGGGAATTAGGAGTACCTGGGGACAGAGGGCAAGCCCGTGAAGCGCCGAGCAGCATTTTCCCTGGAATTAGTAGAACTTAGCTCAAAAGCAGGGCGGAGAAGGACGGTGGCATCTCGATGATTGGATGCACGATTTCCGCAACCGCCAAGGCTGCTAGAATCGTCACAGACGAACCCCTAATACACTCATATTTCTCAGTGCGAGAGCCCGATGGTCAAAATCCCTAACCGACTGGAAGACCTTTACCCAGCCAATGCCTTGGAGATGCTTACCGATGTTCTGCACCAACCAGGCATTTCTGCCAAAGTTCGCGAAGCCCTGGATCGTGTCGGACTCCGCGAGCTGAACCCGCTGGAACAGGTCCAGCAGGCATGGCAACAGGCTCGCAGCTGGATTGAGTCCGTCGCGAGCGATTCGGACGCCACACAAGAGACCCACGTCATTAATGCCAGCGGACAGTTGTTCCATCCGCAGATCGCAAGCCTACCAACGAATATGGCGGTGGCTCGCGTGTTAGCCAGTGCTTGCAGCAAGTCTCAACACGCCGAACGTCTTCGAGCCAGGCAAGAGCGGATCTCTGGCAACATACTCGGCGGTGCAAGCACCTGCTGGACAACTAGCCTGTTCGACGCACTGGATGGGCTCATCGGACCTAGACAGGTGCTGATCGCGAAAACCGATCTCGTTCGGATCCCGCATGTGGGCGACGTAGCCTCCATGCTGGGGCACAAGTCTATCATCGAAATTGGACCTTCCAATGGATGCTCGGCGGATGATTGGCATGCTGCTCTCACCCGAACGAGCGTGAGCCCGCAAAGTGAGCTATGCATACTGACCGTCTCGCCCAATGCATTGCCCCATGAAGAGGCATTGCGCCAAAGAAAGGAAACGTTCCAGGTTGCTGCCGAGAAAGGCATTCCGGTGTTCGGTCTTTTGGCCGATGGAGTTTTCAACGCCAAATTGAATCAACAATTTGGCTTTCCGCTGATCACGGAAATGCTGAAAAACGAACTCGACGTGGCCGTAGCACCCCTGTCTCTTCTAGTGGGAGGCGTCAGTGGCGGGCTGTTGATGGGCAAACAACGTCACGTTACCAACGCGGCTCTATCGGCACGTAGCCGCGGTACCGAATTGCCTGCGCCACTGCTGTCGGCCAGCTTGCTGGCACTGCAATTGTCCATTCTGACGGATGATCTGGAATCGGGAGCTTTGGGAAACCTTATGACGAATCCCGCCAATCTGGCGGAGCGAGCTCGCAGAATTGCCGTTCAATTGAACCAACAGGGATCCATTCAGACCGCCGTCGAACAGGAACGGAGCGTGGCAATTGGCCCGGCTCCCTGGAGCCGCTATAGCTTGAACAATTGGGCCGTAAAACTGGAGAGTAAGGAACCCGCTAGCCTCATTCGGGAAAAACTGGCAGCAGGCTCTGTGACCCAAGACGGACTGTACATCCCACCCGTGCTGACCGAAGGCTCGGAACACACAATCTGGGTCGACCTGCGGTTTGTTGATCCCAAAGACGACCACTTGATTGTTGCCGCACTTTCACCTGGGGCGCGGGCTAGCGTGAAAGCGTTGGACGCGACAGAGACGCCCGGTTCCAATAGCCAGCACGCGGAAACAGCGGAGCCAGGCCCGCAAAGTGACCAAGCCGCCGACAGCTAGCCGCAAGCAACAAGTCACTTACACTCGATACAGCCAATGAGTCTCGTCTGGCTAAGACGGTCGGTTGCCAGTAATCACCCTTTGAATCTTTGACTTAGGCTGATTCCTGGGGCAAAACCACTTCGCTAAACCATGGGTCTTTGCTAGACTTGGGGGTTCGGGCGAGTACAACGCAGCCAATATGGCGTGCCCGCGCGTTGGGATACTTAACTTTGGAAAAGTCTATGCTTGGGAGTCAGCTGAGTGGGTGTTAAGAAGAGTGGCAAGGGTAGGCGGAAAGTCGGACGGAAGAAACGACGTATGCGTGCAAGAATTCGGCACCGCAAGAAGTAGTCTGGATGCTTCCAACTGCCGCCGTTTCCAATTTTATCCGGTCTTAGTATTTCTCGGCCAGTGAAATTCCCAAGGGGTGTCTTTAGCACCCCTTTCTCGCCGCGCGTAATTTGCTTGCGGCTGTATACGCATCCGAGGCGAAGAGAGCAGGGCGCGTGTTGGGAACTTGCCTTGCAGATAGCAAACTCTTGCTATGAACCCGGGCAAGGTTGTGCCCGAAGGCTATCGCAGAACAGTTGGCGACATGGCGTTTTGCCTTGCATCCCAAGTCGGCGTTCCCTGTGATGCCGAAGGGGCGACGGGTAGCCCGCTGGTACGGTAGGCCGGGGCCGACGCAATGTTCGTGACATTCCCTGGTGCCGAAACCTCCAAGGCAGGCAGATTCGGGGCTCCCGATGCGGCCGGCCACGTGCCCATGAAATTCGCTGCTTTTTGCTTTTCGGCCAGATAGCTGAGCCCCCCGCGTGGAGTGGGTCCGGATGCTAGCATCGGATTCGGGCTGCTGTTTGGCACTTCGGTGGTTACCAGCCGCTGCTGAACTTCCGTGCCGACCACTGGCTCATAGAATTTCTGAGTTCGAGCTGAAAGAACCCACCGCGTTTTCGCCACGGGCAC
>JANSWS010000761.1 GCA_024743355.1 bacterium
ACCGCGACAATCCGGAACTGCGTTCTGCCTGGAAGCCCTTGTTTGACAAGTACAAAGTCGATCTCGTGCTGCAAGGCCATGATCACACCTATGGCAGAACCGGATTCCAAGTGCCAGCCGCTGAAGCCACTAGCAGCAGCTTCGAGACACAAGCTGCCGCCAAGGCAGCACAGTCCACCTCGTCCCCGCTGAAGCTAGCCAGTACGCCGGTTGGTGATATCAATGTTGCCACGGGCGTCCAGAAGCGCGACCCGCAGGCGGGTACCGTCTACGTTGTTTCGGTGAGCGGCCCGAAGATGTACAACAACACGCGATACGATTTCATGAAACGCATTGCGGAAGACACACAGCTCTACCAGATCATCCACATCGATGGTGACAAGCTGCGTTTCGAAGCCAGGACTGCGATCGGCCAACTGTACGATGCCTTTGAATTGCACAAGCAACCGGGCAGCATCAATCAGCTCGTCGAGATCGCGCCCGAAGTCGAACAGAATCTGCGGTCCCAGGCTGCGCCTTAGATCGCCACTTTCCAACTCACCTGGCATCATCGGGAATCGGCAGTCCATGGAAAACCCAGCGGTAAACCGCCATGCATCGCTGATCTTGGCGGCCGTTGCAGCGTTCTGCACCTACTTCTGCATGTACGCTTTTCGCAAACCATTTTCTGCTGGAACATTTGAGGACCAGCAGATTTGGGGACTTGGGCTCAAGTCGGCCTTCGTCATTTCCCAACTGCTGGGGTACATGTTGTCCAAGTTCTTTGGCATCAAGGTCGTTTCCGAGATGCGTCCAGAGTATCGAGCGATATCGATTCTGGGGCTGATCGGCATCTCAGAACTGGCATTGGTCGGATTCGCCATTCTACCGCTCCCCGGGAAGGTGGCGATGATGTTCGTCAATGGCTTGCCCTTGGGGATGGTCTTTGGACTGGTGCTGTCCTATCTGGAAGGACGCCGACAAACCGAAGCGCTTTCGGCGGCACTTTGCGCCAGCTTTATTATTTCGTCGGGGGTGGTGAAATCTGTAGGTCGCTGGCTAGTTCAGAATCTTGGGGTCAGCGAGTTCACGATGCCCATGCTGGTCGGACTCCTATTTCTACCGCCGTTGTTTCTATCGGTCTGGACCTTGCAGCGAACACCTCCGCCGGATGAGCATGACCGCAGGATGCGTAACGAGCGCAAAGCCATGAACCGCGGACAACGTAACCAATTCCTATCTGCCTATTGGCCGGGACTCTCATTGCTTATCATTGTCTACGTCATACTCACAGTAATCCGAACCGCCCGCGACGACTTTGGAGTCGAAATTTGGCGGGACATGGGTATTGACCAGCAACCTGAGGTTTTCGCGCAATCGGAAACTCTGGTGGCGCTTTGCGTGACAGCCTTAAATGGGCTGGCAATTTGGATAAGCGGGAACTTGGCCGCGATCCGCTTGACGAT
>JANSWS010000510.1 GCA_024743355.1 bacterium
GATCGAGGCGCATCGCAGGGCTGCGGATCGCGGTAGGTGGACGAAGTTTGTTCCGGCTTCCGGTGCAGCATCCAGAATGTTCGCGTTGAAGACCGAAGAGGAGCAACGTAAGTTTAGTGACGCGTTTGATCAGCTTGCTTTTTCAGTCAACGCGCGGAATGCTGCATCGGCACGTGGGTTAGTCTTGGAGGGACTGCGCAAATCCGGAAAAATTCAGGAGTTTGCCAATGCAGTCGTCTCAAGCGAAGGGCTGGGATACGGAAGCCGTCCCAAGGGATTGCTCGAATTTCATTTCTATCCCAATCAAATTCGCACCGCCTTCGAAGAGCAACTGCACGAGGCGGTTGCTTGCCTGGGCAGCGGCGATGGCAAGATCGATTGTCACTTCACGGTTTCTGCGGACAACTTGGAAGAGTTCGAACGCGTGGCAAGGGATTTTCTTGAGAGTCAAGGTAATGCCGCCTCCGAGATCAACTTTTCCGTTCAGCAACCCTCTACGGACACGGTCGCGTTGGGCGAAGACGGGCAGCTTTTGCGAGATGATGCTGGGCATCCCGTCACCCGACCCGGTGGGCATGGTGCTTTGCTGCGGAATCTCAGCCAGCTGAATGGCGACTTGGTTTTTGTAAAAAATATTGACAATATCGCTCACGAAACCGCACGGGATGTGTCACATGTTTGGATCCAGATATTGGGAGGGTATTTGGTGCTTCTCGAAGAAGCCGTGCATGGCCATCTCAAATCATTGAGCACCGGTGAACAAGCTGCGGTTTTGGCGGCTGCTGCCTTCGTGGAACAAACCTTTCCGAACACGAACTTGCCGCCTCAAGACGACTTGCCAGCTCTGCAGTCCGCGCTCGAGCAAATTTTACGCCGGCCTTTGCGTGTGTGTGGCATGGTTAAGAACGACGGCGAACCTGGTGGCGGACCATTCTGGATTCACCAGCGGGATGGTTCCAAGACCGCGCAAATTGTTGAATCCGCCGAGGTCAGCAGCGACGAACAGCAACAAGCGATCTTGCGGCAGGCGACGCATTTCAATCCCGTCTTCATGGCTCTGGCACTTCGCGACGAAAGTGGAGAAGCCTACGATCTGTCGGAATTCATCGACGAAGACCGGGCTATCATCACTCGCAAGATGACGCATGGTCAAACAGCCACCGTGCTCGAAAGACCCGGTTTGTGGAATGGATCCATGGCACATTGGAACACGATATTCATCGAAGTCCCGAGCGAGGTCTTCTCTCCCGTCAAGACAGTACTCGATCTGCTGCGCCCCGAGCATCGCGGGTGAAATTTCTATGCCTATCTGGATAGCAATGCTTCGGAGAACCGAGCCACACAGAGTGTGGCACGGCTGTCCCAGCCGTTTTTTTCTGTGCTAGCTGCCTGAAATTATGCTTGGTTATTGAGGCTGTGCTGCGGTCACGCACTTTGCCTTCGTGCTGGCGGAGACGCCTGGATAGGGCCTTGGGCTTTTATTGCTTAGCGAAGTAGACTGCGCGTGCGGAATTTGCGGGAGGTGTCTGGGCAATTTTTGTGCAGATTGGAAGAACGGTTCGGAGAACCGTACCAAACTCATGGAGAATAGATCGCTAGGTTGCAGTGGCACGCAATAGCCAGCGGGTCAGCCAGGGAAACATCCAGTTGTTCCAGTAATACATACGCAGCATCCAGGGATATACCGTTTCCCGCCGAGGTCGTTCGGCCAGCTTGGCAATTACGCTTGCACACTCATCGCAACTCAGAGTGCGAACCGTCGACGCAATTTTAGGCATGTGGTCCAAGACGCCAGGATTATTTGTGAAATACTCGGAATCAATGCGTCCGAATACCACGTGGCAACTGTGGACTCCCGTGCCAACCAAGTCTTGGCAGAGTGCTTGATGCAGCCCACGCAGCGCAAATCTTGCGGCGGTGTAACCCACAGCAGAGGGCCATGGCATAAAGCAGGCGGGCGAGTTGATGTGAATTAGAACGCCGCGTTTCCGTTGAAGCATGTCACTCATAAATGCCTGTGATGCATTAAAGGCCGCCAGATAGGGAGCCTGGATCATCTGCACGGCCTCTTCGGGGCTAGTGTCTTCGATCCGTTTCCACTGGCCGACTCCCGCCGCGTTAACGATCAGCTCAGGAATCCCATATTGCTCGCGTACGAAATGGGCGAGTGATTGCGTTCCCAGAGATGTGCTTGCGTCACAAGGGAAATAAGCGACGGATGACTCCACAGATTCTGCAACGCGGCGCAGCTTTTCTGCATTGCGGGCGGTGATGACAACTTGCCAACCGCGTTCGTGGAGTTTGCGAGCGGTCGCCGCCCCAACTCCACTGGAAGCTCCGATGACCAACGATAACCTTTTCATGGGTTGTCCAACGCGTTTGGTGAATTGCGCATCTATCCTCGAAGCGCGTGCCACAGGATGGGGAGTAGTTTTGTCAGTCGTGGAGCCGCGTAGAATTGCATCAGGCGTTGAGCAACTGCCTCCGGGCGGCGGTGGGACGAAAACCAAACCGGCTTAGGAAAGGTTTTTAGCGGTGACGTGATGACGGTCTTTTCGATGGGGTCAAGTAAATAGGTATTGTGAACCGTACCGATCCCGCTCTGAATGTTGTTGAGAGTCGAGCCGGGAAACGCACCCCAGGGAGTGGACATCAAGGCGAAGGCCACGCCTGGCCACTGGTTAATGCCTACAATTCCGTACTGCAAGGCATCAACTGCCGCATTCAGTTCGCTTTCACAACGCCGTTGGAAATCCTGTGGAACCGTCAGGGCCGCCGATAGAGTGCCCCACATGCGATGATTGGCGAAATCGACCGCCCGACTCAGGAACTCGATGGGAGAATTGGCCTCCAGCGACATTTCTCCGCAAACGCAAGTGAAGGATTCTTCCTGAAACAGTTGCGGCTCCTGTTGGGGATCGACGTCGCGTCTCAGCGTCCAAGGTAAGTACTCGAGGTTGTCGGGAGTAAAACCCGCAAAGCGAACGAAACGCTGAGCTGCACCGGGATAATAGGCGTAGCGGCGAGGCAACTCGGCTAGTATGGATTCGATCCTGCGCAATAGCTGCTCTCTTTGCGGCCAACCGCGTTGAGTAATCAGCATTCTGGTTGCGACACAATTGAATGCGGCGTTGTTTGTCATGGAAGCCGCAATATGCTCGGCCTGAAACTGCAGCTGCCGCTGCGTGTACTTGCCAGGGACGATGATCCAAGGACTCACGTTGCCTAGTTCGCTGGTAATGGGCTTATCGAGCAAAGGGCGATTTTCTTCTTTGCGAGCGATGTGTTCGTTATTTTCCGAACCCCAAACGATGGCATCGTGCGTGCGGTCTGAGCCGGTAATGTGTACGCATTGAATACCACGGGATGCGATGAGTTGTTGTCCCAGTCGGCCATCACCGTAGACGATGCGTAAGAGGCCAGACTGAATAAGCGGCTGGAATGCAACTTCAAAGGCTGGACCAACCATGGCGTTAACGGGGTTCATCTTGAGCAGCACCGACTGGTTGCATTGAAAGATTTTGGTAAGGGTGTCGGTGATCGGAATCGACGAGATATTGCCGGCGCCAAGCACCAGAGTTATCGTGGCGGGAGCTTGGGCATTACCGCTGACACGACTGATTGCTTCGCCGAAAAGCTCATCTGGCTGCGTGTCTGTCCGCGTTCGGACATGGGCTTGAATTCCAGGGAACAAGAGTCGGTCGCACAGACTGCGTGTGGGGAAAACGGGGACATGCAGTCGTCCTTGGTTAGGACGCGGTTGTGCCGGCAAACGTGGCTGGCCAAAGCGTGCGATGTCCGCCAACGTTCGATCCAACAACTGTAGATAACGCAGTGTTGGAATCGGTCCGTTCAAAATGTCTTCCGCGCGGGCGGCATCGCCGGCAGGAATTCGTTTGCTTTTCCATGCCGACTCAAGCCAATCCCGCGAGCTGTGTTCGACACCGTTAATGCAAAGCGCCAGAATCTTTCGACGGGCTTCCAATGGGAGTTGAACCAATCGCTTGGCACCCTGAGAAAGCTCTGCCAGATAAGTCTCGGCGGATTCACCATTAAGGGTTGGGCTCTGACCGGCGGGAGAAGCCATGAAGTACTTGCCAAAAATTGGGAGGCATGAATCGAGCTAATGAGAGTTTTCTTGTGGCATGCTTGAGATCCAGTCGCGGATTAAAGCTACTGCTTCTTTGGGTGCCATCCCGCGTCCAACGCTAGGCATGCGAATGCTGGGATCATTCGACTCGATGCGAAATAACAAAATCGACTTGTCGGGGTCGCCGGGAACAATGTCGTACTCTCTGCCACCCGAACCGTGACCTGCGGCAACCGGCGGCTTCCAAACTCCAAATTTTACGGGCTCGCTCTGGTCGTATCGCAGGTCCAGTCCGGACGTTCGGGCCGTACCGGCAGGGCTGTGACAGTGCCCGCAATTTACATGAAGCCAAGCCCGAGACCGCTGCTCCAGTGTACCGCTTTCGGGATCAAAGGCGCTTGGCAGACGCTCTACAGCGTCATCCTGGGGTAGTCCGACCAAGCAGCCCCTGTCCGCCATGTAGGTGAGCTGGTTGACAATGCCATCGCGGAACCCGTAGCTGCGATTCATGTTGCGGGCGGTGGGGCCAATCGGGACATAGGCCTTGTTCTTGGAGTGGCAGTTGAGGCATTGGTTGGCGTTGGGGATCTCATAATCGTAGGTCACTGGTTGGCCATCTGGTTGAATCCAAGAAACTCGCCGCTGGCCACCGCCAAGCAGCAAGGATGCTTGGGTTTGTTCGTCATTCCAGGCATAGGAGTAACCGAACCATTGCCCATCGCGGAGAAGCTCAATGCGGGTTTCCAACAGTTGCTCGCCTTTGGATGCGTCGCTGGCATCCACTGGGTAAGCAAAAGTTTTGGCGATTAGCGTGCCTTCGGGAAACC
>JANSWS010000287.1 GCA_024743355.1 bacterium
ACGCTCGCCAGAGCGTGGATGTTCGCCAAAGCGTGGCTGAGACTTGCAACTCAGGGCAGCGGGAAGCGCTTTTCTTCGAATTGGCTTTCCTGGATCTGGGCGGACAGCTTCTGTGCCTCGACATCGGTGAAGCCTTCCACAATGTATACACGGTCATCTTGGCGTACGATGGAACGAGTTGCCTCCGTGGCGAATACCGCTTGCGACCCAAAGGGATCCGACTCACGCATCTTTCGGTAGGCGATTTCAAATTCCTGAGCGTCTTCCTGACTGTCCCAAACGCTCACCCATAGCATGGCGAGTTTGCCATCATCGCGCTGATAGACTTCATAGCGATCGCCGTCCCAGCCTTCGGCGGCACGCGAGCCACCGACAACTTTCTTGAAGAGGATGGTGGTCTGCAATTCTCCCAGGCAGTTGCCACCCAAGTGCTTCCAGGCTTGACTTATAGAACCGCTGCAATCCGGGATGAGGACACGCCGCGGAACATCCCGCGAGTTGGGGTCTAGATATTTATCGGGGTGCATGATTTGCTCGGTGCTGAGCGGGGGATCTTGATAGGCTTGGTGAACCGATGGCCAACCTTCTTGAGCGGCGACGGACAAAGTGAAGATCATGCCTTGGAAGTAGGGAAAGACCAGTGAGTCTCGGAAAATGGGCGGAGCCTTGCGGTAGGCTTCGCCGCCGGCCAGGGGCAGCATCCAACTCATGAGATTGAAGGTGATCCGCATGGCTTCTGGATCCATGTCTCGAATATCGCCAGACCCCTGGGCTTCGGCGAACATCAGCAGCGTGGCATCGCCCTCCACCAGTGAGGAAAATGCAACCAGCATGTCATCGTCATCTTCGATTCCCTCTTGCATGGCGTTCAGGTCGTAGAGTTGGTCCTGGAGCGCATGAGTAAGTTCGTGAGTCAAGGTCGTCTTTTGCTCGTCCTTGTCAAAGGTCGGTCGCGCTCCGAGCAGCCTTCCCAGCCAACCCGGATCTTTCTTCGGGCCATCTTCAACGATCAATACCATCCGTTTGTTGTCCGTATCGTAGAAGCCGGCGACCTCCTCCGTGAGTAATTGAGTGATCAATTTCTCGGAATCTAAATCGGGAGAGATCAGACCGAGCACCTTGTAAGAAGCATCCATCAGCAACAAATCTTCTGCGGAGTATTCCTTTTTCATCTGCTCCAGCATTTCCAGTCCCAGTTGTTCCCGATTGAAAATGCTGGGAGTAACGGGCATGGAAAAGTCCTGTCCACGAATGCTACTGACCACCCCCAGATAGGCCTGCGTGTATTTCCCCAGGGCTGCCAGATAATCACCCTGGTCGGCCAGTCGGTCTCCATCACGGGTCAGTTCTTCAATCTGAATCGCATTCAGTTTGGGCGGCTTCTCGGCCCACACCGAAAGGCAGCATGCGAGTGCAGCCCAGTAAACGAGACCTGCCGCCAGCATTCGAGTTGTTTGTCTGAACACGCTTATTCCTGTTTGCATTTCGTCGCTGCTTGTACTGTGGTTTGGTTCTGTCTCTCAGGCCTGTCCAGCAACGCTGCGCAGCATTTTGTATCGAGCGGATTGGCCGAAAATACAAGCACGATACGCGGGCGAGTGAGTTTCGGTCGCCATCGAGTACACACTTGCTGGCGCCTCGTGCTTGTAAATCCAGTGCCAAAATGCGGCACAGCGTTGCCCGTCAAGGCATTTGCTATTGGGCTTCTACTGCGCTATGGACGATGTTCTGTCACGTCAGGCTTGCCAGTTGACCGAAAGCTGATGGGAAGACCTCCGGTTCCGAATCCCGACTCGAGCATTCGTTTTGATTGGGTGCCAAGGCAAGGTACGATCCGCTAACATTCTAGGCGTCGGAAAGTGTTTGAACACTGTGCAAAGCCGAGATGTCTCCACAACCCCAGGCAGGCCGCTGGCGGGATACGATTGCGGCGCCGCCGGCCACGTGCGCAGGATTCAGTGCGAATTACCGCAGGATAAGCCGGCCTGAAGCGAGCGGGGCGGCACTTGCCACGTGCATCCGTATGGGGAAGCTCCTTATTCATCCTAGGTCAATCGAGGAATTTCATGGTTGAACTGCCGGACTACGAGAAAATCGGATCCTTCTATTTGGGAAAGCACTACGATTTGGAGTCCCGATTGCCTCGCAACGAAAAGCTTCTCTACGATTCTAAAGACTTGACCACGCATGCCATGTGTGTGGGCATGACCGGCAGTGGCAAAACGGGGTTGTGTTTGTCCTTGCTGGAAGAAGCCGCGTTGGACGGTATTCCGGCCATCTGTGTCGATCCCAAGGGGGATATGGGTAACTTGCTGCTAGCCTTCCCCGAGCTCCGTCCGGCCGACTTCGAGCCTTGGGTGGAACCGGCGGAGGCCGCACGAAGAGGGAAGGAGCCCAGCGAATATGCCGCCGAGGTTGCCGAGAGTTGGAAAAAGGGCTTGGAGGCATGGGATCAGGATGCCGACCGTGTTCGTCGCTATGTGGATTCGGTGGAACCCGCGATCTACACACCTGGAAGTAACGCCGGGCTTCCCATCACGGTCTTGCGAAGTTTCGATCCTCCGCCCCAAGAGGTGATGGAAGACAGTGATTTGTTGGGTGAGAGGATTTCGGGAGCGGCATCGGGTCTGTTGGCTCTGTTGGACATTCAGGCTGATCCCTTGAGCAGTCCCGAGCACATTTTGCTCTCGAATATTTTGGACACTTGCTGGCGTAACGGCCAGAAGTTGGATCTGCCCACTTTGATTCGCAGCATTCAGAATCCACCCTTTGAGAAGGTGGGTGTGTTTGATGTCGATAGTTTCTTTGCACCCGCCGAGCGCATGAAGCTATCGATGAAATTGAATAATCTCCTGGCCAGCCCCGCGTTTTCCGGTTGGCTGGAGGGACAGGCCTTGGACATTCGCCAGTTGTTGTACAGCGATGCTGGCAAGCCGAAGTTATCCATCATTTCCATCGCGCACTTGAGCGATCAAGAACGGATGTTCTTCGTTACGATCTTGCTGAACGAGCTCTTGGCATGGATGCGGACGCAACCGGGAACCAGCAGCCTGCGAGCACTGTTCTATATGGATGAAGTGTACGGATACTTTCCGCCGTCCGCCAAGCCTCCCAGTAAGCCGCCGATGATGTTATTGCTGAAACAGGCTCGGGCCTTTGGGTTGGGCGTGGTACTGGCTACCCAGAACCCAGTCGATCTGGATTACAAGGGACTGTCGAACATTGGCACCTGGTTCTTGGGCAGGTTGCAGACTCAGCGCGACAAGGATCGGGTGCTGGACGGTTTGGAAGGTGTAGCAAGCCAAGCCGGCGAGGGCTTCCAGCGGAATGAGATGGACAAGCAGCTTTCGGCTTTGGGAAAACGCGTTTTTCTGATGAACAACGTGCACGACGCGCGACCCAGCGTGTTTCAAACACGCTGGGCCATGTCGTATTTGCGTGGGCCGTTGAGTCGCGTTCAAATACAAAGACTGATGGCTGACAAGCGATCGGAGGTTGAGACCAAGGAGTCGCCGACTGACATCGCGATTTCCGAACCTGTGGGGCAACCAGTCGCCGAGGCTGATCGCCCGGTAATTCCCGTCGGAGTACAAGAGCAGTTTGCCATCGCGGCTCACGCGGCTTTGGAAGGAAATCGTTGCATCTATCGCCCAGGCTTATTGGCACGGGTTTCGTGTCACTACGTTCGCGTATCCGCCGGGCTGGACGATTGGCTGGATCGCACGCTGCTCTACGCGACCAACGGGGGAATGGATCGCGATGTCTGGCGGGCTGCGACGCTGATCGACGATTCGCTGCGTGTGGCAGATGAACCCCAAGACGGCTTCAGCTTTGCGGCACTGCCGGCGGCCATGTTGAACGCTAAGAACTATAAGACTTGGGAGAAGGAGCTGCGCGATCACTTGTACCGCCATGTGCCGGTACGAATTTTCCACTGTCCCGAATTAAAGCAGTACAGTGCGATTGGCCATGACGAATTGGACGCCAGGCTGGCTTGGAATCAAGCGATTCGTGAGCAGCGCGATGAGGAACGGCACAAGCTGCGAGAAAGCTACGCGGCCAAGGTAAATGCGTTGGAAGATCGCATTCGCACCGCTCGCCAACGTCTGGAACGTGAAAAGGCGCAATACGATGAGCAGAAATGGTCCTCGGTGTTGAGTATCGGCGAGACGGTGTTGGGAGCGTTTCTGGGCAACAAGATTTCGAGGCGCAGTGCCACCGCTGGGCGTCGGGTGAGCAAAGCGGCGCAGCAGAGAACTGATGTGCTTCACGCGGAGGAGTCTTTGGCGGAGCTGCAAAAAGATAAGTTCAACATGGAAATGGAGTTTGAAAAGTCCGTGCAAGATCTCAATGACCGTCTGAGCGTGCATGCCATTACGCTTGAGCCCTTGGATGTCCCATGTCGCAAAGGCGACCTGCAGATCAAGGAGCTGTCGCTGATTTGGTTGCCATGGGAAATGCTCAGCGACGGCACGGCGAGGCCGCTGTATTAGAGATCGCCTGTAGCAGGATCCGCTGATGGAATGGGCTGGCAAGGGAAGCTGAGTATGTGACGGAGGATGCCTCCGGGGCGAAACATCCTCCGTCGACGCTACTCGCGTTCGAAATGATTCCGATTTCCTTCAGCCATGGATCCATGATTCCATGATTCCATGAATGCGTTCAGCCGGAAGAGCGGACCATAATGTTTTCAAACGCTGTTGCAATCAGGAGTCCAACGGTTCGATTGCAACCATTCGGGTTGGTGGTTTTGCAAGTCACTGAAGGTTAAGCAATTATTCTTCAGGTGCCCGCAGGTGGGACATGTCGATAGGTTGGCACAGCGCTTTGCCTAAAGCACTCTCGCCTCGGCGTGCGCCGAATTTGGGCCAGCCGCTGACTTCTTTCAATTCGGGCATGAGTTCAATCAGCTGCTCGCATAACATCCTGGCCAACCGCTCGATACGTGGCGATGACTTGATGTCTCGCAGGGCGACTGCGGTTTTCATGGCCTTGACCATTTTCGCCCGTTCTTCGACAGGTCGTGAGAGGCTGTCGCGATCCACGAGCAGATCCGACATGGGTACATCCATGGCCTGTTGAATCTTGCTCAAATCGGAGAGTCGAAGATCGTTGGAGGGATCCTCCAGGGCGCGGTAGGTCTTGGCGTCGATGCCAAGTCGGCGAGACATACTACGGATACTGATTCCCTGTTGTGCTCGAACTTCCTGAACACGATGAAACGGGCCGCACGAGGCTTCCTGCTTGGCTCCCGTAGCGGATGAACGATGGGCTTCGGCAACCGCTGGAAGCTCTTCGATTTGTTGCACTCGAATAACGCGTTCGGGAATCTTCTGCCCCGTCGTTAACGCGGCATTGACGAGTCCCGCTCGGACAACGCCCTTGAGCGAATAGGTTTGGCGAGGGCGGCTAATACTCTTGGAGGTAGGTTTGGGATCCCCCGCCGGCGAATCAAAATTCCGTCTGCTCTCGATTAGTACTCTATCCTGATCAGCAGGCGTTTGCGGCTGGTCGGACCGCAAGTTGGATTCGGATTCACTGTTGGCATCTTGCTCGCACCCGATAAGGCGAATCGCGGCGTGGGCGCCGTCGTTCGCGACCGGGATCGATGACATGGGTAGGTCTCCAGCGACGTTCTTAGGATCTCTTCCACCGCGAAGAGTGGGCAACGGACGTCTGCGTTGCCCAAGTCGTCAAAACTGGATGTGTCACCAACCCTCCGACGGGAGGGGATGAATCACCCAGCGACTGTAGTCTGAGTACATCCAGGACAACTTTGGACTCATCGATTCGAAAGAAATTCCGAAAATTTATGAGCCAAATCCTTGCCACGGCATCTCGCATACTCGGAAAGTATCCAGACGCGTGCCGTAAGCGCTTGCATGTAAATGACTTGCAGAAGGTTTCCGGAGATGCACTGCCGGGATTTGGGCCGATGCAAGTTGGTTGTGAAGAGCTTGCAAAGACGACCGACAGCCACTGTCCTGCCGGGGGTGCTAGCCGCATAGGCCGCTCACCCCAGACTTCTAATCCCGGTTCGGGTTTGGAGCGGGCTGTTGATGCAAGAGGCTGGTGGATTGATCCAGACGAGGATGTCCGTCCCGGAGCTGTTGATGGTTTATACCCTGGCCATTGTTGAGCGCGTCCATGTAGCGAAGCATTTCGAAGATCGCGTAAATAGCCGCGTCCACATCGCCGGTATGAGCGGATTCCGAGATGGTGTGCATATTTCGAGTGGGTATACCAATCGAAGCGGCTGCCGAGTCGATGGCGGCCAGCACAGCCGCCATGGCGTCGGTACCTGTATCTCGGCCGGCCAATTCGTGTTGAACAGGGATGCCGTGCTGCGTTGAAACCTGGGTAATGATTGAATTCAGCTCAGCACTACAGATAGCACCGTGCGTCAGTGTGTAACCCTTGGCCATTTCAATCGGTTCGTAACGGCGATCCGCGATGCCCGGGGCGGCCACAAAATCGTGAGCCACATCGACTCCGATGCAAACGTCCGGGCGGAATTGCTCGGCTAGAACGCGGCTGCCGAAACGACCGATTTCTTCGTGGGTGGCAAAGGCCGCCAAGAAACGGACATTCTTCAGCCCCTTTGCTTCGGCTATGAGACGAGCTACCTCGATCGTTACGAAGCAACCGAGACCGTTGTCCAGGTAGGCGCCGGAAAACGTATCGGGAGCGAAGCCATTTTCGATTGGCCGGTCGAACAGAATGGGATCACCCGGGCGTATTCCCAACGCGTCGACTTGGGCTTTCTTGTCTTCACCGTGAATGTGTAGCTCAAGATAAAGCATTTCGGGCTTAATTCCAGCTTCTCCGGTGCGCAATTTTGGGTCTGCAAAATGAATCGCCCCCAGGGCTTCGATGGTGCCCCCTGAAATTTTTCTCCAGCTCTGCGGAGATTGCGGATCCTCACTGAAGAGCAGCGCTTTGTGACCTATCAGGGTAGCGGGCAACATGGAATCCGAGTTGACCCAGATTTTTCCGTCTTCGCCAATGCTGCGTACTTGCATACGGATCTTGTCTGCGTGACCGATTACCATCACGGAAAAAGCATCTTCCGCGTCGGGGGCCGTATCCAACACGATGCTGGCGTTGCCCTTGAACTTGTGGATCTTCCATGTCGGCAGCTGAAATCCCTTCAGCTGAGGCTCCAGCACACCGCAGGTCATGGCCGCTTCCAGACCGATTGGGCTAGGTGCGGCCAGAATGCGCTTCATCAGCTCGAAGCGATCTGGCGACATAGGCTGCATCCATGGTTTTGCTGCTGGTTGTGAATCTGGTGATGTGGGCAAGATGGATTTCCTTTTCTGGAGCAGTCGGGCTGCCGATCAATTGCCGGATGCTACTGGCGGATAAATGGATTGATGGTGCTCGACCATCGGTGCAACGCAGGACGGCTTCTGTTTTACTTCTTCTTCCTTGCTTGCCAAGCCGCGTCTGCTTGTTCCCGAGACATGTTGCGATAACGCATCTGTCGCTGAAGGGCAGCCATTTCGGTGTCCAATCCGAGATCGCCTTGGCTTTGCATCCAGTCTTTCAATTCCGCCATTAATGATTGCAATACATCCGAGTAACCAGGATCTTCGGCAAGATTATTCATCTGATCGGGATCGGCAACGCAGTCGTAGAGTTCCAGTTCGGGACGAAAGCGATACTTGTTCACGAGCTGTTCGGCATGCGAGTCGCCTTTCTCTGCGGCGCGAACCATGGAAGCGAAATAGTCGCTGCTGGTGCAGGCGTTGGTAAACTCCGACTCGTGATTCAGATTCCAAATCAAGCGGTACTGCCTGTTGCGAACCGAGCGAATTGCGTAAGCATCGCTTCCGTTGATGATGCCGCGGGTTGTCATTTCGCCGAAGGTATACTGTTTGTGCTCATTGGTCCGACCGGTTAGCACGTTAAGAAAGCTTTTCCCGTCCAGTGTTGCGCTTGGTTCGCCGCCGGCGGCTGCCACAAACGTGGGACAGATGTCGGTGTACTCCACGATCGCGTCCGTCTGGCTTCCCGCTTGTATTGTGCCTGGCCAGCGAACGATCATGGCGGACTGCAAGCCCTGGTCGTAGCAGGTCCACTTGGCAAATGGAAACGAGTTACCCTGTTCGGATACGACCATGAGCAAGGTATTGGCGGACAAGTTATGCCGATCGAGTAAGTCCACGATTTGGCCAACTTGGTCATCGTAGTAGGAAATCTCCGCCAGATAGCGGCTAAAGTTTTCTCTGACGACTGGGGTGTCAGCGATGTAGGCGGGCAATTCTACTTTGTCCGCCGGATAGCGACTGGCATCCCCTTTGTTCCACGGCGAGTGCGGTTCATTGGAGCAGGCGAACAGGCAGAAAGGCGTGTTGGAAGCTGAGCATTCGGCGAAAAGTTTTGCTACGGCCTGCATGTCCGGGTTGTTGTCCTGAGCCGAGTATTCAAATGGAAAGGACTCCTTGGGACCAATGTGGGTTTTGCCTGAAAGTGCCACTCGATAGCCCAACGGACGCAGGTAATGCACGATACTCGGGGTTCCGTCCTGAACAAAGGTATGGTTCGGATAGGCACCCGATTTGACCGGATAGAGTCCGGTGTAGATATTGTGCCGCGTGGGCGAACACATGGGTGCCGATTGGAAGCAGTGGGAGAACTGCATCCCCTGCTCCGCCAGGCGATCGATGTTGGGCGTATGCGCCTGTCCGCCGTAGCATCCCAGATCTCGATAGGTGAGATCGTCCGCAATGATAAACACAATGTTTGGGCGACTGGAGGACGGATCGGCCGCCCGCGCGCTCAGCACCGAGATTACACACAGCAAAACTGCCAGGATTCGTGTTACCACTAAAGCCATTCGCGTTTTCAAGATCGTTGTCATTTGCTTCGGGGACTTCGCTGAGAGAGGAAAGAGACCATCAAGGAGACTCATTATATCGTGGGCAAATGAGCTCGACGGCGCCGGCGGGTCACAGTCTCAACTGGCTGACGATTTGATAAACTGAAAGCTAGCAGTATCCCATGCATTTCACGATGTCCTTTACCACGCATCGAGAAAGACACGTCTGTTTTGCAGGTAGATCAACATGCTGTTGAGCAGAGTGATGAACGCACCAGGTTGTATGTGGCGAGCTGTAAAGCGCAGAACGCAATTGGGGTGCCGCACTAAATATGTTAGGACATTGAGGTTCGGGAGACGCGAGATGCCATCGTCATTTTCACCACCTGGTAACGGAAGCTTCGCTTATCACGAAGCAGAAAAGACGTCGCCCAGGGCCACTACGGGAGTGAGGGCGATTTGTTCTCGTCGTAATTTCACGGCTGCAGTATTGGCCTCCAGCTATGCCCTCAAACAGGCTTGGAGTGTGGAGTCAGGCTTTCAGTTTCGCTACTTGCTAGCCTCTTGCCTGTACGGCTATCAGGATTTGTCGCAAATCGTGCCAGAGGTGCGCAAAACCGGAGCCACGGCCATCGACATTTGGCCCAAGGTACACGGAAACCAGCGCGAGCAAATCGATGCCATGGGAGAGTCGAAGTTTGCGGACTTGTTGCAGACGCACAACGTATCGCTGGGATGCATTACACAGTACCAACTAGGTCCCTTTGGGCTTCAGGATGAGATGCGTTTCGCTTCGAGGTTTGGTTGTTCAACGATAGTGACATCGGCCCAAGGGCCAGTTGGACTTAGCGGCACGGAACTAAAGTCGGCCATAGAGAAATTTGTGTTGCAGATGCGGCCGCATCTCGAAGTGGCGGAGGAATGTGGTGTGACGATCGCCATTGAGAACCATGCAAAGAATCTCGTGGAATCGCCCGACGCCATCCGCTGGCTGGCGGATTTGAGTGGGGAGAGCAAGTTGGCCATCGCACTGGCGCCTTACCATCTCCCCCAGGAGAGCGCGGCCATGGCCAAGTTGATTCTGGAATTGGGCAACCGCATAGCTGTGTTTTACGCGTGGCAGCATGGAGCCGGTTGCATGCAGAAGCAGCCTAAGGAACAAGAGCTGCTGCAGATGCCGGGAAGAGGCAGCTTGGATTTCGCTCCCCTGGTGGCTTCACTGCAGCAGATACAATTTCAAGGCTGGACTTCGATTTTCATGCATCCCTTTCCTCGCGGGATTCCCATCCTGGACAGCGTGGAAGAGGTCACTGCGGAGGTCAATCGAGCGCGAGACTATCTGCAAGGTTTGATTGGCTAGATGCTAGTTGCGATTCCTCGTTCCAAGGCTCAGCCTTGGAACGCACTGTCATCGAGGCTCAGCCTCCTCTGTCTCAGGAGTATGCCCAGCGGCTTCATCGCCGGGTTCACAAGCACCGCAGGCAGAGCCTGCAACACGATGGGTTACTAGGCAGAGCCCAGTAACCAGGTCGTAACCAGTTCGCGCAATCCTCGTTCCAAGGCTCAGCCTTGGAACGCACTGTCATCGAGGCTCAGCCTCCTCTGTCTCAGGAGTGTGCCCAGCGGCTTCATCGCCGGGTTCACAGGCACCGCAGGCAGAGCCTGCAAGACGTTGGGTTAC
>JANSWS010000414.1 GCA_024743355.1 bacterium
ACCGGAGCTCGAGAGCTGCTTGGCCTTTATTCAGAGTGGCGGCCCCCAGAGGTGGCATGATCTGGCGCATGTGATGTTGAACAGCAAAGAGTTTGTGTTCTTGCGCTGATTGGCGGCTGTTCTCGGCAGATTGGACAATTTGAGCCATGGAAGGCCAAGGGATTTTCTCCGAGCAGATACCGAGACTTCTCCCCGAGTGTATACCCAGCTTTCCCCTCCAGTGAACGCCGGAACTCACATACTAGAGTGGATCCGCAATTGCCTGGCTGTGGCTAGCCAATTCGCGGGTGGAGGCTTGCTCCCTTTTTCCCTTGTCGTCTTGCTCCTTTTGCCAGCTTGAATCTCGATGCGGCAAGATTTTTTGGGTGTGCTTAGGACACTTTGAATCTCATGACAAAACGATGAATTCCGCTCAGTTTTGATTGTGTTTCTGCAAGCTTTGCCGAATAATCGAAGTCTTCTCGCGATCATCAAGTTTCTACTTTCCTAAGCTTCTCTATGTCTGGAAAACTTGTTCAAGCTCTCTGCTGTCGGTTATTACGCGGAAAAATTCAGGGACGAGGTAGTCGGCTGCGAGGCAGGCGTGAGCGTCTTAGGATAGCTGGGCACACGCTCCGCGAACTGCGGTTGGAGCAGTATGAGTCGCGATGTTTGCTGGCCGCAGATCTGGGACTGACTGGAATGGAATTCCACTCCTCGACAGTTCCGGCCGAAACATGGGACAAACACGAATCAGATCATGATCACGAGCATCTTCATGCATCAGAGTTGCAATATCGGAGTTTGCCGTGGTCGGAGCACTATGTTTCCCACGGAGGCTTCCTGACACAGAAGGATTCGCGTGCGCCGTTAGACATTGCCCGCGACTTCGTATGGGGGCATATGCAGGCCCGCGACGTGTGGGACGAAAGCTTGCAGGATTTTGCTCTCACGGATCTCTATCGATCGGAACATAACGGCGTAACGCATGCTTACTTTCAGCAGCGTTACCAGGGATTGCCGATTGCCAATACGGCTGCCAACGTGAACGTCACTTCGAGCGGCCAGGTATTGAATGCGGGTATTTCCTTCGTGCCCGACGATTGTCGTCCAGATAGTACCGCTGATCAGCTTACGAGTAGCCAGTTAAAAGGAAGCAACCAGTTTTCAGGTGGGGCGGGTAAGTCCAGTTTTGAATTGGTTGCACTGCCCACACTAATTTTGGCCGATCAGCGGACTTCAATTAGCGATGAGTCGCCCGTGTTCGGTGCTGAGCAAGCGCTGGTCCACTTGGCCGATGAGTTCGGATGGCAAATGGATGCCACGCCACAGGTTATCTCCCGCGAGTTGGGACCGGCGAATCGAGGACAGAAGCAGGTCGTATCGGCGGTCGGAGTGTCGGAGGTGGATATTCCGGCGGAGCTTCAATACGTGGCCAAGCCGTATGGGATTGAGCTGTCTTGGCGGCTCATTGTGCAAAGACCGGGAGGTTCCAGTTGGTTTGATGCGCACGTCAGCGCCTCAACGGGTGAAGTTCTCAGCTTGGTGGACTGGGTGAATCACGCCTCCTACAACGTGTTCGCTTTCCCCAAGGAAAGTCCGCTTGATGGTGGACGAACGCTGCAAGTCGATCCGCACGATGCGCTAGCGTCGCCCTTCGCCTGGCATGATACCAACGGTCTGGCGGGAGCCGAGACCACGACCACGCGTGGGAACAACGTTTGGGCCTACGCCGATCGGGACGGAAACAATGCGCCAGACTTCGGTTCCTCGCCCGATGGTGGACCGTCTTTAACTTTCAACTTCAATTTTGATCCCAGCAGTGCGCCGCTGAGCTATCGGGATGCTTCGGTAACCAATTTGTTCTACTGGAGCAACATCCTGCATGACTTTCACTACCAGTACGGCTTCAACGAGGCTGCCGGCAATTTCCAAGAGAACAATTACGGCAGAGGAGGAGTAGGCTCGGATTCTTTGCTGGCTGAAGCTCAGGACCAAGCGGACGGCGGACCAAGCGGTGCGCAACGGAATAATGCGAACTTTGCCACTCCACCGGATGGCTTTAACCCTCGAATGCAGATGTTCTTGTTCAATTACACAACGCCCGATCGAGATTCGTCGATGGACGCGGGTATTGTCATTCACGAGTATGCCCATGGTGTTACGACGCGGCTGACGGGCGGCCCTAGTAATGCAGGATCGTTGAACACATGGCAAAGCGCGGGTATGGGAGAGGGCTGGAGTGATTGGCATACCCTGATGCTCACTCAAGTCGCAAGTGATACGCCAAATACGGCGCGGGGTGTCGGCACTTATTCCCTGGGGCAGTCTTCCAGCGGGCCGGGCATTCGTTCGCAGCGTTATACGCATAACATCGCCGTGAACAATCTAACCTTCGGTGATATCGTCGGCCAAGCGCCCTTTGTGCATTTCATCGGCGAAGTATGGGCTGCCACCCTATGGGATCTGAATTGGGCTTTGATTGAAGGTTCCAGCCTGGATCCTAAGTATGTGAATCCGGGGCTTGGTTTTGATGCGGATCTGTACAATGGAACCGGCGGCAACAACCTGGCCCTGCAGTTGGTAATGGATGGGTTGAAGTTGCAGCCTGCCAATCCAACCTTCTTGGAGGCCCGCGACGCAATTTTAGCTGCGGATGTCGCATTGACGGGTGGAGCCAACCAGCGGCTGATCTGGGAAGTCTTTGCTCGTCGCGGTATGGGTTTCAGCGCGACCGATGGAGGTGATTCTAATTCCTTGGACGTTGTAGAGGCCTTCGACGTGCCCTCCGGACCGAATGGAGTCATCGCCTTCGACTCTGCCAGTTTTGACGAAGGGAGTCTCATCTCGGCCACGCTGCGAGACTCGGACTTGACCACCGCTCAGTCTTTGCAAGTTTCTACATCTCGGGGCGATGTAGAGACATTCGTGTTTAACACCACGGCGGCGATCGGTTTTCTGACGGCAGCCATGGACAGTTCTGCGGGGGCGATAGCGGTTGGCGATGGCGTGCTGCAAGTAGCGGACGGCGACGTTTTGACAATTAGCTACGTGGATGCCGACGACGGTCAGGGAGGCAGCAACGTCAACAAGTCCACGACCGCTGTCGTGGTTACCAGAATGGCAAGGGCTGTTGATTCAATCGGCCCCGAGGGTGGGCTGATGGGGCTTTCCAGCAACGTAGCCACGCTCCGCTCGGGGATTGATGTAGAACCCTTTACCTTCTTCGCGGAAGCTGGAGAGTTGGTTGGAGTTACCGCCCGGCCTTTCGCCGAGGCAACGCTGAATCTGGAAATTGTAGGACTGCCCGGCACGGGGCAATCGCCTGCCGCGGGCGCGATTGCCGATTTGGTCGCTGTTGAGATTCCCGTCACGGGACAGTATCAGCTCTTGGTTTCGGGGGATGTTGAAGTCATTGCGGACGTGACCATTTCTCGCAACACGACGGTGGAAGCCAAACTGATTGATTCTCAGGATGGCAATGAACTACCGTTGGACGATACCCGCATTTCGCTGGCTGGAGGAAATCGCTACGCGGCTTCGGCAGTGAGCATTCCCTCTGGCCCTGGCATCGTCAACGGAGGTTTTGAAACGGGCGATTTCTCCGGCTGGGAGGTATTGGCGGCAGGCAACGTCCTCTGGCCTTGGACCGTCTCTCCTGCGGGGGATGGTACTCAGAATCGTGTCGGCGGGAATCAGAATTTTGGACTCGCGCCTACGCAACCCCAAGAAGGAAACTTTGCAGCCTGGAACGGCTTCGACGGTGCCGGCCCGATGGAGTACATCCTGACACAGGATGTTTACCTTCCAAACCAGCCGGTATCGCTCACTTGGGAACATCGCATTCAATGGAATTACGCCTTCGCGGGCGGCGTGGCGACAGAGCCGCGTGTGTTTGAAGTGCAGGTCCGGGATCCAGAAACTGCGGATGTACTGAGGACACTTTACAGCTATCAAACGCCCCGTGAGTTCGAGCAGGCAACGGGAGATACCGGCTGGGTTAGCACAACCGTTGATTTGGCCGGTTTTGACGGCCAGTTGATTGAGCTGGCATTTATCCAGAGTATTCCTCAGGTCTTCACGGGACCCGGACAATTCGAAATCGATAATGTTCAGTTGCTGAATTTGCCTGCGGCGGCTCCTGACATCGACGAATTCGAAGTCGACCTGAGTGGAAAAACCGGGCAGTCGATCGATGTGGTGCTGACGTCCGGTGTGGCTGCCATGGGTGGAGCGGTCTTGGAATTGCTGGATACCGATGGCACAACGGTCTTGGCCACGGGCACAAGCACGCTTGCGGCCCCGGCCAGCATCACCAACTATCGTCAGGGGATTCTTGATTTCGAGATACCCGGTGACGGTGTCTACACGTTGCGGGTGACTTCAAACAGTTTCGCCGAATATCAAGTTTTGGTGACGGAGTCGCTGGTCTATGACACAGAGCCCAACGACAGCCCGGGCAGTCCCTTGCGAAGTCTCGATGGCGTCGCTGGAGCGATCGGTTTTGTGGATGGTGAGAGTCTGTACACCGTCGGCGAAACGGACTACGACTTCGTAGACATTAGTAGCGGCAGCATTCCGCTGTTTCTCGGCGACGATGTCGTCTCGGCAGCCCAGAACATCGGCTTTAATTTCGATTTTTACGGCCAGACTTATAGCCAGTTTTATGTAAGCTCGAATGGCTTCTTGACATTCTTGCCCGGGCAAGACGACGGTTGCTGTATCGCGCCACCTCTGCCGGACCCGGCAAGTCCCAATGCGGTGGTGGCAGGATTTTGGCGAGATCTAATTCCCGAACTGGACAGTTTCGTACGCTACAAGACCGAAGGGGTCGCTGGGCAACGCGTTCTGTATGTTGAGTTCCACGAATATGCCCACTTCAGTGACCGCAGCCTGCGGGTCACCATGCAGTTCAAGCTGTTTGAAGATTCGGGCGCTATTGAAGTGCATTACACCAAGGCGCAGAGCGACGAACGTGTGTTCGTGGTGGCGATCGAAAACCACTTGGGTAACGAAGCGCTGGAATACTATCGTGGCACCGAAAGCCTACCCAACGACTTTGCCATTCGTTACCAGCCAGCCAGCGCTGTCGATCGCTACACATTGACGCTCGAAGCTGGCCAGGAAGTGACGCTGAGAACCCGTACTCCGCTCAGTGAGGCTGGCCATTCCAGCCCCAATTCGTTGAATCCTGAACTGAGTCTTCTTGGCCCAAGTGGCGCGCTCGTAGCAGCGGATCAAAATACATTGGACGGGAAGAACGCGGAATTAGTCTTCGAGGCGCCTCAGTCGGGTGTCTATACAGTCGTCGTTTCGGCAACCAACGGCGCCGGCGGTTACCTCTTGGAGTGGTTCGACAATAATGCGGACACACAAGGGCCGCGAGTCATGGATGTCATCCTGGGCTCTTCCGCCTGGTCGAGTGCTTTTGTGGACCTGGTAGATGGCGGCGGCGAGGCCGCTGGTAACGGACTTGGATTGTCGCTGGTCGGGTCCGACCAATTGCGAAACGTGTCATGGATCAACATCGACAAACTGTTTATCCAATTTGACGAAGATGTCTCGTCGAGTTTTACCTCGGACAATGTTTCCGTCGCAGGACTGAACCTCTCCAATTACGCGGGACAAATGAGCTTGGCGTACGGTGTAGATGGACCAAACATAGGTACCATCACATTTTCCTCTCCTCTGTCGAGCGATATTCTATCGCTGAATCTTTCGGAAAATATGAAAGATGCCTCAGGTAACTTGCTCGATGGAGAGTGGAGCAATGCTTCGAGCCTGGTTTCCGGGAATGGTACCAACGGCGGCGCTTTTCAGTTTCAGATCGATGTGCTGGCCGGTGATGTCAACAACTCGAATGCCGTAAGCGTCACCGATGTCTTTGCCACGCTGAATCAAAGCGGCAATCTAACAACGGAGTTGCTCACGCGTTTTGACGTCAACGGCAATGGTGCCGTCAATCTAACGGACGTATACGCCGTTCTGGGACGAAGTGGAACGGTGCTGCCCTAAACTGACTTGGAGCTTGCCAACTCTTGACATAGTCGCCGATCGCTCCGCGATCCTAGCGCCCTCGGGCTGACAACCCATCGATCGCAGAGCAATCGACGACTTTCGATACTTCGTAATTCCTGAGAATGCTCTCGCAAGGCAAAAGTGGTTTCTTGTGCCCGCGGTTACTAACCCGAAATAGGGGATAAACCAGGGGTATATCGCGATTTTGTCGGCAGAATTCTTTTCCCACAAGCCACATCAATTGCGCGCTTTGACTACAATCAGGAGCGATTTTAACGACTGCGCAGTTTGCGCATTTTGTTGGTTTTGGGTGGATGGTGCGAACGCGGCGTGCTGGGCGATTCGGCAAGATCGTCTCTGGTATCCCGCTCGATTCGATTCGACATACAACGCGAGAGAGCTTCTATGAAACGCTTGTGCGGATACCTGACGCTATTGCTGGGCGGTGTGTTACTCAATTCACCGACTTCGGAAGCAGGGGTCGTGGTGGATCTTTTCCCATCACAGACCGAAATCACGCTCACCGGCAGTCCCCAGAGCTTTTCGATTGATGTCCGCATTGCCGCGGATCAAGGGACGCAGTCGTTTAAGGCCTATGGCCTGCCGGTCGACCTTGGGCCACCCGCTGGAACGGACACCCCGCTCGGTTGGGCAGTGACCAATATTTCAGCGCTCTTCGATTTTCCCGTCAGCAATTTCTTCCAATCCAATCCCAATCCGGCGGAGGGTGATTTGTTGGCGGAGGGTGGGACTTTGTCTACCAATGCCAGCGACGCGGTCCAACTGACGACCGCCCCATTGGCGCTCTTCCGGTTCACCGTAGAGCT
>JANSWS010000236.1 GCA_024743355.1 bacterium
AGCATCGCGTGATAGAGACTGGCCCCTACGCATTTGTTCGGCATCCAATGTATGTGGGGCTCATGGCAATCCTTCTTGCCACGCCCATGATGTTAGGTACTTGGTGGTTGCTTCTCCCCATCGGTTGGTGCGCGGTTGTGCTCATTGTCCGCACGGCACTGGAGGATCGAACCTTGCAGACTGAGCTATCCGGGTATTTGGAATACTCTGCACGAGTACGCTATCGTCTCGTTCCCGGCTTGTGGTAGCTCCAATGAATCAAGACATGAAAGAAAGCTGGCGCATGATGCCGTTTTGATTCTCGAGGCAATCAGAACTGCGTCTTTGTAGGGAATCAACTCAGCCCGCGAATCTGAATGAAACTTCGACGCCGCCGCTCGGCTAATGGGTGGCCCCAAGCAACACCTGGTACAACGGAACTGATCTGAAAACGGATGTCCAAGATTTCTCGACTCGACGCGACAGTCCAGGTGGACAAACTGAGGATTTCCTCGGATATTCGGCCAGCGGGTTACGGATGACTCTCCGATAAAATTGTCCACGATCGCCTGACATCTTCGGTAGTTCAGTGTGGACTGAACGCGGCGTTCTTGCGGTCCGATTCTTTAGGCGACGCAATAGGGAAACTGTCTCTTAACGGAAATCGCTACGATATGAAAGACGGAGACGAGAATTCGAATGAATAGGACAAGCTCAACCACAGCCGTCCTAACGGTGTTTCTGACCGCGGCTTCATGTTTCCAACTCGCATCGTACGGGCAGCAAAAAGGCGATTTCGAGGAACTTCTGGCGGCGTGGAAGAATGGTCCTGAAAACACGCCCGGCTGCGAATGGATCATACCTCCTGCCAGTGATACGCCGAGACAAATTGTGGGCGGAGACTATCCGCACCAGGCAGGTTTCAACAAACCAGACCTGAAAGCACATGGCAGACGGAATCAGAAGCCACGCATGATTGCCGAGCCCGAATGGACGCAATCCTACAAGGCGGGCTTTGTGGACAGCCAGGGGCGTTACGCTGGCGGGTCTGAGATCCTTCACCTGGAAGGTCACAAAGGCAAGCTCTACGCCGCCAATAGCTACTGGATGGAGCCGAGCAACATTTGGTACGGCGGCGAGGATCCGAAAACGCCGTGGTCCCAGATTCTCAGGCTTGACAGTCCGAACGGGAAATGGGAGGTCGACCTTGAGTTGGGCCCCAACAATCTGCGTGCGGAGAATCTTAAGTCAGTCACCTTTCGAACGGATGGTGCAGGCAACAGTTTAGAGAGGCCCGTTACACTGCTGATCGCCACCGCGTACTCTCCAAACCCTCAAGGCGCCGACATCAATGTTTTTGTTCGTGATGACGACGCAGGGACATGGGAGAAAACTGTCTTAATCAGTGGCACTGGTGAAAGCGGCGAGAACAACTCGACTCGGTGCATGACGGTTTATCGAGACCGGGTCACCGGCGTGGACCGCCTGTTCTTGCCCGTCGGCCTGCTCGGGATTTTCACCGGAGTCTACGATGCTGATTTGCCGGGGAAAATTCGATGGGACAAAACTCCTGAGACCGGGCGTTTGGAGAAACGCTCACTGGCAATCGTCGAGGCCAATGATTCGCTCGTTTATTCCAGCGGAACAAAGATCTTCAGAAGGAATGATGGTCCCTCTCCGACGCATTCGATGATCTTCGATGCGAGTCAGCTATCGAAAGGCCCCGTCGCTTCGCCGGTAGGCGGCGTTCGCGGACTGTCGGTCATCCCAAATCCCAAGGGACTCGAGGGACTTAGTGAATCTCTGTTGTTTGTGTGGGCGCCTGACTCTAAGTCCCGAAGTTGTGTCGTCCGACTCGATCAGGATGAAACCGGCAAATACTTGCACACTAAGGAAGAGTGCGTTGCGGACTTGATGAGCGAGTACCTCTCCGGCAATCCCGTCTACTACGCGCTGGCAGGATACAACCAGATCCTGCCGGTATTGCATCCAACAACCAAAGAACCCGCCTATCTGATGGGGTTCGAATGCTGGGTCGGTGGTCGTCAGTTTTCTTGCTGGCAAGGCAATGAACGCGGCGGCTTCTATGCCGGCGCGATGTATGCCATCCGCGACAAGAACGCTCAATACTGGTTGAACGAAGTGAACGGCCCGACCACCGTTGAGAAGAAACCGTTGCAGGCGGTTCGAACCTATGAAGTCTCCCCGTTTGAGTCTGAAAAAGGGAAGGTGATCTACTTCGGTGGCTTTGTCGCTGACCACGGACCATCTCCCAACACTGCCTGGGTGTATAAGACCTCGATTGAAAACGCGTTACGCAAAGACGCCCCTCGACCGGTTCGACTGACGCCAGAGCAAAGCAAAGCTCAACTCGCGGCATTAAGACAGCCTTACCGCTTCGAGCATCGCGAAAAGCCAGCTTTCACCATCCAGATCCCTGGAGAGTTTGCCCGAGGGAATGCGACTGGCGGCAATGTGTTCCATGCTAAAAAGGCTTTCAACACGCTTTCGATCAGTATCATCCAATCTGAAGATCCCGAACAAGCCGCCAAACACTACGTCGAAGCGCTGAAACGGGCCGGCAATGGCACGGCAAAGATGCTCAGGCAAAGTGAAACCAAACTTCCGAATGGAACTCCGGCAGTTGAGTTCGTCGCAACATGGGTGACCAAACAAAACGCCAAGCAAACAACTCAGGCCTTAACCGCATGCAAGGACGGTCATGCCGTGACGGTAGCCACCCACACCTGGGAAGTGGCGCCGCCGGACAAGCGTTTCTTCTTCACCCTGGATTTTGAGTGATGAAGACAAAAACGCATTATCGATCTCTGCAGCTCATCTGCGTGTGCATTGCCTTGTTGCCTTCCACAACAACGCCGGCCGGTGAACGCACACCCAACATCGTCGTTCTACTTTCAGACGATCTGGGCTGGAAGGACATCGGGTGCTATGACGGCCCTGTTAAGACGCCGACGCTTGACCGTCTGGCAAGCGGTGGGATGCGGTTTACCAACTTCTATTCGGGGGCGGCTGTTTGTTCGCCGTCGCGAGCAGCGCTACTAACTGGCCGAACAAACGTCCGAGCTAGCATCTACAGTTGGATCAACGACCATGACCAGCGAAGCCATTTGCCAAAGGCGGAAGTGACGATCGCGGAAGTATTACAGCGCGGTGGCTACGCTACCGCGCATTTCGGAAAGTGGCACCTCGGACTTCCGTCGAACAAGTTTCCGAATAAGCCTACACCCGCTGAGCACGGCTTCGATTACTGGTTTGCAACGGGCAGTAACGCGCAGCCGTCGCACCACAACCCACGCAACTTTATTCGCAACGGTAAGGCACTTGGTACGCTCGAAGGTTACGCGTGCGACCTTGTCGTTAATGAAGCCATCTCGTGGCTTGAGAATCGACCAGATGATGATCGGCCATTCTTCCTGAACGTCTGGTTCCATGAACCGCACGCGCCTCTGGCCGCTCCGGACCATCTGGTTGGCGAATACGGCGAGCAGAGCGACCTGGCTGCGGTCTACTCCGCGACGATCGCCAATACCGACCAAGCGATCAGCAGGCTGGTTGAGAAACTTCACCGGATCGACAAGCCGGAGAATACGCTGATCATCTATTCCTCGGATAATGGCAGCTATCGCGCAGATCGAGTCGGCATACTTCGCGGCACAAAAGGATCGAACTACGAAGGCGGTATTCGAGTTCCAGGCATCTTCTATTGGCCGAGTCAGGTCGCGGCTGGGACGGTTGAAGGAGAACCGGCCGGACTTGTGGACCTGCTTCCAACAATTTGCGGTGTCACCGGAATCGCCCCACCACCCGTACATCTTGATGGAGCTGATATCTCGCCGCTGCTTTATTCATTTCACCCTCCCTCCGGGAGGGTCGAGGAGGAGGAACGACGACGAGGGGAGGGCAAGAAACGAAACACTCAACCCTCCCCGGCCGCTACCGCGTCCGACCCTCCCGGAGGGAGGGTGAAGGAAAACTCGAACGCGACCTTCAAACGCTCCCAGGCACTCTTCTCGTATCTGCCGCTGAGTGGTCCCACTGTTGCCATTCGAGACGGTCGATTCAATATGGTCGCATACCGTGACGGCAGGCTTCCCAAGGATTACGCCGCCCTTGCTGAGATCAAGACTCGCATCGAAACGCTGCTCCGTGAGAAAGGCATCTTCGACGATGAGACTCGTAGCTTCACCTTTGAGAAGCAACTCTTCGAGGGTTTTCGCGATTCGGAAGCCGAGCGTCTTCGGGGCCGGTTCATTCGACTGAATCAGTTCCACGAAGCGTGGATTCCGGGTTTGAAGCAATCGCAGTTCACTCGCTTTGAATTGTATGACCTCAAAGCAGATCCATCGCAGAAAACAAACATCGCGGTTCGTGAACCGGTGATCCACGCGAAGATGAAAGCACAGCTACTGAAGCTCGCAAAAAGTGCTTCGGATGACGCGTTTGACTGGTCATCGGTCAGGCCAGCACCATCGCGTGAACCGACAGCTCATGTCCATCGATTTGCCTCCGACTATCGATCCCCGTTCGATGCGTTTGTCTACATGAATCGGATTCCGATTGAAGTCGAGGCGCTCGAAGATCAAGCAGGACTTGCTTCAAGAATCGAAAGTCGGCTCGCCAATCAGGAAGGCCGAGTCCAAATCAAACTGCCTCCGACCATGAAGCGGGATGCTTACGAAGGCTTCAAGCTTGCCGCCGGGATCGGGACAGGTTCGGAAAGTTGCTTCACCTGCCATCACCTTCCTGCTTTAGGGCATGTGCACCGCGACCTCTCCGTACCGACGCTGCGAAACCGCACTTACACTCGAAAGCAGTTGAGCAAATCGTTGGACTCGGAAGCCCATAAAGAAGTTTCAATCGATGGACCGACCGTTGATCGAATGCTCGCGTTTTTGCGAACACTCAGCAACATGCCAGATACTGAATTCCGCCCACTCATCCTGAACGCCACCGTGTTGGACACGACCGGAGATATTGAATGAACTGTCAACCAGTTAACAATGAACCACCGCGTACTTCCGCGTGTATCGCGGCTATCTTTCTGCTCCTGTCATGTACAGCCGCTTCGGCGGTCGAGTCGACCGGCAGTGCCATCGCTGGCAAGATCCTCGATGAATCCGGCAACGGCGTCGCAGGGGTGATGGTCTCGGCGATTGATGACGAACACCGCAAGTGGACGTCGGTCTTTACAGGAGCTGATGGCACATTCAGCATCAACGGGCTTCGGAGCGTGAATCACCATGTGCGAACACGACTGATGGGAATCGCGGACGAGTGGCGATCCGATGTCGCTCCCGGAACCAACGACCTCACGATCAAAACCCGACCTGCAGAAGGCGAAGAACTCGAACTTCAGCGTCCCGCCAGCAGCGCGTTCAGCATGTTGAAATTCGACGACCCGCGGGACCGTATGAATTTCAAGATGATGTGTTCTTACTGTCACCAGGTCGGTTCGCTTGGATTTCGGACGCCGGAGGAGCCTGTCGACTGGGAAACCATGATTAGGCGCATGGACGGCTTTGGTGGTCTTTACCCGCACACGCAGAACACGATCGTTCAGCGTCTGATGGAGACTTACAAAGACGACGCCGTCAAGAACTGGCCGACCTTTGAACCACCGCCAGCGCCAACCGATGCGGCTGCAGCTGCTACCATCACCATGTGGGAACTGGATGAGCCGTTGAAAGGTTCCTTCCACGACCTGGAGCTAGGCCCGGACGGCAACGTCTACGCCGTCAACATCAGTCAGCATCGACTGCTTGTCCTCGATCCGAGAACCGGAGAGCAGCGAGCGCAGCAATACCCGCGTGGCACGTATGGTCCGCACTCGATCGAGACTGCCAACGACAAAAGCATGTGGACCACCATGTGCGCGACGGGCCAGATGGTCCGATACGATGTCGCAACTCGAAAGTTTGAAACATACAGCAGTGCGGAGGCTCCCAAGCCACGCGGCGGTTATCCACACACCCTGCGTATCAACCCGAAAGATCCCGAAGGCCTGATCTGGTACACCGACGCCGGTTCAAATTCTTGCTTCTGGATCCACCCGGAAACACATGAAGTGAAAGAATACAAGCTGCTCAGCGCCGGCCAGGCCATGGGTGCAGGTCGAGGCGAATCGCGAGGCATCACGCCGTATGGAATCGACTACTCACCCGTGGATGGCACCATTTGGTATTCCAAGCTAAATGGCAACCGCATCGGTCGCATTGATCCGACCGCCCCTGACGGCGACATCAAAGAATGGAACCCACCCTTCCGAGGCCCTCGTCGTTTGCACATCGCACCCGACGGTATGGTTTGGGTGCCAGGTTTTGGTTCCGGCGTCTTTGCGAAGTTTAATCCCGACACCGAACACTGGACGGTCTACGAGCTGCCCGATGCCGAAAATCAGATTCCGTACGCGTTGAATGTCGACAAAGATGGCATCGTTTGGGTGTGCGGCACCGGTAACGACACCATCAACCGCTTCGATCCAAAGACTGAGACTCTGGTCGAATACCGTCTGCCCACGCGAGTTTCCTACACTCGTGAGATCGAGTTTGATGATGACGGCAATGTTTGGACAAGCACGTCAGGCCCAGCACGCCATATGGAGCGGGGTGTTGGTGCTGTGATTCGCATTTCTTTGCCGAAGAAGCTTCCTGAGACCGGAGGTATCAAGCTCACACCAAAGCACTATGACGGCAATCATGACATCGGCAACCTTGCGGGCGCACCCAAGGTCAAACCGTCGACGAGTCCGGGGCGGTCTGAACTGTTCGCAAAGATCGACGCGGCACCGCTGCCCGAAGCGTATAAGAAAATGCCTCACCAGGAATACGTCGATATGCGGATGGCAGCGTTTCCGCAACACAAGCGCAATCTTGCAGGTTCTCTGTGGCACGAGTTTCGTCAGACTCACCCGGACCGCCGCAATGATGGGCGGTTCTTCGTCAAAATCATCGACCATGTTACCAACAATGACGTGCCGTCGGAGCGTCGTTTCGTGAAGAAGTGGCAGCATCACTATTTCGGCGAAGCCCCCGACCGATTGGGCGACCGAAACCTGGAACGAGGGCGCGTGATATTCGAACAGGCCACCTGTAGTCGCTGCCACAACATCGGTCCGGGCGAAAAGAAACTCGGCCCAGACCTGTCGGACGTCACCAAACGATTCCAAGGTTCAAAACTGCTACAGCAGATCGTCAAACCCTCAAGCGAGATCCACAAGGAATTCCAAACTCAGTTGATTTTGGTGGATGACGGTCGTCTACTCACTGGCTTGGTGATTGAAGAGACTGAAGATTCAATCCGCTTCATTCCAAACCTACTTAAACCGGATAAGATCGAGTTGATCGAGAAATCCGCGATCGAGTCCAGAAAGGTTGCTGATATCTCAACGATGCCTGAGGGCCTGCTGGATACATACTCTGAAGCCGAGATTTACGATCTGCTTGCCTACATTCAGTCGGTCAGTTCCCACAAAGTAAGCAGCTCCGACGAATGATCGTCCGTCGCGTCCTTCAGATACCTGCCGGTAGCCGTATTGTGCTGATTGTTTCGCTGTTGGCCTGCGTTCAACCAACAGAGGCGGATGAAGTCCAACCGCTGATCGAATCGTCTTGCATGGCCTGCCACGACGAGAATACGGACACCCGCCTCGACTTCACGAAGCTCGACCGGGACTTCGAAGACGCCGACACGTTCCGTACGTGGGTCGCCGTCTTCGACCGTATTCAGGACGGAGAAATGCCACCGGCATCGGAACCCCGCCCCGATGCGAAAACGCAAGCTGCCGCGCTGACTTTCATTGAAAACGAGCTCTTTGAAGTCAACCGCCGCCAGCAGGCAGCGCACGGTCGAGTTCCGTCACGACGACTCAGCCGACTTGAATTCGAACACACGCTGCACGATCTGCTTCGGGTTGGCGGCCAGATCGCGAAGTTCCTTCCGCCGGAGAACAAGGCCGGAGCCTTCGATGTTGTTGCGGCAAAGCAGGACATGTCGAGCGTCCATGTTAGAGGATTCCTCGCCGCGGCCGATGCGGCTTTAGATGAGGCCATTCAGCTAGGCCCAAAGCCGCTGATGTCGCGCGAGCTTGACTACGCGTATTCGCGTTTCATGCAGATGTGGTTCGAACGGCCCGTCCGCCGAGGTGGTGGTACCGTCTTCCGGGACGGAGACGATCTCATCATGTTTCGCGGTCAGAACTATAACCTGCGCAGCGACCACAACGGACTGCGGATTCCCGTCGCCGGCCGATACCGCATCACGGTCACCGGTTCGGCGTATCAGCCGAGGACCTCGGTCACGATGAGCCTCAGACGCCAAAACGACGTCCAGGGCGACAGCGAACTGTTTGCGGCCTGGGATGTCGACGAGAAACTCCGCAAGGTTTCAACGATCAAATACCTTCGCCCCGACGACTACTTCTACGTAAGCGCCGACGAACTCGAACCGGCGCCTGACGGGAAAGTCATTTACAACTCTCAGCCCGCGAGCGAGTTCAAAGGAGAAGGCGTGCGTGTTCGCAGGGTGCTCGTCGAAGGTCCGCTCGAACCCACATGGCCCCCACAGCGAACGCGAGCCCTGTTCCCCGGCGTCCAGTGGGAACCTGCTGCAAACGGTCGCTACTACAAACCGGTGACGACAAAGTCTCATTACGAACATATTCGTGATGCCGTCGCAGCACTCGCACCGAGAGCCTTCCGACGTCCGGTGACAGATCAAGAGATCGAGTACTACACCAATCTCTCTGTGCCGACTCTCACAGCACAACGCGGATTCCTCGTCAGCGCTCGCGTTTCGCTACGAGCGATTCTGATTTCGCCCGATACGTTGTTTCTGAAGAACGAAACGCGGCCAGAAGATTCAACACTGACTGATCATGCACTCGCCAGTCGATTGTCCTACTTCCTCTGGCGCAGCCCTCCCGATAAGGAACTCCTGGAACTTGCGAGTGACGGAAAACTCGCCGACACCAAAACACTGGATGCTCAGGTCAACCGCATGCTGGCCGATGGGCGCAGTGAACGGTTCATCAACGAGTTCCTTGACCAATGGCTGGATCTGGAACTGATCGACGCCACCACGCCTGACAAGTATTTGTACCCGGAATACGACGACGTCCTCCGTCGTGCCATGCTCGCCGAAACGCGGCTCCTCTTCCGACATCTCATCGACGAAGACCTCAGCATCGCCAATCTCGTCGATTCTGACTTCACGTTCCTCAACCGGAAACTCGCCGAACACTACGGCATTGACGGAGTCAAAGGCGAAGAGATGCGAAAAGTCATGCTGGATACGAACAGTGTCCGGGGCGGCATCCTGACTCACGCATCGATTTCCAAAGTAACGGCCAACGGCACCGTCACGACGCCCGTCAAACGAGGCAATTTCGTTCTGACGACTCTGCTTGGCTTGCCAACCAGCCCGCCTCCGGCAGGTGCCGGTTCCATCGAACCTGACACACGTGGCGCCACGACCATTCGAGAATCCCTGGAGAAACATCAATCCGTCGAAGCGTGTGCCGTTTGCCACCGCAGGATTGATCCGCCGGGCTTCGCGCTGGAATGTTTCGACCCCGTCGGCACCTTTCGCACTCGTTACCGCATCAGCAAAGGCGTCAAAAGGACCGCCGACGACGGGCTTCGATTCCTGCATAAAGACTACGATCCGGGCCGGCGAGTTGAATGTGGCGGTCAGATGGACGACGGATTCACGTTCACCGGCATTCGTGACTTCAAACAGCACCTGATGAAGTCGAAGGAGCAGGTGGCACGAAATCTCGTGTCCCTGTTGATCACCTTCGCCACCGGGGCTGAAATCCAGTTCGCGGACCGGCAGGAAGTGGAAGCAATTCTGCACCGTCACGAAGCGGAAGATTACCCCTTGCGCCGATTGATTTATGAGGTTGTCAGCAGCCCGATGTTTCAGCACCGGTAGGAGGAACAATGCACACGCCAATTTCACGACGCTCCGTACTGCGAGCATCCGGCGTAGCATTATCGTTGCCGCTGCTGGATGTGATGAATCCTGTCTTCGGGTTTGAACGTGCGGAACAGCCGAAACGCATGGTACTGATTTGCAATGCCCTCGGTTTGTATCCTCCGTCGCTGTTCCCGACGACGCCCGGAACCGACTACGAAAGCACGGAGTACCTCGAACTGCTCAAGGAACACAGAAGTGACTTCACGCTGTTTTCCGGCCTTTCACATCCGGACCAGAATGGCAAGGAGCCGCACGATACGGAAATGACGTTTCTGACGGCGGCGATCAATCCCGGGCTGGGAGGTTTCAAGAATACGGTTTCTGTTGATCAGGTGGCAGCGATGCAACTGGGGCACACCACGAGGTTTCCGTCGATCACGCTGGGGAGCAACACTCAGGAGAGCCAGTCGTACAACAGCAATGGCGTCATGCTGCCAGCCGATAATCGGCCATCGCGAGTGTTTGCGAAGTTGTTCCTGGCCGGAAGTCCGGAAGAACAGCGGCGACAAAGGCAGAGACTCGCGGACGGTCGCAGCATTCTTGATGCCGTTGGCGATCGGACGAAGGCGCTCAACCGTCGAGTCAGTGGAGGTGACCGGAAGCAACTCGATGAATATTTCGCCGCCATCCGCACGGCTGAGAAGGAACTGGCTGCATCCGAAGCATGGCTGGATCACCCAAAGCCTGAAGTGAACGTCGAAGTTCCGAAGGACATTGCCGAACCATCCGAATTACTCGGCCGCATTCGAGCGTTGATGAACCTGATTCCACTGATGCTGCAAACCGATTCAACGCGCGTGATCAGCCTGATGATTCAGGATCACGGCGCTGTGCCCAATATTGCCGGTGTGCACGGCGAGCATCACCCGCTGTCTCATAATGGGCAGGACTCCTCCAGTATTGCCCAACTGAAGATCATCGAATCCGGAATACTCTCAACATTCTCGGAATTGCTGACACAACTTGGGCAACAATCGGAACGCGGAGTTCGACTGCTGGACCACACGGCCATTCTTTTCGGCAGCAATCTGGGCAATGCGAACGCTCACGACCCGACAAATCTTCCGATCATCCTTGCCGGTGGCGGCTACAAACACGGACGTTACGTCGCGCATGACAAAGAACGTAACACTCCGCTCTGCAATTTGTTTGTGACTCTACTGCAGCGCATGGGTGTTGAGGCGGACAGCTTTGCAACGAGCAATGGTGTGTTGGATATCACATGACGAAAGTTGCAGAGACTTGCGACTCACCGACCGCACTCGAAATCAAACAAGTCCATGACTCTTGACGAGTTGCACTTCAACGAAATGAAACCATGAAATCATTCTTCATATCGCTTTCGTTTTCCCTGCTATCCTTGTCGCATTCACTCTCCGTTGCTGGTTCCCCGGAAGAAAACTGGCACCAGTGGCGAGGCCCCGAAGCAACGGGCGTTTCGCGAACGGCGAATCCGCCAATCGAATGGAGCGAAGACAAGAATATCAAGTGGAAGGTTGCGATCGATGGACGAGGAACATCGACACCAATCATTTGGAATGACAAAGTCTTCTTGTTGACGGCGATCGATACGGGCGTGAAGGATACGTCGATTCCCGATCCTAAGGATCAACCGAAGACCAACTTCTTCGATATCAAACGCCCGAACACGGAACACGCATTCGTAGTTGTGTGCCTCAATCGCGAGAGCGGCAAGGAATTGTGGCGACGAACGGCAACAAAGAAGATCCCTCACGAAGGCGCCCACAACGACAACGATTTCGCTTCGGCATCTCCCACCACAGACGGCAAGTATTTGTACTGCTGGTTCGGTTCAGCTGTAGTGGCTCAAACTTGATCTGACAGTTGCATCCTATTTTCACACAGCTGTCAGCTGAGCTTGGTTGTACGATCCGTTGAGCAGTTTCTCTCTGGTCATTGGTAGCGAATCGTCGAAGGTTTCCATTGGTGTTTTGCCATAGCAGTAGCGTCCGCTATGCGGCCTTTCATTGTTGTACCTGACCAACCACTCATCCAGGTCGGCCTGTAGTTCATCGAGAGTTCGGTAAATCTTTTTGCGAAAGGCGATCTGGTA
>JANSWS010000228.1 GCA_024743355.1 bacterium
AACGCACCGCTACCCATGGCCGGATCACAAACTTTCAGATCCAAAATCTGGTTAGGATGCGGAACACATTTCGCTCTTGCTGCCTTGGCATACTCGATGCGTTTCTCCGATAGGCGGACACGCGCCTCGATTTCGCCCTTGGTGTAGCGTTGCTTGTCGGCTTTCGAGGGTTCGAAGATTTTGGGCAACTCTGTTTCGGAGTCATACATCTGCTTGAGGATTGGTTCCAGCGTCGTGCGAACAATCGGCTCGGTCAGTGAACGCGGCGTATAGTGTGAACCGCTGCGACGCCGTTCATCCGATGGTTGAAAGACCATGCTGCCCGCCGGAACAATGCCGGGCGTGACATGCTTGGCGATCTTTTTGTCGAGCGATGCAATTAGTTCCTCGATCGTCGTTGCATCTTTCAGCGCACCGGCATCGGTGGCACCAAGCTTCTGGTCGGTCCACTCGCCGAGCATTTTTGCTCGATCGGCTGGCTTGGCAGTGAGCAGCGCTTCCAAGTTGATCGTGGCTGGCGCACCATGCGATTTCACAGGCTTGATGGCAATCGACTTGCCTTGCGAAACCTGCAATTCAAAGCCCATGATGGCTTCGTAAACACTTCCGATCTGCTCGACATCCAGTGTTCGATAGCTCAGTCGCTCGCCATCAAGAATCAATAGGTCTTCGAGAACGCGATAGATAACGCCGTCACTGATATGTGGAATCTGAATCGTCGAGGATTGCTCCTCAGCCGAGGCTACATTCACATTGCCATCATCAAAGCGGCCTTCCAAGAATGGATATCGATCGGGATCAAACAAGTAACCTTTACGGGCCGGAATCTTTAGCTCGGCATGTTGACCGCCTTCGAATACCAACCGGAACAAGGTCAGCAACTGTGCCCAGGCACCGAAACGCTGATCCATCGTATCTGGGAATCGGCCTGCATCGCTGCGCAGCCGTTCGAAGAGTCCCGATACGGAATAATGGTTCGTGTAGGTTGCTTCGCTTGAGACCAAACCACGGTCTTCGGCATACAGCACGAAGACCAACCGCATCAACACGGTCAGCAAGCCATGATAAACGTGCTGTGGATTATTCGCCAACACCTGCCGCAACAATTCACCCTGCCGGTGATCATCGGCAGCCTGGAATCCACGTAACAGCTCGAACAAGGCTGAAGTTACTTGTTCGGCCAGCGCGGTCGAAACGACATTTTGATACTTGCGACTGTTCTCCAAAATGTAGGGAAGGCGTTGATTCTCGCCGAGCGTAAACATCCGTTCGGCGCACAACAGCATTTGCAGCGCCGCGAACATTGGGCGACCTGCAACCTGCGCCATTTCATCGACGTTGAACGTCGCATAGCCGCTGGTCTCACCACGCGGTGCGTAAACCAACCGCAACTGCCGTCCATTGACTAGCAGGCCAATCGGTACACCCGATTCACGTAACAAGCGTTCGAACTTTGCATGCGGAGGCGCGTTCCAATGTCGGGCCGAGTCTGCTTCGCTAGGCTCATCCAGCGAAATACCGCGTCCGAGTTCCTGGATAAGCATCACCCACGGGTTCTGACCTTCGGCGGGTTTGAATGCTGGAACAACGTGCGTGGGACGCAAGGTTTCGTTGTACTGAGGCAGGATGACTTCCAACGAAGCCATTTCACCCGCCAGCGGTCCAAGCTTGGGTACTTCTCGTAGATCCGCTGCGTCCCAACCAAGTAACTGCTGAGTGAAGAGTGCAAAATCGGCAATTTCTGGCAGGTTATTTCCATTGGCTTCAGCAACCAGGCAGCCAAGAAATCTGGCGTGCTCGCCCATGATGTTCTTGTTGACGTAGCACTGCGCCTCCAGCAAGGCTGGTATGGACACGACCAGGCCCACGGGCTGGACATATCCCAACCATTCAAGATGTGCTAACTCTTCAGGCGATTTACCCATCGTCTATTCCGCTGTATCAGTTCCAGTGTTTGCCGCGCGTTCCGCCAATTCACGTTCAGCCTGATCGGGCGAAAGTTTGACTACTTTGCCATCGCGCCAGACGACAACTTCAGTCTTAGCAGCGCGTGCTCGGGCAATTACGTCTTGTGCCACTTCTTCGAAAGCGGCATTGGCTTTGGTGGCTAGTGGGTCACCGTGTGCTTTGCTGATCATGTCTATCCTCCCGAGTCATTTGTGGTCTTCATCAATTACCCCGTCACTGGCCAGAGGTAAACCAAACCGACGGGTTCAATTCGTCGAGCGCGGACTTGATAAAGCCCTTCAATGCGGTCTGGTTCCGTTTTCAGTTCGTCGCGAATCTCGTCTAGTCGCTTGATCCAATAACGCTTGTTAGCGTCTAGCTGAGCTAGCTCCTCCTCCTGAGCGAATTCGAACCTAAGTTGATTTGGATCACGGTTGTCGTATTTCTTGACCTCGTCGTTAATGTGTTTTCTCTGGGTCGCTAGGATTTCTCGCATTGCTTTGGACTCTGCTACACCGCGCTGAGCGAGCTTCTGCTCTGCATCAGCGGCAAATTCAGCACCCCGTTCTTCGAGGAACGGCAGCAATTGGTCGATATCGGCGGCGGCAGACGCTTGCAGTTGGGCTGTTACCTCTGCCGTTAGCTTGATCCCTTGCGATCCAAGCAATGAATCGTCAAGCAACGCCAACGTCTTCGCCTCTGCATCTTTGGCGTATGGTGCTAGATTCTCCTTGCGCACCATCGGATCAATCCATCGGGCTGTTACCGGAATCAGTTCTTCATGCAGACGAGCGGCTCCTTGCCCATACAAGCACAATCTTCCCAACAGGATGACGCGGGGAATGGCATCCTTGGCTTGAGCAAAGCAAGCGCGGGAAAGGTCGTGATGCACGAAGCCTTGAGCTGAAAATCTCCCAAGCAGACGTTGAACAACGCGTTGTTCAAGGTGCAAATGCACTACTTCGTCACTGACAATGCCGGGATCGGTGAAAACGACTTCACGAATCGGTGATGACTTTCGCCAATCCCACAAACGTTGATCTCGCTTGCGTGGTGGCCGCAAGGTGTCCATCGTCTCGGCCCACGTGGGATCAGCGCCCGAGCGTTCATCAATTGCTGGAAAAGAAAACTTCTCGACGTTGTTGCCAATTTCTCCGGAGTCTTGCAATTGGTTAGTACCGAGCAATTGCAGTGAGCAAGAAATGGCAGATCGGAAATGCTCGTCGCTAAGACCGATGTACTCCTTGGATCGTTCAAGCTGGGTTCGGAGTCGCTCGATTTGATTTCGCAGAGCCTCTTGTCGCTCTCGATTCGACTCCAGGTCCTTTTCAATCGCGGCTCGAAACCTTTCATCGATATTTGTTGACTCCAGCGAGTTCTCAAGCTCAGCAAGTGACTGCCGTCGGATACCACCCGACATCGACTTGGCCATCTTGGCATCAATCACCTGAGCCAAACTGCCCAGCTCTCGTTTGATGGTCTCGGTCTTGCGTACAAGAACTTGCAGAATGCGGTCCTCTGGACGTTGCTGGTAAACAAAGTAATGACAGAATACTTCGCTTTTGGGTTGTAGCTTTCGGTCGATACGCCCATTGCGCTGTTCCATGCGACTCGGGTTCCAAGGAATGTCGTAATGAAACAGATTCCAACAGTGAGCCTGCAAGTTCAGACCTTCCCGAGCCGCATCGGTTGCTACCAGAATGCGAACCGGATGCTTCGCAGGATTGGAATTGAACGCGAGTTTGATCTCCTCTCGCTTTGCCGGTGGCGTTGGACCGTGGAAAACCTCGATGCGACTTTCGGCTTGATCGCTGCCGGACAGTGCTGCTTCGAGCTGACTTACCAAATAGCGTTTCGTGTCGTCATATTCGGTGAATATGATTACACGGGTATCATTCCACTTGGCTCCGGTCTTACCTAGATCCGAGCACATGTTCACTTTGATCCACTCGATCAGCTTCTTGGTGCGGGCGTCCGATTCAAAACGAGCCTGTTCGGCGATGTCAGCCATTTCGCTGAGTAGTTGCTGTTCACGCCTAAATAGCTCTTTAGACGACATGTCGGCCAGTGAACCGAACGCCGCAGCAGACGCGGCCTCGAATTGCGCATCCTCAGCAGCTTGCAACTCATCTTCATCCAGAGTCGCGCGATCATCGTCACTATCGATGCTTCCGGCCAGTAGGTCTAGCGACGCCGCGCGGGCTACCGGTTGCGTCTGGACCTCTCCTTCTTGTAGCTTCTCCCATTGCCGCTGTACCGTCTTGCGGTGGACGCGAAGCGTCCGAGCAAAAGCCTCAATGGAGGACAAGAGACGTTGCTGAAGCCCGATAATGAGGAGACCTGCCGAGGCTTGTACCCGTTTTGATTCATCTTTCAGTCGCTCCTCACGAGTTTGGCGATACTCGTCGAGCAGCGAAGAAAGCTTCAACTCTGGCGCATCTTCGGGTAGCCCATCAATCGTTACCTGAACGACGTTCCGTTTGGGGAAACCGCCTTGAATGTCGCGGATATCTTCTTTGAGCCGCCGAACGATGACGTCTTCCCGGTGCTTCTTTTCGACTTCAACGCCACGGCAGAACCGCTGTGGGTCCAGGATCTCTAACAAAGCCGAAAAGCTATTTGAGTGACCATTGTGCGGTGTCGCTGAAAGGAACAGACGATGCTCGAACCGCGGCGCGAGGTCTCGAACAGCTCGGGTGATTTGCGAGTCGATTGCGTACTTCTGACCGCTCGCGGGCGCGGCGTGGTGAGCCTCGTCCAGAATGAGCAGAGATCCAGGATAAAACGTCCCGAGGTAATCCCGCAGTGGCCCGACGTACGTTTCATCAATTAGCAATCGATGGGAGATCAAGAACCGAGTGTGAGTACTCCACGGATTAACACTGAATCCTCGTTCGCGGCGCACTCGATTCATGTACTCTTTGTCGAGGATTTCAAACGTAAGTCCGAATCGTGCCTCCAGCTCCTCTTTCCACTGCAACAACATTGAAGGCGGGCAAGAAACAAATATCTCGCGAACTTTCTTACGCAGCAGCAGCTCGCGCGCGATCAGGCCAGCTTCGATGGTCTTACCGAGCCCCACGTCATCCGCAATGAACAGATTGACGCGTGGTAGCAGCAGAGCTTTGCGCAGCGGTTCAAGTTGGTATGCGTCGAGCTTGATACCAGCACGAAACGGTGACTGGAATAACTTAGGGTCAGTTGAAGTAACGCAGTTCCACTTGAGCGTGTTTAGATACGCGGCAAATGTGCGTTGAGGATCAAACCCTTTGGAACCGATACTGCTCCAGGCTTCCGATGCGATAATTTGGGGATCGAGTTCCTTCTCCCAGAGAACTTCCAAAGGCACGCCTTGGTTGTCGTCATCGACACACGAGAGTCGTACGAGCGTGCTATCTGCAACTCGCTTGGGCTTAACGATCTCCTCAACCAAGTATGTGCGTTGGCGTATTCGTGCGATCTGGCCGGGTAACGGAAGCGTCTGCTGACTCATTTTGATTGTGCCTCTTCCATCATTTGGCCTTCTGTGTCCGCTTGCGCTTTGTGGGTCGAGCAATCTGTCTCAGCACACCATCCAAATCCGAACGCTTGTACAGCCGATAGTTATTGAGTGGGTGCCGATGCTCGGGAATCTTGTCGTCCTTGCCCCAATTACGAATGGTGTTGGGGCATACGCCTAAATACTCGGCAGCTTCAGCAACTGTAAGGAAATCACCCAGAGTCAGCATTTCTCCAACCTCACATTCGGGGGCAAAGCAGAGCTCAAACCCTACCAAAGATCGCCATGCCCCGAAAGTAGCCAAGTCACTTATCTTGGGGGGCGAGCATCGTCTTGCGACGAACCCGCATCTTGTCGGTCGGAATCAAGTTTGGGCTGGGTTTCAAATCGAAATTCTCTCAACGATATTTCGCGTAACCTTTCGCTGGCGGCGGTCATAAAGTCGGGTAGTTCTTGGATCAGCATGTCCAGCGAGGTTCTGTACATCCTCGAGTGGCACACCCTGGCTTAGCAAATCGGTAATCGTAGTCACACGAAAGGAATGCGGGGAGAGCCGCTCGGGAAGTCCCGCTTCTCGAATGCGTCGCTTTACCATCCGGCCCATATCACCAGGGGTCATTCGGTTATAAGTAATCGTCTTGGTGCGGCGGACAGTCGTTCGAAACAAGGGAGATAACTTCTCTGCGTAATCAACTCCACTTACACGAAGGTAGTCGGCAATGAATCCGCGAAGATCATGGCGTACCGGAATCTCCCGAGACTTGCTACCTTTCTCGGTGAACCGAAGGCAATACTGGTCGCCAAGGTCATAGAAGTCTCTACGGCTTAGGCGTGAGACTGCTCCGACTCGTGCCGCTGTGTAGATAAGAATTCCAATAATCGCGCGGTCGCGAAGCCCAACAACGTTTGTGATGTCGATGCTTTGAATCAGCTGCCTGGCTTGAACCACGGTTATCTCCGGAGTCTTGCCTTCGATGACGTGTAGGCGTTCGCTACGGACTGATGACGCTGGATTTAGTACAATTGCGTGCCTGGTGACCAAGATATCAAAGAAGTGCCTCAGGCCAGACAGGTGCAGCTTCTTTGTGGATGCAGCGTAGTCGAGAGCGTCTAGATACGTAGCAACGTCGCGAGGAGAGATTTTCGCGAGTTCTCGGCCTAATCGCTCACAGTGCTGCAGAAATCTCCGTACAGCGAGCCCATAAGCCCTGCGAGTGTGTTCATTGCGGATCTGACCGTAGTAGAATTCTTCCCAAGCAAACTGAGCAGCTGGCCCAGCTTCCATCACCAATCTTGGCGGCTCAACAACCGACACCTCTTTGGTGAGTGAATCTATGTTGGTCTGCCAAGCAGGTGCTTTGATTGGTAAGTCATCCATTGCATACCGGTGGTTAGCCTTGAAGCAGCGAGCAGTAGATTCACTGACGCGGCATATCAAGAATGGGTTCCTATGAGTTTTTCAACACCGGAACAATAATGCATGATAATGTCCTTTGTCATGCATTAATTGCGTATTCGGGAATACACCCCGATTCTTGGACGAGAGCTGGTGTTCCGCATGCAAAGACTGATAGTTTTAGACTTTCGAATTGGTGACAAAAGAAAGTATGTTTAGCAGATGACCGTCTCCGAGACAAAACTTAACGAAGCGCTGAAAGGAGCCGCCGAAGGGTTCTCAAGCCGACTTCGCAAGCTTGACTGCAAGTGGAAAGCTGAAGGCCTGACTATTGATGGACATTTCTATTACCTCGCCTTTCGAAATGGAGTTCCATCGATTGATGAGTTCGTTGAGTACATCTATGGCCAAATCGTCCCGTTTTGTATTCCACATGCGGAAATTGAAAAGGCCCTCAGTAAGGGACATATTCGCCACGCCCAAAAATTGGTTGATCAAGCAAGGCACCTGTTCGTCAAAGCACGTGAGAGCAACTCTAAGTCTCGCGAAGGTGAACCGGGTGAGTTGATTCTCTACATTCTGTTGGAAGCGGTTCTTGAGGCTCCTCAGATTGCCTGCAAGATGTATTTAAAGACCAGCGAGAACATGCCCGTTCATGGTTCAGATAGCATTCATGTCTGCCTCACGGACTGCAAAAAAGGGCTCAAGCTTTTTTGGGGCGAGTCAAAACTATATCAATCTCTGGCGTCAGCCTTCGATGATACTCTCGCGTCAATCAATGCGTTTCTCGAAACTAAAGATGGGAGAAGCCCAAGAGTTCGAGACATTGATATCTTAAGAGACCATATATCCGTAAAGGACCCAAAACTGTCCAAACAAATTCTCGATTATTTCGATCCCTACGTTGAGTGCAGCAATGAATTGGTTGAGATCTTTGCCTGCTTCACTGGTTTCGAGGCAAAGATCTTTGCCAATGGCACAGATGTGAAGAAAGTAGAAAAACTGTTTGCTGATAAATATAAGAAGAGAATAGAGTCAGCATGCGAGCTCTTTGCTAAGAAAGTCAAAGGGCAAGGCATGGAGAAACTAAGTTTCTCATTGTTTCTCATTCCATTTGAGAACGTTGATGAGTTTCGCAAGAAGTTCTACGAGAAAATTGGAGTGACTAAGTGATTCAGGAACTTGCTGACCAAATTTGGTCCCATGGCGAATTTCACGAGGAGTATGCAGCACTTCTGGCTGTTGCAATCGGTAACACCTTTGAAAAATCGCCGGCTCCAGATTTGACAAGCAATATCCGGTTACTTCGAAGCGCGTGTCATTTGGCGTCCAGCGAGAAAACTTTGCATCGCCAAGCGGCATACCGAATTGTAAGTTCAGCAGTAAAACTTTGGCCCCAAACAATTCAGGCCGATCCCGCACTTGCCAGTGTTGTGCTTTCAAGACTAGGCAATTTCCCTGCGGTTGACTTCTTGTTGAGTATGTCGCCTCAACGCAATGATGTCTTCAATCGAATTCCTTTTGGGGCTTCCATCGATCTGAAGAGACGCGAGCTCGCAAACACGATTGAGTTAGACGACGAAAGTTTGTTGCTGCTTACCGATTTCCAAAAGCGATTCTGGCGAAGCCTAGAGTCGAAACATCCAGTTTCAGTTACCGCGCCTACATCTGCTGGAAAGTCTTTTGCGCTCGTGAACTTTCTGGTGAAGCATCACGTTCAGCATGATTTTAGGTGGAGCCTCGTTATCGTACCGACACGGGCTCTTATCTCACAGATGTGCGATTCGATTTCCCGGCAGATCGCAAGTCGCGGAGTTCGGAATATAGTTGTTTCACCAATCCCCGTTCCTCCAAGTGAGTTGGACACCGAGTCAGCCGTGTATGTGTTGACGCAAGAACGCGCTCAAATTCTGTTAGAAAGTCCAGAAGTTCCTGAGTTTGATGCAATAGTTGTCGATGAAGCGCAATGTATCTCTGACGGCCAGAGAGGAATTACACTGCAATCAGTTCTTGAAAAGGCCATGGCGCAAAATCCCAGCGCTAAGTTGCTTTTTGCTGCACCTCAGATTTCAAACCCTGAACTTTTCGGGGAAGTATTTCAGATTAACGATTTGAAAGTCCTCCGAGAAAGAGAGAGTCCTGTAGCTCAGAACCTGGTTCTAGTTGAGACGAATCCGGTTATCCTCAATCGCGTTTCACTATCAGTTAGCTTTAACGATCAAGCATTCTCGATAGCTGATGTCGAAATTGAGAGAGAGATTTACGACGAAAGGCAAAAACTTTCCTATTTAAGTTGGGAATTTGGTAGAGGAGCTCAAAGCCTAGTATTCGCCAACGGGAAAGCTGACTGCGAGAAGACAGCTATTCAATTGATGGAGTTTTCGCTCATAGAGCAATCAGATGTTGACGAGTCAAAGACTGGTCGGCTCACCGAATTGGCTACTTTTATCCGAACTCATGTTCACCCCGAATATGCATTGGCTGATACAGTCGCAGCCGGTATCGGATTCCACTACGGAAACATGCCTGCTGTAGTTCGAAATTCGGTTGAGAAATATTTCTCGGAAGGGCTTTTAAGCCATTTAGTTTGCACGAGTACTCTTCTTCAAGGCGTTAATCTGCCTGCCAGAAACCTGTTCATGTTGAAGCCAACGCGAGGCGCTGAAAATCGTGGGGAATCGGCTGAGCCCTTAGACGCCGTAGACTTTTGGAACCTTGCTGGTCGGGCTGGAAGACTTGGTAAAGAATTTGAAGGGAATGTCTTTCTAATCGATTATAAGAGCTGGCAATCCAAGCCAATTGAAGGCAGCAAGGAAGCAACGGTGAGCCCAGCATTTAGGCAAAACGTTGTCGAGTTAGGTAGCAACCTCCTCCAGTATATTGAAGATTCGGAGCACGCATCGGGCTTTAGACCAACTCTTGAAAGTTCATTTGCGAAGCTTGCGTGTTCGCATTTGTCGGGGCGAATCGTTGACACTCTAAAACAGCTGTTTGGTGACGCTACGAATCCAGACGCAGTAAAGATTCAAGTGGCTGTTAAGAACGCAATTGCTGGAGTAAGTGTACCTGTGAATATTTTGAGCAGGAACCTCTCAGTTTCACCATTACGCCAGCAGGAAATGCTTGAGTACTTATTGCGGAGGATGACTGAAGATCCACCGGAAGAATTTATTCCTGTCCACCCTCTTCGCTCTGAAGCCTATGCAAGCCTACTCCGTGTAGTGAAAAGAGTGCATAACCATTTTGAGAAAAAACCTTCAAAGGACCAGTCGCATAAGTTTTTTGCGACGATGGCGTTGAAGTGGATGCGAGGCGAACGATTGCCGAAGACGATCGATTCTTACCATCAACAAAAGATCAAGCGAAGCAAGCGAGCCCCTCGAATTGCTACATCAATCAGGGAAACCTTACAGCTCATTGAGAACGATCTAAGGTTCAGGTACGTGAAGTTTTTGCGTTGCTACGAAGACTTGCTGATGCATGCACTGCTTGTTGTCGGACGAAACGATCTGTTGAAAACCATTCCGCCAATTCACCTATTTCTCGAGCTTGGTGCGTCATCAGGGACTATGGTTTCGATGATTGGGCTTGGCTTCACTAGAACAACAGCCGGGATATTGCAAGAAGAAGCAATCGACAAAAATCTTAGTCGTGCCGAAACTCTCAGGTGGTTGGCAAGTATAAATTGGGAAAAACGAGACATTCCAAGCCTGTGCTTGGAAGAAATAGAGCGAGTCATTCAGAATTGAGGCCTTCGGCAGTCTAAGCAAACCACTGAAAACCTTGGGTGATCTGGACCTCTCAATCCAGTTGGCAAAGTGGAGCGAACCTTGGTTATTCGCTCGATCCTGTTGCTTCGTAGATCCAGCTGTGCGCCTGATCAACGACTTTGGCAACAAGCGGAAGATCGTCTCTCCCAAATGATGTGGAATCCTTCCATTGGTCTGCGTCCTTGTAGATGCGGCTCACTGTCACATTGTGCCGCGTACCGTTCTGGGTGTCGTTCTCCCAGATGGCGGCTTTGATGCGGCCAAAGCGAATCTCATGAACGGGCTTTTTCGTCGACATAGTGGCGACTCCTTTTTCAAGAACCAACAAACGAGAATTTCCAAACGGCTAAACTGCAAGACTGAGCAGTTGCCCAATCTTTGAGTCCAACTCTGTGCGAGCTCCAGCAAGCTGAACTTCCTGGCTCAACCGTGTAAGAGCATCAACCAGCGAGAAGATAGTAAACGCATCATCCCGAGCAGCGATTTCTAGCGCTTGCTTAGCGAGCGTCCTAGGGATGTTGTGCTTCGAAAGTTGCTTCATCGCTTCGTCTGCATCAGAACCCAGTTTGGCAGCCATGGCATTACGCATGGTTTGCACAAAGCCGTCGCGTCGCTCATCACGCCTTGCAACTAAGCCTTCGATAATGCAGCGAATGCCGTTAAGTCCCTCACGAACATTGGCTGTGTGCTTGCGAGTAAACTCGACAACTTCGGTAGCATCCCAAACGATATGGTTCTGGCAAATACGCTGGAACCAAAACGTCTGCACTCCAAGCGAACGCCGTCCAACTTCCGAGTTCCAAAGAAAGAAACCAGGTGCAAACGCCTCGCCATTGATCTCGGCCCAGCCGGTAGGATCAATGAGGAAGGCGAACATATCCTGTTCACCGCAGTACAAGCCGGTACTCTTGCCATCCATTGCCCGCTGAGGAGGAGTGAAGTCACTGGCAAATTCATCAACCAGGTCGAGCAATTCGCTGTTCCATAGCCGCGTATAAGCAACTCCGTGTACGGCCCGAATTTGCTCATCCCTTGTCAGAATCTGGAGTGGCTTCTCGCTGTGCGGAAGTGTCTCCTGAATGGCCCGACTGGCTGTCTTGGGAGTGAGCCGATTCAAAGTGTCCTTGCTAACTCCAGCCATTCGGCAGAGCTGAGAAAAGGACCAGTCATTGAGTGCATATTCATTTCCGCCGTTCAAGCACATCGTCAGATCGTGGGTCCACAAGATTTCTTCGGGACGAATCCATTGATCTTGCGATTGCTCACGGTCGTCAAAGCACTTTGAGCGTAGAGCCTGCATCGAATCAAAGCATTCATCGGGCGTTCTTCGAAAGAGCTCTTGGTGGGCTCGTGTTAGTACTGCCATGGGAGATCTCCTCAGTACAAGGCTATGAACTAGCCAAGCCGAAGTGGCTAGGCCATGGGCTGTCTTCAAATGAATTCAGTCCAGAGCCCAGCCGCTATTCATCTGCGGAGATCTGAAACCTTAATTAGACTGCCGACCTCATGCATCAAGGCTTGCACCTGAAGCACAAAGTTTGGCGCAGCTTCTACTCAGTTACATTGGTTGTCATGCAGTCATCGATAACACGCGAAGCATTGCTAGTCTGTATAGCGACAACTAGATTTGCCGGGTGACGCCAACTAGAAGTTCCGTTTTGGGTAAGCGGTTGGAGTTGGTTTGGGGCTTGTGTGCAGGTTGGGCAGAGTCTGCTGACGACAATTAGAATTACCGGTTTTGATTTACT
>JANSWS010000331.1 GCA_024743355.1 bacterium
CGACGACTGTTTGCGACCGAAGTTACGGCGTCCATGAGACTTGAGCCCTCAACCTCGAACACCGGTGAATAATCCGGGCTAGGGATTCATCATGCCCAACAGTACTCGAATCGGTGTCTACACAGGCTCCTTTGATCCGGTCACCCTCGGCCACATGAATGTGATTCAGCGCGCCTGTCATCTGTTTGATGAACTGGTGATAGGCGTCGGAATCAATACGGAAAAGCGACCTCTATTCTCCCCGGAAGAACGCGTCGAATTATTGCGTGACGTGACTCGTGACATCCCAAATGTACGCGTCGAGACCTTTGCCGGATTAGCTGTGAGCTTCGTCAGACAGTGCGGTTCCAGGGTGATGGTGCGTGGCGTTCGCCCGCTGACCGATATTGCAGGCGAATTCACGATGCTGATGGCGAATCGGCAGCTCGATCATGAAATCGAAACCGTTTTTCTGATGGCGGACGAGGACTATGCCCACGTTTCCAGTTCCCTGATCAAGCAAATCGTGCCGCTCAGTAATGACGAGATGCTGGCGCGATTCGTGCCGGAAGCGATCATCTCAAGATTGAGAAGCAAGATGGCGGCTCTGGCTGAGTAGTGCATGTTGTCCGAAGAAACAATACGCTCAGATGGTTCCGGCCAAAACTCGGATTGGCTCGATCGATTTCGCCGGTGCAGTCCGAAATGCAGCCAGCGAGAGCACGATCCGAGCTTTGGTACGGTGTTCGTCCGAGGCCAGGGAGCAACACTGATCGACGTAGAGGGTCACTCCTGGATGGATTTGACCTGCGGCTTTTCCGCGACCAATTTTGGCCACTGTTATCCGCCATTGGTCGAGACGGCGACGCGGCAATTGCAGCAGTTGACACATATGACCGGCGAGCCGCATGTCGGCAGAATCCGCCTGGCGGAAAGGCTTAGGGAACTGATTTCACCGGAGATCGCAGCGAACGGTAAAGTCATCTTCAATTCGAGCGGGGCGCGGGCGGTGGAGACTGCCTGGAAAGCCGTCAGCAGCTTTCGTCCGGGAAGGCTGGTCGTACTGGATCCGTCTCTGCACGGAAGAACGATCGCCACCAGTGCCATCAGCCATACGACGCAAACCCAACTGAGCGAGACACTCAGCGGGCAAGTAATGGTTCGACCCTGGAAAGAATATCCCTACTGTGCGTACTGTCCAATCGACGCGCAATATCCGACTTGCCAAGTGGCTTGCGCGGAAGGTCTGTTTCGTGTCTTAGAGGAATCGCCTCAACGGGTATCCGCCGTGTTGGTCGAGCCAGCTCTGACCGCTCGAGGCTATATCTTTCCTCCTGAATCGTTCTTTCAGCAACTGCGATCGGTGACTCGCCGCCACGGCATTCTGCTGGTGGCCGACGAGATTCAAACGGGATTGGGCCGCTGTGGTCATTTTTTGTTGTCAAAGGCCCAGGGGTGGCAGGCCGATTTGGTGCTGCTTGGTAAGAGTCTGGGCGGCGGTATCGTGCCGATGGCGGCTGTTTTCGGTCGAGCTGATGTGCTGGATGCCATCCCAGCTGGAGCCGAATCCGAAACGGCCGCTGCTAATCCCCTAGCCTGCGCCATTGCTGAACGCGTCGTGGAGCTTCTGAACGAAGGTCAAATTTATAAGTTGGGCAGGCGGGCGGGCGAATTCTTGCGAACCGTTATGCGAGAGGCTCTGAGCAAAACCGGCCTGGCAAATACGGTAGAAGGGCAAGCTGCCAGTTGCGCAGTTGAGTTTTTGCATCCCGGCATAGAGCCCTCGCTGGCAAGCTCGCGGGCACGCGGATTGACCGAAGCTTGTATTGAACAACGAGTGCGTGTTCATTGGACTGGGCCGCTGAATACCCGGGTCGTTCTGCTGCCGCCCTTGACGATTACGGAAAACGAATTGCAAGAGGCCAGCAGACGTCTCAGAGCGGCCGCGCAATCGTGCGTCAAGTAAGCTCGTAACCAACGAGCACCAGAATCGATGTCTGTGCAAGCGAAGCCATTGCAATCCAGCCGCTGAGTGCGATGCGCAGTTACGGCCGGATTGGACGGGTTTTTGCTGATGGTTGGAAGTACCCCGGAATTCATGGTGGACAGCAGTGCCCCTAAGTCAGCGTCTCGCAGAGCCGGTCCGGGACAATCCGGGTGCTGTCGACATTCCGAGACGCGTGCGGCTCAACGCTAGCCGTAACATCGCTCCGCTATGACAGCAGCAATTGCCCAGCATCGCTCGCACTTTCGTCCTCGTAAGCGGAGCTCGGTACGAGCCTACTTGGTTGTAGGCTCGTAACCAACGAGCACATTTGAACGCCCTGCGTCGAGAATAACCGTGGGACAAAGCCGAGAGGTGCGAAGTGCAGTTACGGCTGGCGTGGACGGGTTTCTGCTGGTGGTTGGAAGTACCCGGGAAGCGACGGTGGACAGCAGCGCCCCTAAGTCAGCGTCTCGCAGAGCCGGCCCGGGAAAATCCGGGTGCTGTCGACATTCCGAGACGCTTGCGGCTCAACGCTAGCCGTAACATCGCTCCGCTATGACAGCATCCATTGCACAGCTTCGCTCGCGCTTTCGTTCTCGTAAGCGGAGCTTGTTACGAGCCTACTTGTGTGTTGGCTCGTAACCAACGAGCAACTTCCCGAGCCTATGCACCGGCCTGCTCGTGCTGACGTAAAAACTCTCGGCGATACTCGCTTTCCTCGGTGGGAAACAACCGCTCAAAAACGCCTTCCGCGGCGGCACCTCGCTGAAATCTCTGTTTGCCGTAAACGGGCATATCCAATCCAGTGACGGAACGCATGCCGCTGCCCACAATTTGGCCTTTTAGACTGTACAGTCGCTCGTGTTGCCAGTCGGTTAGCTCGATAAATGGAATGCCCTCGGCGATGGCAATTACGCTTGGCAAAGCGTAAGGACTGAATCCCCGAAAACCCTCTAAGCTAGCTGGGGCAAATGTCCTGACGTGACCGCGACTCTGCCCACCGCTGTAGACCAACGAGTGTTTAATCGCTGAAACCCCCCAACCCTCTTGGTAGAGCATTGAATTGTTCAACACACTGCGAATCGTCAACTCTGGATTCTCTTCAATCGGATAGTCCTTGAGATTTTCGTCACCGCCATCGCCGTCAACCAGCCAGATCCAATCCGGGTACCTGGCTCGGATGGCGCGACAAAGCGCTAGTCCCATGGCCGCGGCTTGAATGTCCAGCGGTTTGTAGTCTTCCACCACACGCACCGCTTCCCGCCAACTGATATCCTCCGGAGCTACCTCGAAGACCTCCAGAAGCATTTCCAAATCGAGATCACGAAGGAAACGACGCGCCTGCTCGGCATCGGAGCTATGGCCGCCGGCCGAAAGTGTGAAGGCCTTCAAGCGTGCGGGATTTTCTCCTCGCTGCAGCAACAGGTGGTACAGAACCAAGAGCACCGAACCACTATCAATTCCACCCGAGAACATGACGCCAATGGGTTCGCGAGCATCGATCGAATCCAACCAACGCTCACATTCTGCGGCCAATTGACCAATGTAAGCCTTGCCGATCCGTTCGATATCGGCAGGTAATGCCTCCCGAGGCGGATCAAAGAACCGGGTGAGACTGGGGTTGGGATCCGGGCACCCCACCAACTGCAACTCAAGCACATGATGCGCAGGTACCATGCGGGTGTAGGAGGGATGGAACTGATCTTGCAGCCCTTCTTCCTCCAGCGCCGAACGAATGGCATCGATACGCTCGGCAACAATCAGACAAGGACCAGCCTCACGCTTGGCCAGAAAATATCGCATCGGGCGACCAATCGAGCGGGCCATGCAGACCCGCTTACCCTCCCGCGCCAAGATCGAAAACTGCCCGTCGATTTCAGCCACCTGCTTCGCGTCTCCGGATAAAACGCGACGCTGGGCTTCGTCATAGCTAACATTGAACAAGATATTCTGAGCGGGATCCATCAGATCGATCACACGCTCAATGGTCGAAACGGTACTCATGAAAAATTGCTCGGTCTACGAGATTGTTGCTCGCGGTCTAAAGATGGAGCGGCACAACAAAGCGACTTTCTGTTTCGCCCGGTTCGCTAGGGGGATCCGTCCAGGGAATCGTGTTCGCTTGCGAGATTTTTGCTTCGATCAACGACTTCGCGTTCTGCACCAAGCCGCTCAAGGCCTCTCTCATCGTGGCCGCTCGTACTTCGGGGACCGCCAAGTTGGCTGCGCGGGCGACCACCGCACCCTCCCAGGCTTTCACAAAGACAACCAAATTGAAAACCTGCGGTGCTTGCTCCGTGCTCGCGGCTGTTCTTGGCTCGGCGGAAACAGGTAAAGTATTCTGACTGGGTAAGAGCGGAGATGTACTCATGCTGCTATTCCTTGCCGCCTGCTGCTCGAATTGGAATCAGGTATCTGAAATGCTTGGGAACACTCTTTCAGAATCTAATGCTTGGTCCCGATGCAAATTGGGTTTTGCCCATCCGCCGGAACGCGTTAGCGTCCCGACCATCTTCGGGCGCCATCTGCACACGCACTTCGGGCACTTTAAGGCAGTCCATCTTGATGAAGCAAGATTATGGCCTTAGACCAAGATTCTTGGCCCTGAGAATGCGTTCTGCAAGCGTTTGCCAGCCAGCCGCACCGCTGGCGTCATGAAACCCCGTATTTCGAAGGGAATTCAGAGATTTATCGCTCTCAATCCGAGTTTGATTAGGGGCGTTCGAATGACGAAAACTTGTCAACAACGCAGCAGCGATTGCATCCCGAGGAGACTTATCGAAATGGGCGCTTTTCGACTAGGTATTGGGTGACAGACTGGTTCGACCGATCGAGTGAACTTCGAAACCAATCTCGGCCAGCTGCTTGTGATTGAGTATGTTGCGGCCATCAAAGACGAAGGCTGGCTGCGACATGTTCTTGTGCACACGAGAATAATCCAGATTTTGGAACTCGTCCCATTCCGTCATGACGGCGATGGCATGCGCCTCATCGGCTGCTTGGTAGGGATCTTCAACCACGGAGACGTTATCAATGAGAGACTGCTTGTAGCTACTCAGTTCTCCATTCTCATCACGCATGATGTATTCCAAGTCGGCGCGTATCTGCTGTTCTGAAACCTGAGGATCATAGACTTCCACGCGGGCTCTCTCCATCAATAAATCCCGACAGACATAAATCGCCGCTGATTCGCGGGTGTCATTGGTGTCTTTCTTGAAGGCCCAGCCGAGCATGCAGATTTTCTTGTCGGATACGGTGTTGAATAGCGTACGCACGATCTGTTTGGAGAATCTGCTCTTCTGGTAGTCGTTGATACTGACGACTTGATTCCAGTAATCGGCCACTTCATTGAGACCGAAGTGTTCGCAGAGATAAACCAGATTCAAGATGTCCTTTTGGAAGCAGCTTCCACCGAATCCCACGGACGCTTTTAAGAACTTGGGGCCGATCCGAGAATCGGTACCAATGGCTCGGGCCACTTCGTCAATGTCGGCTCCGGTGGCTTCGCACAGGGCCGAGATCGCGTTGATCGACGAGACACGTTGAGCAAGGAACGCGTTGGCCGTTAGTTTTGACAGTTCGCTGCTCCACAGATTCGTGGTCAGGATTCGCTCCTTGGGGACCCAGGAAGCGTAGATGTCCACCAGAGATGCGATGGCCTCTTTCGATTCACCGCCGATCAACACGCGGTCGGGCTTGAGCAAGTCTTGAATGGCGGTTCCCTCGGCGAGAAACTCAGGGTTGCTCAGCACGTCAAAAGAAGCCGTCGAGGCATTGGCCAGGATGCGTTTGACAGCTTGAGCGGTGCGTACCGGCAACGTGGACTTTTCCACTACGATTTTGTGCCCGCTCGAAACCTTGGCGATCTGCCGCGCACATTTCTCAATGTGCTCTAAGTTGGCGGCCCGCCCTGCCCCAATACCGAAGGTCTTGGTGGGCGTGTTGACAGAAATGAAGACCATATCGGCCGCATGGATGGCCGCGTCTACTTCCGTGGAGAAAGTGAGATTGCGGCCGCGAGCTTCGCGGACAACTTCGTCCAGCCCAGGCTCATAGATGGGCAATTCGTCTGAATTCCAAGCATCGATACGAGCCTGATTCAGATCGACCACATGGACCTTGATATGCGGACACTGCTTGGCAATCATTGCCATGGTGGGACCGCCAACATAGCCGGCGCCAATGCAACAGATGGATTCTATCGATGACATAGCCAGTTTATCTCTCTTAGGTAAAAGGCTTGGTTGCCGTTAGCTTTGAAAAGTTGACCCGTGAAGCTCTCTTTCCGCCAAATCGAGATCGTGCTCGACCATGATGCGAGCTAGCTCGCGGACGTCTGTCTTGGGTTTCCAGCCCAACTGTTCACGTGCCTTTGTCGCGTCGCCAATCAGCAAGTCGACTTCGGCCGGACGAAAGTAGCGGGGATCGATTTCTACGAATTGTTGCCAATCTAGATCGAGCTGTTCAAACACGAAACCCAAGAAATCACGGATGCTGTAGGTTGCTCCGGTGGCAATCACGTAATCATCAGGAGTGTCATGCTGCAGCATCCGCCACATCGCATCCACGTAATCCTTGGCGTAGCCCCAGTCTCGCTTTGCATCCAGGTTTCCCAAATAGAGTTTTTTCTGCAAGCCGATCTTGATACGCGTGGCACCGCGAGTGATCTTTCGGGTGACGAAGGTTTCCCCACGCCGTGGAGACTCATGGTTAAATAGGATGCCGTTACTGGCAAACAAATCGTAACTGCGCCGATAGTTCACCGTCTGGAAATAGGCATACACTTTGGCGCAGCCGTAGGGAGATTGAGGATTAAACGGGGTCGTTTCTGTTTGCGGAGTCTGCAGGACTGCGCCGTACATCTCCGACGACGAAGCCTGATATACGCGAACCGGCTTGCGTTTCATCAGCAAACGGGCGGCTTCCAATACATTTAAAGCTCCCATGCCGTCCGTCATCAGAGTGTAGACAGGCTGATCAAAGGACACGCGTACGTGGCTCTGAGCGCCCAGGTTATAAATCTCGTCCGGCTCAATCTCTTGCACCAGATTGGTCAAAGCCTGACCATCCGTGAGGTCGCCATAATGCAGCAGCAGTTGGGGATTTTCGTGGACATCACGGTAAAGATGATCGATGCGTCCCGTGCTGAAACTGCTACTTCGACGCACCAGCCCATGCACTCGATAGCCCTTCTCCAGCAGCAACTCCGCCAGATAGGAGCCATCCTGTCCGGTAATACCGGTTATAAGAGCCGCGCGATCTGCCATGTTAAACCCCAGAGCCGACCACCATTCGAATGATCAAAATCGGCGTCGATTCGTGCCCTTTGAAGTTGTCGGAATGCAATGCGAAAACTCTTGGAAAACGCTCGACCGAGAAAACAGCAGCAGCCCGTATTGAAACGGTATAGCGGCTAGACCGCACGCAGCGTACCCGCCACAGAATTACTAAGGAAGTCCTGGTAGGTCGTCGCGATTCCCTCTTTCAGGCCAATTTTGGGTTCCCAACCGGTTTGGCGCAGCAGAGAAATATCCGTCAGCTTGCGGGGAGTGCCATCGGGCTTGCTGGGATCCTTTTCGATCGTGCCCTCAAAACCGACAACATCGGCGATCAACTCGGCCAGTTCCAGGATGCTCAGATCCTTTCCGGAGCCCACGTTGACCCAATCCGGCGGGTCCGCGATCTGGATCAAGTGCACCAAGGCATCTGCCAAATCGTCGACGTGCAAGAATTCGCGTCGCGGTGAACCGGTGCCCCAAATCGTAACGCTGGGCAAGCCCGCCTCTTTCGCTTCGTGGAAACGTCGAATCATGGCAGGCAGAACATGGCTGTGCTGTGGATGATAATTGTCCCCCGGCCCGTACAGATTCGTCGGCATAGCCGAGTGAAACAATACTCCATGTTGCCTGCGGTAGTACTGACAAAGCTTAAGACCGCAAATTTTGGCCAGCGCATAAGCTTCGTTGGTAGGTTCCAGAGGACTGGCCAAAAGTTGGTCTTCGGTAATGGGTTGCTTTGCCATGCGCGGGTAGATGCAAGTGCTTCCCAAGAACAAGAATCGTTTGACTCCAGTCTTGTAGGCTGCCGAGATGGTCGCCAGCTGCGCGTTCAAATTCTCCGTCATGAATTCGACGGGATATTGATTGTTCGCATGGATACCGCCTACTCGCGCGGCGGCAAAAACGACGGCTTCCGGCTGCTCCTGCTGAAACATATCCAGCACGGCCGCGGCATCTTCCAGATCCAGCTCCGATCGGCTGTAGGTAATCATTCGCAAATCGTCGATTCCCTGCAAGCGTCGGCAAACTGCGGAACCTACCATGCCGCGGTGTCCGGCGACGAAAATTGACTGGTAGTTCAGTGTCGGATTCATGCGAAATCGGACCTCGAGTTTTTGCGGAAGGGAGGCTGCAAAGACAGGCCTCGGATGGTTTTCAAAAGTAGGTTCCGCTTGCCCAGCGGATCCTTGGAGTCGATAAGAGCCAAACCAACGTTAATGGTCCCATGCGGCAGATGACATCTACGATTCAATTCTGAAGCAGGTGATTAAGAACCTATCCGAAAACCATGAGCCGCTTTGGCGTTAGCTGCGGTTTTCTTCGGTTTTCGCATAAGCTCTAAATCGGGTCCGCCTGGCAGTCCGTGATCGCTACAGAAACTCCCTGTTCCATGAATCGAACGTAAACCTGCAAGCGGATTTCTTTTTCGCGACGGGTGATGATGCCCTCAAAACCAGCGAAAGGACCATTGCGGATACGCACTCTCTGGCCCGGCTCCAACCTGCTTTCCGGCGACAAGGGGGCCTCGGTGGCAATCAAATCATGGATTTGACGAAGGTCCGCCAACAAGTCTTCGACCTGTTCGACCGGCATATTGCGGCTGACACAACCGGTCGTCACCGCCTTGTAGCGTGCCAGTTCGTCACCGCAGACAAATACATAATTGCTGAAGAGCGGTTCGTAGCTCGTCCGCAACCTGCCGCTGGGGGAGCGATAGCGTCTGGAAATGACCGGTGCGTAAAACGCGATCTTTTCCTCGACCAGCATCCGCATCAATTTTTTCTCTTGGCGCGCCAAGGTATACATGGCCCACCAGGAATTGCTCGATGCGAATTCGCTCTCCAACAAGTCCTCCGGGAATAGATCGGTTTCTCGTTTCAGTATTGGCATCTTGGTCCTGCAAATTTCAATCAATTTGTGCATTTTGCACGACTTGGGTCGACCGGGAAATCCCTGGTAAACCCCA
>JANSWS010000696.1 GCA_024743355.1 bacterium
ATTACGGTCCAGCGCGAGGCTAGGTGCAGCGTTGCCGGTCAGTTACCAGACGAATTTGTGACCTACTTCCCTGGGCGAAATCGCACCATGCGATACAGCCGAATTGAAATCGGCAGTTGGGACGAGTGGATCTGGAACGGCAAGTGGATTTTTAATGACAATGTGGGGGATTCAACAGCGCTAGATCAGTTTTTGAGTGCGGAGCATGTTGCTGTGCTAATCCGATGAACGGCGGCGATCAGCCGGTTCGAGGAGTTGATTTATTAGTAAGCGCGACATGACCGAGAACTCGGTTGCATCGCTTTGTTCGTCCATTTTAGTCGAAAGTTTTCGGATAGTGCATTCGCAACCACTCCGCAAGGTGCGTCAAGACCTCGTCAGCACCGCCGATGCAATCATTCCATTCTACGCCATCAGTTTCATTATCCATGAATTCGTTTCGGAAAGCTTTGTTCTTCTCAGGATTGGGGATACCAAACGAATTCGCGGCAAATTCAATCGCATCACCGGCCTCCTTCAGATTGATTCGTCGATAGGCATCGGCAAACATCGAATAGGGTGGATTGTGGGGCCAGTCCGATTCGAAAAAGTAAACAAGGCCACCATTATCGATCACACCTTGGGCGGAATAAATAACGGCAATGGTTTTGTAGGGTTCTTCTAGCATATCAATATTGCCTTCCACCTCTTCGAGCTTTTGGAAAGCGAGGGTGCTTGCTTTTTCCAGAAAAGACTCTTGGTCGTTCATTAGACTCGGAGTGGTCCTAGGATTGTTGCAGCCGAACATAAGCAGCAAGGCAAGCAATATTGATTGACGCATGGTTTGTCGGACGAACGATTGCGATAACCGAGTCGCGGGAGTTGATCTTCCATTGCGAAATCGCCCGGCTCCGCGACTTCGTGTTCATCGCTTTGTTCTGCGTCATTCCTGTGAGAGATATTTTTCACGGATTGATGCTAGGTTTTCGCCGTTTTCTAATCGCCAAGCCGTCCAACCGTTCACGGTTTTTCGATCACTTCCAGCATCCTGAATTCCGTAGACAGCGGCATAGCTCGGGCTTGAAAATTGCTTGCCTAACAATTCTATCGAACCGTCTTCGCAGATCGTAGCTCGATAGTCTCGCTGTTCGCCATTTCGTGGTTTGTAAGGCATGTGAAGCGTTTGCCCAGCATGCAGCAAATCAGCGTCAATTAAGTCGGCAACGGTCACGCCGTAGCGAGCGAGTTCAATCTTGGAATCCTCTTCGTTCTGAGCGGTGTCAACGATTGGCCCAAACTCTTCAGGAATCTCGTACATGACAATTTCTGGTCGTCCGAATTCAACGTATTTTCGTACGATCCAGAGCTTGACTGGGATTCGTAAAGTCGCAGCCCATTCCTTCAAGTCGTCTTTGACCGCATCAATCGGCATGGCCACGATGGGCTCTTTTGCGAGTATTTCGGCGAGGACACGCCGAATATCTATCGCGTGAATTCCTTCATCGGCGAATCGTTCTTGGAGATCAGGGTCATTGCGTACGCGATCCGCAGCAATGTCGACAAGTGATTGCTTTGAAACTGGATTTGATGCGGCGATGATCTGCTTTGCAACCTGTGGCGCAATATGGCTCCAAACGCTGTGCTTGCTAATTTCAGCCTCGACGACGTACCAAACGCGTCGTGCAAGGTCGAGCACGTAACCGTCCGGAATTGTTCCAGTACCATCACGCGTGGCGATCAGAGATTTCGGAAAATAGATTGAAGCTGGGCCGAAGAGGTATTCCGCATTTTCAACGACGACACGCTCCAACTCCTCCTCGGAGTCGAAAGGCTTGAGAACGAATTTTCGACCTTCAACTATGAGCATGTTATCTCAGACGCAGAACGTATAGGAATCTATCCTGAGACAGGAGGTGTCGGGATAGATTTGGCGTTGGACTTGCCGCTTTGCGTATGCGAACTGATCGGCGGCTGATGCTTCATTTTAGCAACGGGGCTGAGCGAGGTCGAACTGTTTGTGGTTC
>JANSWS010000041.1 GCA_024743355.1 bacterium
CTACTGTTTGGTTCCTTTCTAGCACCGACCCTTACAAGTTACAGGTAAATGGCCTCTGCTTGAGGTCTGCGCATTTTGCCTGATAGACGTTTCTGGTATTGCAAGCCGCGTCGTTGGCAAGACGTAGAAAAGGCCATTACAATGAGTAGGCAGCCTGAACTGGCTGAGAAGCTGCGCTGATAGGGGAGCTGGCCACGGTTTGTGGTGTTTAGGCCGTCTTCCTGCAGCAGATCTTCCGATCCCGCCTTGGCCCAACCGCTGGTCATTAGATTCATTCCTGCCTTTGATCAGACCTCTAAGCTCATGAACACGCAGAGTTGGCTGTTTTCGTTGTGGGTTCCCCGCGGTCTAAGTTGCCTTCGGATCCTTCGATCCGTAGGACAGGCTTGGACTTGCGCATGGATACTGGTCGTGCCTTTGCAAATTGCCAGCGCAAAGGACGAGATTGATTTCAATCGAGATATCCGTCCCATTCTTTCCGATGCTTGTTTTGCCTGTCACGGGCCGGATGACAATGCCCGCGCAACGGAACTACGGTTAGACACCCGTGATGGGATGTTTGCCGATCTCGGAGGCTATCAAGCCATCGTTCCCGGCGATCCCGGCGGGAGTCTGCTGCTGCAGAGAATTCTTAGTCAAGATGAGGGCGAGCGGATGCCGCCGCCGGAAAGCCACAAGTCGCTGAACGAACAGCAGATTAATTTGCTGCGGAATTGGATTGCGGGAGGCGCAGACTATCAAGAGCATTGGGCTTTTCGGGCGCCATCGCGGCCCGAGATCCCGCATTCACCATCGGCTAGCTCGGATGAGCAAACTTGGGGCCGCAATGAGATCGACGCATTTGTTTTGCAGCGTCTCAAACGGGAGGGGTTGAACCCCGCGCAGCCCGCGCGGCGTGAAGATCTGATCCGTCGCGTTACGCTGGACCTGACTGGACTTCCGCCGACGTTGCAGGAGATTGACGACTTTGTCCATGATGAATCGACAAATGCTTACGAAAAAGTTGTTGATCGCTTGCTGCAATCCAAGCACTACGGCGAACACATGGCACGCTATTGGTTGGATGCGGCGCGTTATGGAGACACGCATGGATTGCATCTGGATAACTATCGCGAGATGTGGCCTTATCGCGACTGGGTGATTGAGGCCTTCAACGGCAATATGCCCTTTGATCAGTTTGTCATCGAACAGCTGGCAGGTGACTTGTTGCCAGAGCCCTCGCTCAGTCAGCAGATTGCCACTGGCTTCAATCGCGCGCATGTGACGACCAACGAAGGGGGGACGATCGCGGAGGAGTTTTACGTTCGAAACGTGGTCGATCGCGTGGATACATTCGGTCAGGTGTTCATGGGGCTGACGGTCGGATGTGCGGTTTGCCATGACCACAAATACGATCCCATCACGCAGCAGGAGTACTATCAGTTATTCGCGTTTTTTAACAGCATTGATGGGTCTCCCATGGATGGGAATGTGAAGGATCATGCCCCCTTCGTCTACGTGCCGTCTGAAGAACAGATATTGCGGCAACGTGAATTGTTGGCTCAGCGTGAGGCCTTGGAGACAAAACATGGGCAGCGCGGACAGGAAGTGGAGGATGCTTTTAGGGCCTGGCTCGGGTGGCAGCGACAATTGCTGCGGTCCGGCAGCAAGGTTGCCTTGGCATCGGGCGAAGCTGCGGGATTGCAGTTGCAGGCTGCCTTGGATGCCAGGGATGGGGACAAAATAGCGCTCGAAGTGGGTAAGGATTCGGCGCAGCTCAAAGGAGAGATTGCACTAGTTGCCGGAAAGCTGGGCCAGGCGGTGGAGTTTCGGAGCGAGGATGCGTCTGTCAGCTTCGGCGACGTGGCCAAGTTCAAGAAGGCTGATTCGTTCAGCATCGGAGCCTGGGTGCGAACGCCAGGCGACCGTTCGATGGCGGCTATCTCCAAAATGGACCAGGCAAGCAACACCGGCTATGAGATTGAGCTGAGCCAGCTCCGTGTCCGCGGAGTGCTTGCCCGTGCCGCCCCGGATCTGGCTATGAGCGTGGTGACGGAAGCGGATGTGCTCAAGCCGAATCAGTGGCATCACGTGCTGCTGACTTATGATGGCTCGAAATCGGCCAGCGGTATCGCTGTCTATGTCGACGGCAAACGAGCGAAACTCAAGATCGAAAGTGATCAGCTGGGTGAGTATGATTTTCAGACGAGCAAGCCATTGCAAATCGGTCGCAGAGATCAACAGGCAGCGGGCATCGGTGGCGCGATTGATGACCTGAGGATTTACGATCGGGCACTGAGCGATTCTGAAGTTGCGCAATTGGCTTTAGCAGCAGAGATTGAGGCAATCCTGATGGCCGGTGATCAACTCAGCGATCAACAAGAGCGGACATTGCGAGACTACTATCTCACACAGTTTGACTCTGTGTATCAGACACAGGTTGCTGCGATACAAGCCTTGCGGGAGCAAGAAACGGCACTTAAGAAAGAGATGCCGACGACGCTGGTCTTCAAGGAACGCGAGAAGATTCGCACGGCCTATGTGCTGGAGCGCGGCGAATACGACCATCAAGGCCAGGAGGTAGAGCGCAATACGCCTGCGGTATTTCCCCCACTGGACGCGAGCCTCCCCAAGGATCGGCTGGGGCTGGCACATTGGTTGATATCGCCCGAACACCCGCTTACTTCCCGGGTAGCCGTGAATCGGTTCTGGCAGCAGTTGTTCGGAGTTGGTTTGGTCAAGACGTCCGAGGATTTTGGCAGCCAGGGTGAGCCACCCTCGCATCCAGGACTGTTGGACTGGTTGGCTGTTGAATTCCGCGAAAGTGCATGGGACGTCAAGCGACTGATGAAGCAGATGGTCATGTCGAGCACTTACCGGCAGGCGTCGACCTCCGATGGCGAGAAACGACGTGTCGATCCGGAAAATCGCCTCCTGTCCCGCGGCCCGCGATTTCGGCTCGATGCAGAGATGCTGCGCGACCAAGCGCTGGCGGTCAGCGGTCTTCTGGTAACCAAGCTTGGAGGGCCAAGTGTCAAACCGCCCCAGCCCGATGGGTTGTGGTTTGCCGTGGGCTATAGCGGATCCAACACCGTGCGTTTCGAGGCCGATCAGGGCCCGGACAAGGTTCATCGGAGGACGCTTTATACCTTCATCAAGCGGACAGCGCCTCCGCCACAAATGAGTACCTTTGATGCCCCATCGCGAGAAGCTTGTACCTTGCGCCGAGAGCGAACCAATACGCCTCTTCAAGCCCTCTTATTGCTGAATGACATACAGTACGTAGAAGCAGCCCGAGGCCTGGCTCTCCGGGTATTGGCGGTCGGGAGCGAAGAAAAGCAGAGTGAAGAAAAGCAGAGCGCCGAGCAGCAGAGCGCCGAGCAGCAGCGTGAAGAAGACGATCGGAGCAAGTTGGAGCGGATGTATCGTTGGTGTACGGCTCGCAAGCCCAGTACCCAGGTAATGCGCGAATTAGAAAGCTTATTGCAGTACCAACGCGAAGCCTATCTCGGCGATAGCGAGGCGGCGCAGGCTCTTATTTCAAACGGTGGCCCGCTGAGCAATGCACCCGCCGACCCTGGCGAGTTGGCGGCTTGGACGATGGTCGCCAACGTGGTGCTGAACTTGGACGAGGTCGTTTGCAAAAACTAGTGCTCGTTGGATACCTGGCAAGCTAACACGCCGCGGAGGCAGCAGACGCGGCAAGGTGGAGTAAATGATATGACCGATCCCATTCACGAATATGCGCTGCAACTGACTCGCAGAAGCCTGTTGGGGCGGATGGGAAGTGGGCTGGGGGCGGCTGCCCTAGCAACGCTGACCAGCGCCAGTGCCGCAGTTGCCGATCCAACGGAACAGCGATTCGGTGGCTTGCCGGATTTGCCCCACTTCGCCCCTAAAGCCAAGCGGGCCATCTATTTGTTCATGGCCGGTGGTCCGAGTCAGCAAGACCTGTTTGATTACAAGCCCGCACTGGACCAAATGTTCGACAAAGACCTTCCGGAAGATGTGCGGCAGGGGCAGCGATTAACGACGATGACCAGCGGCCAGGCAAGGTTTCCGCTGGCCCCGACCAAGTTCAAGTTTGCACAGCACGGTTCCAATGGGGCCTGGCTATCGGAGTTGTTGCCGTATCATGCGCGGATGGTAGACGATTTGTGCATCGTAAAATCGATGTATACCGAGGCGATCAATCATGATCCCGGAATCACCTATATCTGCACAGGGCATCAGTTGCCCGGGCGTGCCAGCCTCGGATCCTGGTTGAGCTACGGTCTGGGAAACGTCACCGACAACTTGCCTTCCTTCGTGGTAATGACTCCGAAATGGTCGGGCCGAAAACAAGCCCAGGCACTCTACAATCGCCTATGGGGTTCCGGGTTTCTACCCAGCAAGCATTCGGGAGTGGCTCTTAGAAGCCAGGGAGATCCGGTGCTTTATTTATCCAATCCGCCGGGAGTTAAGGCTGAGGCGAGACGCCGCGCCTTAGATGCCCTGACACGCCTGAACGAACAAACCGCTGAACAGTATGGAGATCCTGAAACCAGGACACGCATCGCCCAGTATGAAATGGCTTGGCGTATGCAGACTGCCGTACCGGAATTGGTTGACCTGTCCAAGGAGAGTCGGGCGACGTTGGATAAGTATGGCCCGGATGTTGAAAAACCAGGCAGTTTTGCTGCGAGCGCGATTCTGGCAAGACGCATGATGGAACGTGGAGTGCGCTTTGTTCAGATCTTCCATCGCGGTTGGGATCAGCATGGAAATATCAGCGGCGATCTGCCCAAGCAATGCCAAGACGTGGATCAAGCTTGCTATGCCCTGATCGATGATCTCAAGCAGTCGGGTATGCTGGACGAGACGCTGGTTATCTGGGGAGGCGAATTTGGCAGAACCTCTTATTGCCAGGGGCAGCTGACGCGGGAGAACTATGGCCGAGATCATCATCCGCGATGTTTCACGATCTGGATGGCCGGTGGTGGAATCAAACCAGGCATGGTGTATGGGGAAACCGATGATTTCAGCTACAACATTGTCGAAAAGCCGGTTCACATCCATCAACTGAATGCGACCATCCTGCATTGCCTGGGCATCGACTACCGCAGGCTGTCTTATAAGTTCCAAGGTTTGGACATGCGTTTGACCGGCATCGACCAGAGAGGCCCGGTGCGTGATTTGTTGGTCTAGACCGGATTATTCATGTAGGCCGTTAACAAGGTCGCAAGTGGGCTGCGGATAGGGAATTTCGAAGGAATATTGAGCCAACACATTCTGCGATTGCAGCTTGACTGCTGTTTGCGACCGAAGTTACGGCGCCCATGAGACTTAAGCCCTCAACCCTGAACGCCGGTAAATAATCCGGGCTAGTCGTTTTCCCATTTCGCTGGCAGACCAACAAAAAACGGGACCCTGGATATTTCCAGGGACCCCGTCGGTTAGTTCCAGCATTCTCTGAGGCGGACTATGGTCGATTGCGCGATCCGCTAGTCGCTCGCAGAAAGCAAGCTTGCGGCTAGTAACGCAGAATCAGTTCAGCTTGGATTCGGCTGTCGATGACGTCTTTGAACTTGGTCAACGGAAACTCGTATGCCAAGCCAGCTTCGATGCTGCGTCTCGGCTTCAGCTTGACACCTACGTTCTGGGTCACCAAATCGTTGCCCACCACGTCGTTGGCAAACAGATTAAACAGATCTTGGCCGCTGACGCCCAGTGGCGCTCCAGCGGACGCATCTTTTGTCCAGTGCCACCAAGCCAATTCGGTGAACAGGTAAATCTTTTCGGTCACTCGCACGTCCAGGTGATTGGACCAGTGGATGGCTTGGCTTTGAACGGCTCCGTCAAGCGGTAAGCGGTAGCCTACACTGGACAAGACGTGAGCGTTGCCGCCGAGCAAACGTTGCCCTCCAGTAGCGAACATGTGAAATTCGCCATCGCCAATGTCTTGCAAGGAACGTGTGCTCCCAATGGGCAGTTCGTAGGTCAAGCCGACCGAACCGAGCGTCCCCGTTTCCGCATTGCGAATCAGGTTGTACTTGAGACCAGCGGTAACGTCCGCCCAGCCGTCGCTAAGCAGGTTCCCCAAAGCCCCGTCGGTGTTGTCGACAATGAAGCCATCCTTGACGGCAATCAGACTCAAGCGATCGGTCAGTGCAATACGAAACTGCGCTGCATAGAGCTGCACGTCACCACCGGCCGGGATACCATTGCCGATGGTGTCAGGGACGTAGTGACTGACGTAGATCGGACGCAATTCCGTCAGAGTACGCGGGTCTTCAAAGAACACAAAGTTGATCATGGGGCTGATGAAGTCATCAAAGCAGTGATCGCTGGGCTTCAACAAGTTGCCCAGAAGCCCCGCTTCACCACATCCCGCCAGGCTGTCGCAGCCACTGTCGCAGACGATACCCGAGGTATCGCACGAGTCGCTCAAGCTGCACGAGAAGCATCCTTCTCCGGCTGATGCGCTACTCGGAATGACTGCGGCCAGCGCCGCACAACATAACCAAACTGGAACCCATTTGCCTAATCGGTTCATCGCAACCTCCATACTGCGCAAATTTCTTCTGTGTTCCATCCGCCTCCGTGAATGGAATGTATGCATTATCGGCCGACGCGAGCTTGGGGATGAGTGCCGTCTTGGCCCTCACCGGCAACTCGAGGGGCCGATCGGCGGCAGTGAAATCGACTCGGATCCTGCACAGCGAGCGAAATGGCGCAGTTGGTTGTTGGATTATTTGGAAGTGCGCGGACTAGCACATAATCTGCGAGGTAGGCGCAAAGCTTGACGGTCAGATCGCCCTGAGGCATTGGCTGTTGAATCGGTTGCGGGCAACAGCTTGCTTCCGAGGAAAAGTTCAAAAAATTGGAGGGTGAGGTCGCAGTGTCTGGGTAAACGGAACAGCTTATCAGCGGTGCGGTCGAGCTACGCTCGCCGGTCGGAAGATCTTGCAAGCCTACCGCGGCCGAACTTGAGATAATTGTGCACTACATATGCCGCAGGGGAGATCACCGAGGATCCAGCCTCAGCCGCGGAGCGGTTATGGCACAATCCAAAATCCGAAGGCAACTGCGGAGAACGCCATGTGGTTCGTGTTCTTCGAATCGGGCCACAGTCTGCCGGTTCGGAATATGGGGCTAATCATAGGGGATGACCAGGCTTGGCATGTCTATTGCATTGTGTGAAGAGCAGCCGATGATGCGGCGGTCGACAGACTGTCCGAAGGTGGATCATTTCTTAAGCCATCGGGGTTGCCAGATGCTGGTGGTCTGGCGGTGAAATCCCGATAGGGATGGTGAGCAACATGCCCGAATATGCACAGATTCGCGAAGAGTTGGAAGCCAAACTGCAAGAGCTCGTGCGTCGAGCCAAGCAGATCGATGACGACCTGAGAGAACCAGGGGACGAGGACTGGGAAGAACGGGCTGTTGAGCACGAGAACGACGACGTGCTTGAGTCTCTAGGCGCGGAAACTGTTCGTGAGATCCAGCAAATCAAAGAGGCACTTCATCAAATCGACCGTGGTACGTATGGGACTTGTCGTCGATGTGGCGAAGCGATTCCGGCAGGCCGTCTAGAAGCCTTGCCCTTCGCCACCACATGCACCAAATGTGCCTGAGCAAATTATTCGTAGAGCGTCATGAGCAAGGGCTAGTCGCGGCGGCGGTGCGTTACGAATACGAAGGCCATGGATCCGATAAGCCAGCTTGGGGGCGGCTCTGGGATGACACTCACACCGTTGCCCAGCGAAACCCACACCCGTGGACGTTCCTGGGTACCGCCATTGGAACGTGTTTCCCAACTGAGTCGCATCTGTCCAGAGACCTCTACCTGTGCCCAGTCGATTGCCTGTGTGGTGGTGAAGAAGGTGTCACTAATTCCGACTCCCGAACCGAAAGTTCCGGGAATTGCATTACCGTTGATACTCAGACCCCGCACGAAGGCTTGTTCGGTGAAGTTGGGGCGACCTTCCAGATAAAGACGGACGTGATTAACCGACTGTCCTTGCATACTCGCGTCGGTAACCGACACCAGTTCGCCTGTTGAGATTGCCGAGTCTTGATTCACATCGATCCACCAAGAGGCAAGGCCCGCAGATCCATCGAAGTTTAGCTGGAAGTTGTAATATTGGTCGGGATCCCAAAAAGGAATTCCTGGCGCATCGATTTCCGGATCGTTGGCCGGGGTGAACAGTTCGGCTTCCCATCCACGACGCCCTCGCCTGGCCTGACCCTGGACCAGAGTGCTGAAGCCCTCCGGCTCGTCCCTGATCACGATATCGGCCTGTAGCGGTTGTAATGAGCATGCCGCCAAAATGATGGCGATTAACGGAATAGCTCTTTGAGTCAACATGAGAAGATGCATGGTGGTAGACTGTCAGCATTTCGATTCCCAGAAGCCACATCGGGCTGTAGCGCTTGTTGCCAAGGAACGCAGCTGTCTGATGTGACGGGGAACACTAGGTTGCAGAATGGCAACATGCGTAGAAAAAGCGGGACATTTTCGTGGTCCCTGGCGCAGCTACAGTCGGTATGGGGAACATCAGCAGGCTTTCCGATCACGCAGTTTCGCCGCCAAAATGCGATACCCCAAAATTGAACTGCAACAAAGCACTGGTCACCGGATTATCGATCGCGACAAAGATGGGTCGTATTCAAGCAGCCTTGTGCCATGTAAGCCGAATGCGTAACCCTATACCCCTGATTGGGTTGTTTTGAGAGCCCTGGTGGGAAGCCGGGATTTCCATAAGGGCGGCAATGCATTACGACTACAGCTAATCCGTTCTTGCGATCGAGACCGTTTACGAATCCAAACGGGATTGTCTGGTTGTGATCTTTGGAGCAAGACGCGGCAAAAATTGGTTCTGATCGAAATGCTCGGTGGCAAAGTGCAGTGGTAATGGAGTTTTAGCGATGCCGATTCTGGAAGCACAAGATGTCTTCAAGCAGTACGGGACGTCGGATGCTGGAGTGGCAGCGTTGCGCGGCGTCAACCTCGCAGTGGAGGCGGGCGAGTTCGTGGCCATCATGGGCCCGTCGGGCTCTGGCAAAAGTACCTTGCTAACGATCCTGGGCGGTGTGGAAGAGCCCACTTCGGGTTGCGTTAGGTTGGAGGGGGTGAACTTCGCGGATCTTTCGGAGGATGAACGGACCATCTTGCGCCGCCGCCGACTCGGTTTTGTGTTCCAGTCATTCAATTTGCTGCCGAATCTGACTGCTGAAGAAAATGTGGCATTGCCGCTTGAGTTGGATGGTATCGCGGCCGGCGAGGTACGTCAGCGGTGTTTGCAAGTGCTGGAGCAGGTAGAGATGTTGCATCGCAAGGATCACTTGCCCGCGACGCTCTCGGGTGGTGAGCAGCAGCGGGTGGCGATTGCTCGTGCATTGGCGATTCGCCCTGCCCTGCTTTTAGCTGACGAACCCACGGGCAACTTGGACTCGCGACAATCCTCGCGGGTCACGCATCTGTTGGAGGACTTGTCGCAATCTCATGACCAGACGATCGTCATGGTTACGCATGACGCGGGAGTGGCACGCTCTGCAAGTCGCTTGATTCTAATTCGCGACGGTCAGGTGGAGCGTGACGGGATCCCTGAGGAAATCTTGTTTGCTCCCGAACTGTTGGGAACACAGGAAGATTGAAGGCATGCTGCTCAATAAATTCAGTTGGCGTGAGGTCCGCGCTCGTCCATCGCGCGTGCTGTTGACCTTTCTTAGCATTGCGATTGGGGTGGCAGCTGTGGTGGCGGTGTTGTTGGCTACCTCGACAACTCGCACTGCTCAGAAAGAAATGTTGGCGGCCATCTCCGGCAAGGCGGATGTCGAAATTCTGGCGAATTCACCGCAGGGATTCCCTTATGAAGTGCTCAAGGGCATACGCGATAATTCGCAAGTCTCCGTGGCTATTCCCACCTTGAATCGAGTGGCAACAGTATTCGCTGGTGCCGCCGAGGCAGATGCATCGACAGTCGGCGAGCGGACTGCGCGTATCCAGGTTTTAGGAATCGATCCGCGTGTAGACCAACAAATTCGGGAGTACCGTCTATCCGCCGGACAGCAGCCTGTCAGTTTGACGGAAGTCATGTTGGATGAAAGCTTGGCCACCTCCCTGCGGGTCCAAGTGGGTGATACGGTCAAACTGCTGGGCAAGGGCGGATTGCAAGAATTTCAGACCGTGGGCTTGGTAGAGCCGACAGGCCAGTCTGGAGTTTCGATCGGTGGGGCCGTTTACCTGGTACTGCCCGCGGCACAGAAATTGTTTCGTGCCAGCGGAAACGTGGATCAAGTCCTAGTCAGCTTGGTCCCTACCACGGATCGAGAGCGTTTCGTGACGGAGTTGAAGGATCAGCTGGGACCTTCTGTGACAATCCGCGTTCCTCGAAGCAGCAGTGATATGGCGCAAGAGACCATGTACGCGACTGAGAACGGCATGCGGATGGCGTTTGCCTTTGCCCTGCTGATCGCCATTTTCATCATTTACAACACCTTTCAAATGTCAGTGGGTGAAAGGCGTAAGCAGCTCGGTGTTTTGAGAGCCATCGGCGCCACGCGGTCCCAGGTTTTCGCGATCATTATGCGGGAAGCCTTGGTGCTGAGTGTGCTCGGGACGCTTGCCGGGTGCATGCTAGGCTATTGGGGAGCCGGTTGGCTGAATGGAGTCACAGAGCGTGTTTTGCAGGTCGAACTGCCCGTGGTTCGTTTGTCAGCAACTCCCTTTATCGTTGCCTCATTTGTCGGAGTAGTCGTGTCTTTGGTAGGTGCACTTTTGCCGGCCAGACGCGCGAGTCAGGTTCAACCGATCGAAGCCATGCGCAATCTGGAATTGCAACATAACGTGGATGTCATACGTCAGACTCGCCCCGTGGCCCTGGTCTGCATCCCTTTGGGACTGATCACTCTGCTGATTGCGATCCGTGGCTGGTTGCCGGTTGGATTTGATGTGGTCGGCATTGTTCTTTGTCTGCTGGGCTGTGTGGCGCTGATTCCGCTATTGCTGGAAGGCGTCACATCGGTACTGGTGCGGATGTTGCGAAGTTGGCTGGGGGTTGAATCCAAGCTGGCGCAGAAACAGCTGCTACGGAACGTGGGCCGCTCGACGCTGACCATTGGCGTCCTGTTCGTGGCAGTAAGCACCTGCGTGGGAATGGCCGGAAATATTTTGGACAACGTTGCCAACGTCCAAGGTTGGTATTCCAAAGCGGTTGCCGGCGACTTCTTCGTGAGGGCCAGTATGCCGGATTTTTCCACGGGGGCTGCCGCTGATTTACCCAAGGAGATGGTGCAGCGGGTCGCCGCTATCGATGGAGTGCAGCGTGTGCAAACAACGAGTTTCGTAACCGCCCAGTCCGGAGAAGACTCGATCGTGGTGATAGTCCGTAGTTTTCAGGGTGAGGCCGATGATTACTTCGATGTGCTGGAGTCACAGAGGGGCGACATACTGCAAGCCCTGAATCGTGGGCAAACGGTGATAGGATCTGTCTTGGCTCAACGAAGAGGTTTGATCCCGGGGGACAAAATTCCATTGGAAACCGACGCTGGATCGGTCGAGCTGGAAATAGCAGCTGTGGTCAACGAGTATTTGGCGGGCGGCTTAACTTTATATTTGTCCCAGGACACCGCCAGTGAGCTTCTGGGAGTCTCCGGAATTAGCGCCTTGGTTGTCAATGCGGATAATCATCGGCTGGCTGATGTTGAGGCCGAGCTGCGAAGTTTATGCAGCAGTCAAGGACTCATTCTGCAGTCCCATCGGGAGCTGGTCGATTTGATTGACGGAATGGTGAACGGTGTTATCGCCAGCATGTGGATGCTGCTGGGGTTGGGCTGCGCGATTGCGGCTATGGGATTAGTTAACACGCTCACCATGAATATCATGGAGCAGACACGCGAGATTGGAATGCTGCGCGTCGTGGCTATGACACGTGGCCAGGTGCGGCGGATGGTGTTCGCACAGGCGACTTTGATGGGGGCGGTGGGTTTGCTCCCGGGGGCCCTGGCGGGAGTCTTCGTGGCTTTTGCCATTAGCCAGTCTTCGCTCATGGTTCTGGGACACAGCATTGCTTTCCGTTTCCGGCCGGGGCTTGTCTTGGGCTGTGTTTTGATAGGTGCGGCGGTTATCGCCCTGGCCTCCTGGTTACCGGCGGAACGAGCGACGCGGCTCAAATTGGCGACTGCTCTGCGTCGTGAATGATTCCTGCAAAACAGAATTCCCCTAGAATGGGACTTGTAGGATCTTACTGCGGGAATGCGATGTTCGCATTTTGTCGATTATCAGGCGCGCAGTCTCTTGGAAAACCTGTGAATCGAAGCGGGGTGCTTAGCGTCTGGCAAACCAGAACGGAAGATTGCTTGTCCCGATGGCTTGTGCTTTGCCTGTGCGACCGACTGACGGCGAATGCTTGACCGTACCTGTTTGACGGTACCTGTTTGGCAGGGGCTGTTTGGCGACGGGTTGGGCAATGCATTCCTAACCCTCTCGTGCGAGTGGGTATTAAAGATCGCAGGCTGCGTTGTCGCTCATGGGGGCATTATCTTTAGCGCAGTTGGAGCACAAGGCGATGAAGCAAAGGCAAAATCCCAACCAAGACGCGCATCGCGGAGCTGTCCGCTGGTTTGTCATTGCTTTTGTGGGCGTGATGATTTTGGACGTTCTGCCCTGGGGAATCTTGCCTAGCGACCGGCCGAAAGAGTTGCTGTGCGCGGTGACGAATCGAGGTGGTCTATGGCAAAGCCAGTGGACCATGTTTACTCCCAGGCCTTCAGTGAACCACTACTGGCTGACGGCCGATGTGTTCGACGCGTCCGGGCAAGCGCTGGAGTCTTGGAGCTCGCCGTATTGGCCATCGGCCAGTCTGTCGGAGAAGTTCCTTAAGTTCCGCTACATGAATTACTACAACCGCTTGTGTCTGCCGAAAAATCAAATTGCCACACGGGATTTCGCTGAATACCTGTCGCGCACCTTGGGTACCCAGGATGGCCAACAGAATCCACAGCCGGTGCATGTTGAGCTGCAATTGAATAACGTGCAGATGGTGCCTCCAAGTGATGGCAGCCTGCCAGCCGCTGAGGAAATCAACTGGGTCGTGCAAAGCAAATGGTTGGAAACGATCAATCCGTTCCAGGAGGCTCCGGCCGATGACGTGACCTCCACGAACATTTGGACGTTGCCCTAATGATGCTCTCGATGAAACGCAAGCCGCAAGTCGGTGCCGTGAGGAGTAGGGGTGCTGTGGTTCGCAGTCACGAACAACAGTAATTGCCGCGAAATTCCAGTTTTTGACGAGTGATATTTCAATGCTTAATCGAGTTCGAGCATGGTACGACCGCTTCCTGTTCGATTCCTGTAGCTTGGCTACGTGCGCCATGCTGCGGATAAGCTACGCCTTCTTACTGGTGATTTATACGCTTGTGTGGATGGCAGATGGAGCGACTTGGTTTTCTGATCAGGGTGTGATGAGCGTAGAAACCGCACGCGCCCTGCAAGCGGAATCGCAATGGTCGATCTTTTTCTGGCTGCCGGCGACGCCTGCGGTGATCCAAATCTGTCTGAGCCTGCTGTTGCTCAATGCCCTTTTGCTACTGGTCGGAGTATTCTCGCGATTTCAGGCGGCCATGATCTTCTTCTGGCTCATCAACTTTCAGCATCGCAATCCATTAACGGTTGATGGAGAAGACACGGTCTTTCGCTTTTTCGCTTTCCTATTGATGCTGCTACCTCTCGACGCATGCTGTTCGCTGACGGGAAGCTCGTTTCGGGCTTCGAAAGTGAGTTGCGGAATCAGCCCGCGGGCTTGGGCGGTTCGTCTATTTCAGATCGAAATGTCATTGATCTATTTGTCTGCCGCCTGGAGCAAGTTTGCCAGTCAAAGTTGGCGGGACGGCTCGGCACTCTATTACGTGTTTCAGTTGGGAGACCTCTATGGCAGATTTCCATTGCCAGCCCTGGTCACCGAGTCGGAATGGGCGATCCGACTATCGACCTGGGCAGTGGTGGCCGTAGAGGCTGCGATTCCGCTGCTGTTGTGGTATCGACCTACTCGAAAACTAGGCCTGCTTCTCGGTTTTGGTTTGCATCTGGCCATCGAGTACGCCATGCACCTCTTCTTGTTTCAGTGGATCATGATGGTGGGTCTGCTATCCTTTGTGGACCCGAGCCAGTGGAAGTGGCTGGCTCGCACGGAAACATCTCGAGAAACTCCGCAGGCAGAGCATGCGGACCAGAAGCACAATGCGGAATCACCGGCCATGGAGCTGGTTGGTAGCTCTTCGTCTTAGCTCATAACCGATGGGAAAACCGAAGAGAACCGTGGCTAACGCTTTGTTTTGCAGTCATTTAAGACGCGTGGTCACGAGTGCATCGACTGGACTTTCGTTTTCGCCTGCATAGGATTGCCGCGGGCAAGCGGTGTTGGTGCGTCGCCTGAATCGGTTGGAACATAAGAGAACAGAGAAAACAGAGCAGCTGCCTCTGCTTCCTCTGCCTGCTCCGTTGTCTTACTCCAAATTGGCTCCTGTTAAGATCAGCCTGGTTACTCCCTCGGAGGGCTTAGGTGTTTGAAATGGATTGAGCAATCCCAACGCAACATCGAGGGGTTTCATATAGCTGAGCAATCGCGCCTTGTTGATTGGATGGATCTTGTCGACCTGCTTAGATTTCACTAACAAGCACCCGTCGATGAAACAGACTAAGCAAACCGCTCTGTTCTCTCGGTTTTCTCCTGTTCCATCAACTTCGCTTTCGCGGTGTGGCTGTTCGTTTCCGGCATGAACAAGACTCGCAACCGTCTCTGCTTCCCCGTGCTGCTCAGCACCGTTCCCTCGCGATATGATGGTTCATCTTATCGAGCGAGGTGAATTTATGCTGCAGTGGATCCAGGGTTTTCTAGAACAAGATTTTCCGATGGGTGAGCAGAGCTTGCTCTCACCAGGGTTGAGACGCACCTTGCGGCAACTACTGCAGGACTGCGAGTCGCTTTATCGCTCGGCAGCCCAACGCTGTTTGCTGAATTGTCCTGAGTCGATCACCAGTGATCCAGAGAAGTTTGTTGACTTGATGCAGGACCTGCATCGTGGAGTACTGATTAAGACACTAATTGAAATTGCGCACTGCGATCGACGGTGGACCCAGGCTGAACGTGAAGTCGCTCTCATCGTGATGCAGCATGTGTGGGGTGTCCAAATGACCAAGGAGTCTCTTGCCAAGGCACTCGACAATGTTGCTGCCCATGCGGAGGTTCTCAAGTGGCGAGAATTGGCGAAACCATTCATTCAGATCCCAATGCTGAAGCATGAAGCAGGCGAGTTGCGATCGATCATTCTGAGGTTGGGCAATCTGATTGCGAAAGCGGATGGTCAGATTCTGCCCGCCGAATTGACACAGTTGGAACGCCTGGAAAATGAGCTCAAAAAGGTTTTCGCCAAACCGCAGCCACGTGTGCAGCGACAGAAAGACTCTCAGACCTGTCGTTTGAGTACCCAGGTAGCGGAGTTAGTGCATCCCGAACAGGAGCTGCCTGCTATGGCAGAGAAACAGACTCCAGCACAAGCCGCTGATGACTTGCCCAACGCCCAGGACCGGCAACGCATGTTCAAGCAGGCAATGCGAGAGTTGGATGGGTTGATCGGGTTGGACAAGTTTAAGGATGACGTTCGGCAACTGGTGGATTTTCTGAAAATCCAGGCGGCCCGCAAGGAGCACCAACTTCCCGTGGCCGACATCAGCTTGCACTCCGTGTTTGAAGGTAATCCGGGTACCGGCAAGACGACCGTGGCCCGCATCATTGCTCGGCTGCTGTGCGGTTTGGGAATTCTTGATAAAGGGCATACGGTTGAAACGGATCGCTCCGGCCTGGTTGCCAAATACGCCGGTCAAACGGGGCCGCGAACGAATGAGCGGATCGATGAGGCGCTGGGAGGCGTACTGTTTATCGATGAAGCCTACAGTCTGCTGGCGGAAAACGTGGAGGATGCCTTTGGTGTGGAGGCGGTGCAGACCTTGCTCAAACGCATGGAAGATGATCGGGATCGTTTTGTCGTGGTCTTGGCCGGCTACCCGGAGCCTATGAAACGCATGCTGCGTTCCAACCCGGGCCTGTCCTCCCGCTTCCAACGCACGTTTCTTTTTGAAGACTACGATGCTCGCGACCTATTGCGGATCTTCTACACCTTTTGTCAGAAATACCACTATCAATTGCCAAAGGATACCCGCAAGAAGTTGCTGTTGGGATTTCAGCAGCGTATCAACAACAAGGACGAGCATTTTGGCAATGGACGCCTGGCCCGCAACCTGTTCGAGGACTCCATCCGCCGCATGTCGAGCCGGATTGTTGATGAGAAGCAGCTGACACGGGAGCTTTTGACCACTATTGAGCCGGGCGATATCGAAATCTCGTGTTAATCCAAAGCGAATTAGCTCGCTTGCAAGCTTTCAAGTATTGCTTCTGGAGCGACTTAGACGTAGTTAGAGCCGTTCGCAAAACCGAAGAGAAACGCGGCTGACTCTAACGCCAAAGCGGCTCATGGTGACAGGTTTTTGCTTAGCTTTTCAAGTATCTCAATAAATCTCTGGGCTTCTCGAGTCGTTGCAGCATCTGCAAGTAGCTTCTGCCTACCGAGTAGTCCGAGTTGCCTTAAGGCGACGCGATCGTCGAGTGCGGTTCGCAATCGCTCGGCCAGGTCGGTAACTGACTCCGGCTGGCATAAATGCCCACCCCCCAATCTTTCATGTATTTCTGGAAATGCACCGTGGGCAGGCTGAATGTAGGGAACGCCTGCCGCCAGGCCCTCGAGCACGAATAAACCTTTGGGTTCTTGATAGGGTGTGGGCACGCTGAGAACATCGATTGACTTGAGGAAATCCAGCTTCTGTTGGCGATCGACGCTTCCTAAGTATCGGTAGCGGTCGGCCAAGCCGGCCGACTCCATCTTCTGACGCTGCGTTTCCCAATATTGTTCGTGTTGCTTGCCAAGCCAACCGGCAATTCGAAGCTGGACGTCTGGCAGCGTTCGGCTGAGTTCGACGAATGCGTCGACAAGAATATGCAGGCCCTTTTCCGGAGCCAGTCGGGCCAGGTATCCGATGGTGGGAGGGCGCCCGGCGAGGCTTTCTGCCGCTGGTGGCTCCCAGTCGATGAAATCCGTCGTATCAATCGACAGTGGATTCACGGCGAGCTGCTTGTCGCTAAACCCAAGCAGCTGCTGCATACGCCGTCCATAATCGTGACTGTGGACGATAAAAAGATCTGCTTCCCGGGCGAGTCGGCGTAGTTCCGCCAGTGCTTGTTCACGGTAAGGTTCTTCCAGCCCGCCATAAAAGATGTCATCGCCTTGCAAAACAACAACCGCTGGGCAGCCGATCAGCTTTTTTACCTGGGGTAAGCTGCCAGCGATCAGCAGATTACTGAAAACGACGACATCGGGAGATTGAGTTTTCAGCCAGTCACACAGTCGCTGAACTTCTTTCTTTTGCCGGCCTTCCATGCCCTTCAGCATGGAAACCGTCATTGCCCCCAGCTTATCCGCAGTCGTGCCCATAGCCTTGGAGGCAATCCAGCCGACCAGCTTAGGCGAGCTAAGAAAACCATCCGCCCAACTCGGCAACCAGCGAAAGATGGGACTCGCCTGCTGCAAGTACACGTTGATACCGCCATAAAAGAGCTGGTCACTGCTGGCGCTCTTCTCGTCGGTCAATATGGGCGTGTAGGTTGGAATCAGCATCGCATCATGGCCAAGCTGGATCAGAGCCTTGGCTAGTGCGTTATCGTGCAGGCAACTGCCGCAGTACATACCGGCAGCTCCCGCAGTGAGATAGGCAATTCGCATCTTGTTTTGTGCTGCTTTCGGCATCGCCCGGGAACCGGTTAGCTAGCCATGCCGGCCAAGGCGTCGTCGGATTTCTCGGGGACTTTCTCCAGGATGTCAAGCAAGACCTGGTCGATGTCAATGCCTTCCGCTTGCGCTTCAAAATTCAACAGCGTGCGATGCCGCATGCTGGGCAAAAAGACGCGGCGGATGTCCTCGAAACTGACATTGAAACGCCCGTCCAAAAGAGCGCGGACTTTGGAAGCCAATGCTAGAGTTTGCGCTCCGCGGGGACTACTGCCCCAGCGAATGTATTGATTGGTCACATCTTGGGCCATTGGGCCTTCCGGATGTGTTGCGAGCACCAGTCGGACGATGTAGTCCTGCACGTGCTTGGCCAAAATGACTTCGCGGACCAATTGTTGCCAACGTCGGATTTCGGCGGCGTCCATAATCTTGTTGGTATCTATGCGCGTGCCGCGGGTGGTTCGGTCCACGATCGTGTTGAGTTCATCGCGGGTGCTATAGCCGACCACCAGTTTGAATAAGAAGCGATCCAATTGCGCTTCCGGCAGCGGATAAGTGCCCTCCTGTTCAATCGGATTCTGTGTTGCCAGGACGAAGAATGGTTTGTCTAACTCGTATCGCGTACCACCCACGGTGACCGTTCCTTCCTGCATCGTTTCCAGCAGGGCGGATTGAGTCTTGGGGGTCGCGCGGTTGATTTCATCCGCCAGCAGAATTTGGGTGAAGATCGGCCCCTTTTGAAACTCAAAGGCTTTTCGTCCTTGATCGTTTTCCACGATCATGTTGGTGCCGAGAATGTCAGCCGGCATCAGGTCGGGCGTGAATTGGATTCTGCTAAAGGGCAGGTTGAGTGTTTCTGCCAAGGTGCGAACCAGCATCGTTTTACCGAGACCGGGTACGCCTTCCAGCAGGCAATGGCCGCCGACGAACATGCTGGTCAATACACCGTGGACGATTTCGTCGTGTCCCACAATGACTTTTCCAATCTCATCTCGCACAGCCCGGTAGCGATTGCGAAATTCCTCCGCTTGCTGTTGTATTTGTTCCGCGACATTTGACATATGTGAACTTCTCAGATTGAGTGACTAATCGCTTTGTTTCTTTTGGGCCGCCTTTTTGGCGGCGAGCAGACGAGAAGTATAGCCTTCTGATTCCTGTTTTTGTTCCATGCCGAGTTGTTCCTTCCGTGCGGAGGCAGTTTCTTGCTGTGAGGATTTCCTGCTGGCCATGGCTTCATCCAGAGTTTGACTGTCCGCGATCGGATCTCCCGCTTCAAAGCGAGTGGACGCTTTGGCTTGCTCGATTTGTCCGCTGACTTGGGTTTTTCGTGAACGCAATCGCTGAAGACTTTCCTTTCTTTCAATGTCCTGCGCCGATTCAGCTGGATTCAGTTTGGCGGCGACCCAGCGAAACGGATAGAGATAGTCAACGGACACGCGACGGACGAAGATGTCGGCGAATAGGCAAAACGCACCGATCAGCAGGCAGATTGGCCAAATGTCCTGCAGACTCATGGCTTTAGGCAGACCGCCGCGGTAGGTATTGTTTTGCAGGGTTTGTTGAAAGGTACTTGGGTCGAGAGGCTCGGAAAGCACCCCGGCTTCGCCGCCTTGGGGCGCCAAAGCGGCCAATTGTTGCAGCATCGAAATGTTGGTTTTCCTCAAGCGGTACTCGTCGGAAAACGGTACGCTGGCGCCGGTTGTCAGCGGGGCCATGTTGGGGCCGGGGATGACGTTCACCAGATAGCTTCCGGCTCCCTCGGTTTCAAAGGAGCCGGTGTAGCGCCCAGGGGCGACCTGACGCATGATCAGCGGTAGCGGCTTCAGGTCGGGGCCAACGGCCACAGCTTGCATATCCAGGAAATTCAAGAACTCGTCATCTTGGCTCAACGCATTGACCACGACTTCGACGCGCCCATCCTTTACGTTGGATGCGACCGTAAACTTGGCATCTGATTGCGTCGGACGCATGACCCATCTCACCAGCTGCGAGAAGAATTGGTCGTAACCCGACCAATCCGTCCAGTAAGATCCCCAGCGGTGACCGGTGTCGCTGGTAAATACGGCTGTGCGTCCAGCACCGTAGGTCCAGGTTGCCAGCACTGCCTGATTTTCCGGCTCCGTGGGAACGCTAGATCGAATCGGGACCTCGACCAAAGGACTGTCCTTGATCGTCGTCAAAACGAAACCTCGCAGGTTGGGAAGCTGTCGGGAAAGTCCCTGTACGATCTCGTGCGGATAGGTGATTTGAGGATTGAGGCCACCTTCCGGTTCGTACACCAGCGGCCGAGATACCCGCATCGCTTCTCGCTGAAAAATCTTTGGTAAGGCGGTCGGATTGGTGGCGACGTAGTAGTTACCTCCGGTACGCGTAGCAATGTTTTGCAGCGTGTTGTGGCCGGCTGGTCCGTGCGCGCCAACGGCGACAGTGGAGATCTTAATCTTGTTCGACGCGAACTGACTGAGCACGCCATTGGAGGGCGGTGTTGGATCCCCATCGCTAATGATGATCATGTGTTTGAGCGAGGCGGGCGTATTCGCCAGCGACGTCAGAGCCATCTGCATAGACGGTTGAAAGTCGGGCATATCTCCGGGGGTCATTCGACGAATTCGATTGACCATGGCGGGGCGATTTTCGCCTACGCGGAGCATGCCCGGCGGATTCGCGCTACTGCCCCACAACCAGCTGTCTCCCAAGGCGCTGTAGTTGATTACGCCGCAATAGTCCATGGGGCCCAGTACTTCCAGGGCTGCTTGCCCGATGCGTTTTTGCCAGTAATTTCCTTGCGCGATCTCGGACGCGTGCAAAATCATGGCCAGTGCGCCCACGGCCTCGATCTTGCGATTCTTAATCTGAAAATCGACCGGCATGGCCTTTTCCAGATCTGTGTTGGCCCAGCCTCCCGCCCCGAAAGCGTTGGGGCCGCCCAGCATCAACAGGCCGCTGCCAAATTGCTCGGTATTGGTCACCAGCATGGCGATTTGTTCATCGCTGAAATTTGCGATGGAGTTCGCATCCTCACCGGACGAGCGCGGAACACCCGCTAGCACAACACAGTCGTAAGCCTGCAATTCCGCCAGCGATGTAAATAGTTGATCGCTGGGCCTCACATCCACTTCTATCTCGCTCCGCCGCAGAGCTTCCACCAACGCGCTGTATTCGCCAGGGGCATTCCAATCCTCGATCAGCAACACACGCCCCTTTCCTCGCACATAGGTAAAGGCATCGGCGCGATTGTTCTGGCTAAGAGCGTCGTCAGCTGGATTGTCGGGAACAAATTCGGCGCGGTAGGTGTAGCCGGCCGGCTGGTCAATGGTGTCTCTGATGGGGAAAACGTTGACGTCACGATCCAGCACAACCGGATCGTTCTGATCACTCTCGTAAACGACGACATCAGTTGGGCCGACGCTGCGGATCACTCGCAGGCGACCGACGACCGGCGTGTCACTTGCGTCTTCCTGATAACGATTGATAACGACGCGCGTTTCAAATGGCTGGCCTTGGCGAATGTTGCCCGGTAGGTCGACCTTCTCCACCAGGATTTCACTGTTCGAGTCCATGTTGATCGGCACAATGTCGATACCGATTCCTTTATCGGACATGGCTTTGGCGACGCTTGCCGCGGTACCTACGGTTTCGTTCCCGTCCGTGATAATCACGATTCTGCGAGCTGAGTTTTCTGGGAACGATGCCTGGGCCAGCTTGAGGGCCGATTCCAAGTTGGTAGCGTCTGTACGTCCGAGGTAACTTTCCACGCCGTCGACATAGGGCAAGTCGTCGTCGTAGGGAGGAAATTCAATGGCCGCCTCGCGACCAAACACAATTAATCCCGATAGATCTCCTCGCTGCTTATTGCGATGGGTCCGCACGGATTCGATTGCGTAGTTGAGCATCACCTCGCGCTTGGCACGCGGGATACTATCACTTTGGTCCAGCAGATAGATCACCGTCGTCTTGTCGCTGGTCCACACCCACTGGATGCCGGCCAGAGCCAAGATAAGCAGAAGCAGCACCACACTTCGGAAAAGCAGGGCTGCGATTCGCCGCCCTGCCCCGAGATTCGCCAACGACCGGTAGCTGCTTATCCAGGTGATAGGCAGAATCAACAGCAGCACAAGCCACCAAGGACTGTCGAAGGAGATTGAAAGGTTGCTCATGCCGAAACTTCGTGCTAGCTATGAGAGCGGTGGCTTCTTGTGCCCAGGGTCGCAGCTATCAATCACTTGATATCGAGGCCTTGGCTGCGTGATAAGCTCTTCCGCAAGCTACGGCTTGCTGGGGCCGCTTACTTGCCTGGCACGTATTCTAACTGAATATCCGTTCGACTGAGCCAGTTCTTCAAGATATTCACTCCGTCCTGAGTAACGGCTGTGCGCGTCACGATTAAATTCTTTAGCGACTTGAGCGATACCAGATCTGGCATACCCTGGTCCGTGATCCCGGTAGAACCCAAGTGCAAGAATTCCAGCTTTTTCAAGCGGCCCACATGCGGCAAGGCGGCGTCGGTTATCCCGGTCTGATCCAGGTTGAGCCACCGCAGCTCGGACAGCTGCTCCAGTTGAGCAAGGCCAGTATCCGAAATGGCTGTCTTGAACAGATTGAGCTTCTTAAGGGATTTTAGCTGGCAGAGGTGCCTGGCTACTTCGTCCGTGAGCTGGCTGCATTCACTCAGGTCTAATTCCTCCAAGGGCAAATCCGCCAATGCGGAGACTCCGGTATCCGTAATGCTGGTTTGAGCGGCCCTCATTTTCCTGAGAGTTCTGAACTCCGCCAGTAATTGCAGGCAACGGTCATCCAGCTGAGAACCGGCCAGATAGATTTCCGCAAGTTGCTTGAGCCGGCTCAAATTTTGCAAACCGTCGAGCCCGATTGGCAAATGATCCAAGGCAAGGACTTTCAGTTTCGGACAATCTCGGAGCGGCTCCAGGCCCGCATCGGTAACCTGTGTCTCTCCGCCCTGGCCGTTCAGCCGCAGACTTACCAACTCCGGCATTCCCGACAGGGCTAGAAGCAGTTGAGAATCATCCACTTGGCAGCCTCTTAGATCCAGTTGCTTGAGTTTTGAAAGACTTCCAAGCAACTTCCAACCCGATTCGCTTAGATTGGAATTGTGGATCGCCAATGTATCCAGTGCCCGAAGGCGGGGCAGCGATTTGGCCAAGCGGTCGTCGAGTTGTTGATCGCCCATGTCGACAGCGGTGATTTGGCCTTGGCTGTCAAAGGACAAGCGTGCCCCAATGGCATCCAGCTCTGGGCAGCTTTCTTTCTCCGGCAATTTGTCTGCAGCCGCTGGGGGCTCGGCTTCGGCGCGGGTTGGCTGGGCGAGTGCTTCTTTGGACTCTGCGGGAGAGGCCAGCTCTGTCGGAGAGGCCTGCGATGGCAAGGTGCTTGCGTTCTGAGGATTGCATCCCATAGCCAACAAGGGCAGGATGCAAAGAAACCAGCGTGTCGGTTTTTCGGCTGCTGCCGGCCTAAGCGTTCGATTCTTTGCGGAGTGTTGAAAAGGGAGACGCATGGTGGACTTTCAGGGAGATGAGCAGATTCAGCGCATGATCGAGCGGCTCTAGTTTAGCAGGGCCGCGTTCCGCGAACCAACTCATACATCGACTGGATCGGCACAGGTGTCGATACACGCTGGGGCCATCGCCGATGTCAAGAATGCACTGTGGCCGTCGCAGAAATGGTCCGATCGATGTCCGGGGCTACGTGACCCACTAACAGAGCGAGGATCCAGTCTCAGTGAGGATGCAGTAAGGCAGCGAGGTCGCGGTCGCGGCGTTCATGTACGCTCAACGCCGCACCAATTTGGCCATCAACTCGTGCTGGACCCGGGCCAGCTGGGCCAGTGCGTCGGCACCAGGCAGAAAATCATCAAACTTGTACTGCAGACGCACGCCACGGAAATCTGCCGGAAGGGGGACCAGTTCGGACAATCCCTGTGCCTTGGCCAGCCGCATGGCTCGTGGTAGATGCGTGGCGCTAGTGAGCAGACCCACGCGTTTTCCTGCCAATTCTCCGCGGAACGCCCCCGCAAGGGCCTCAATTTCTTTGAATGTGTTGATACCCGGCAAGGTGTCGATATCAGTTTCTGGGATTCCCAGTCGTGTCCAGATTTCCGTCGTTTGCTCGGAGGGGTTTGGCAGATCGTCGCCAAAGATATTGCGGATGCTCTCGCCGGTAGTGATGAGCTTGCGCGCCAAACCTTGGTGATAGAGCTGAGCGGCGTAGAGCACGCGATCGCCGGCACTGCTCGCTTGAGCTCTCGTTCTGCCCTCGTTCGTTCCTCCACCGAGCACCACAATGGCATCCAGTGGTTGGCTTGCCGACAGGTCGGGGGTTTGGACTTGGTTTTCCAGGTATCTGGTAGCCAGCAGCGAAATCGGGCCGCAGCTGCTCAGAGTGATGAGCAACCAAACAGCCAAAGGTAATAGAGAGTCTTTGAAATATCCGCGAAGCAGATTCTGCAGCAGCCAGCCGCTCAACAGCAGCCAGCTGCCACCCAGCGGCATCACCAGTTTGGTTAAGGTCTTTTCGACGCCGGTCTTGCCATGGAATAGAAAGCCCAAGCAGGCCAGTAGGAAGGCGAGAGCCACAGCCGAAAGCAGGGATCGGGCTACCACACTGTCTAGCCAGCGATGCGGTGCTGAGCCTTGAGCGGTAGCGGAAGCATCCGAGGCAGGCATGAGTTCGCGACTCCAGGAAGTACGGAAAGCCGGTGATGAGCTCCGGTTTCTGCCCGGACCTCCAAAGCATTCCACCGTGGTTGCCTAAGGCAAACCGCCGCGAGCAATTCTTGCTGGATGATTTGCTGGGTGTCTGACATGGCTACCGAAGCTGCCGGTCATAAGCATCATGCGGAATCATAGCTCGGAAAAGCCGTTGAATTCGTAACATCGCTGGAAGAAAAACCCGCTTGCGATTAGTCTAAGCATTCCTTGGGACCAGGAAATCCAACGGGCCGACCGGTGCCGCAATGAAATAGTGACCGTTCAGGTTGAAACAGATTTGATGTTGAAGCAGGCAATGAGCGATTGGTCGGTTGATTCGTGGCAGTCTTTTCCGGCAAAGCAGCAGCCGGCCTATGACGATCCACAGGAGTTGCGGGCGGTCTTAAATCAGCTCGGGCGGTTGCCTCCCCTGGTCACCAGTTGGGAAATCGACCGTTTGCGGACGCAACTGGCCGCTGCGCAGGCTGGTCAGGCCTGGCTTTTGCAAGGCGGAGACTGCGCGGAATCTTTCTCCGATTGCCAGGCGGATCCTATAGCCAGCAAACTCAAGGTCTTGCTGCAGATGAGTCTGGTGCTGATTTTTGGCTCCGGGCAGAGAATTGTTCGAGTGGGGCGGATTGCGGGACAGTATGCCAAGCCACGCAGTAGCGATTTCGAAACTCGAGACAATGACACGCTGCCGTCTTATCGCGGTGATTTAATCAACTCAGCGGATTTTTCGACCAACGCTCGGCGAAATGATCCCCAGCTGTTGCTGCGGGGGTACGAGCGGGCCGCACTCACGCTGAATTTCATTCGGGGGTTGAGTGAAGGCGGTTTTGCCGATCTACATCACCCCGAAAACTGGGATTTGGATTTCGTAGCAGGTAGTTCGAAATTTGAACGCTACCAGGGAATGGTTCACTCGCTTAGTAACTCTCTACGATTCATCGATGCAATTTCGGAAAATCCGATGCCCGAAATGGGCAGGGTGGATTTTTATACTTCGCACGAAGCCTTGCATTTGAATTATGAACAGGCTCTAACCCGAGAAAGCGTTCGGGGCACCGGCTGGTATAACCTGGGAACGCATCTGCCTTGGGTGGGCGAGCGAACCCGCGAATTGGGCGGCGCTCACGTAGAGCTCTTGCGCGGAATCAGGAATCCAATCGGCGTCAAGATTGGCCCCAAGGCGGACCCCCACGAAATCGTCGATCTTGTGCGGCATCTGAATTCCGAAAATGAGCCCGGGCGGATGACACTGATTCATCGCTTCGGTAGCCAGCAAATCGAAGACTTACTGCCAGCATTTGTGTCTGCAATCGCCGAAGCGGGGGTCCCCGTGCTGTGGGTATGTGACCCGATGCACGGCAATACGATTGCCGCTGATTCGGGGAAGAAGACTCGTAAGTTTGACGATATCCTGTCGGAGCTCAGGGCTGCCTTTGCCATCCATCGCGAATGCAAGTCCAGGCTAGGTGGCGTGCATCTGGAGTTAACGGGTGAACCGGTGACCGAATGCATTGGTGGTTCGAGTGGGCTCTCGGAGGCCGATCTGCATACCGCCTACAATACAACCTGCGATCCCCGGCTGAATTACGAGCAAGCCATGGAGATTGCGTTCTGCGTGGCTAATGAGATTGCTCCACATTCAGCAAGACTGACGGATTAAGGCGGCTGCTCTCTGGGAAGCTGAGGGGCTGGCTGCGAGCTCTAACCCGGATTATTCACCGGTGTTCGAGGTTGAGTGCTTGAGTCTCAAAGGCGCCGTAACTTCGGTCGCAAACAGTTGTGAAGTTACAATCGCCGAGTGTATTGGCTCAATTCCTCTGAAATTCCTTGTCCGCAGCCCACTTGCGACCTTGTTAACGGCCTACGTGAATAGTCTGGGCTAACGCGATCCGTTGCCGTCTCGCATCCGAGCTACGGTGGCTGCAATGGCTTTGAGCATGGCCCCTGATTTGTTCAGCGTTTCCTGGTACTCGGTTGCCGGCACACTGTCCGCCACAATGCCCGCGCCCGCCTGGATATAGATTTTGTCTTGAGTGAAGACAAGCGTGCGAAGGGCGATACAGGTGTCCATGTTGCCGGAATAGTCAATGTAGCCGACAGCACCGGCGTAAGGACCGCGGCGGTGCGGTTCAACTTCGTCGATAATCTCCATTGCCCTGACTTTGGGAGCACCGCTGACCGTACCGGCGGGCAAACAGGCCTTCAAGGCATCCATGGCTGTCGTGCCTGCTTTAAGCTTTCCTTGCACATTGGAGCTGATGTGCATCACGTGGCTGTAGTGCTCCACGATCATTACATCGCTCAATTCGACGCTGCCAAATTCGGCAACGCGACCAACATCGTTGCGGCCAAGATCGACCAACATCACGTGTTCCGCCCGTTCCTTGGGGTCAGCCAACAGTTCCGCTGCCAATTCCTGGTCTTCCTTGAGTGTTTTTCCTCGCGGGCGTGTTCCAGCAAGTGGCCGAACCGTGATGTTCCCATCGATCACACGGCACATGACTTCGGGGGAAGAGCCCACTAAGGTTACATCCGGGGTTCGAACAAAGAACATAAAGGGACTGGGATTAACGACCCGCAGCGTTCGGTAGACTTCGAAAGGATCGCACAGATTGGGGAGTTCCATTCGCTGGCTGATCACGACTTGAAATATGTCTCCCGCTCGAATGTATTCCGTGCATTTTTCGACCGCTCGCTCAAAGTCCGCCTGCGTAAAGTTGCTGGTCGGCTTCAGTGTGACCTCGGCGCTGCCTTCAAAATCTGTCACTGGCAGGGCCGACACCGGTTTTTGTAGTTTCTCGGTCAGCTCCGTCAGGCGACGAATTCCATCCTGGTAAGCCTCCTCCAGAGATTCGAATTCGTGGCAATGCACATGAGCCACCACGAACAGCGATTTGGTGACGTGGTCAAAGATGACCAGATCGTCAAACAGGGAGAAATCCAGGTCTGGCAGTCCGCGGTCGTCGGTGGGGGCGTTGGGCAGGTGCTCAACGTAGCGAACGACATCATACCCCGCATAACCAATGGCTCCCCCGGTAAGCGGTGGTAGCTCAGGCAGATCCGCCACACTCTTTCCGGAAACAGCGTTCCATAGGCGTTCCAGCGGATCCCGATCTATGGACTTCTCAGCCTTGGTAACAGTGTTTTTCGTCGCTGACTTAGGACAAGGTTCGATCTGAAACTGTTCACCATGCGCCGTTATCCGACACCTGGGCCCAACCGCGATGAAGCTGTAACGCCCAACTTTTTCGCCGCCAATCACGCTTTCAAAAAGGCAGGCCGCGGATTCACCGTCGTCAACCAGCCGAAAGGCCGAGACGGGCGTCAGCGAGTCGCTCAGCAATCGGCGATAGACCGGCACCAGCTGATAATCCTCCGCTAATTTGGAGAAGCGAGCAAAACTTGGTTGTGCCGGCATTGCGCCTCTTTCTCGGATGCTCTAATGCGTGATGAATGGGGCCGCCGCGAAAATAGCGTTTGGGGCAATTGCTGGCGGCTGGGTCCGGATAAGTGCCCAATTGTAATAAGCTTGTCCAGTTGGGAAACGCCCGCTGTCCGGCAGGTGGCGATGGGAGTTGCAGCGATTTGCTTGGATACAGAGGCTTTTTGACGGTCGCTATCTGCGTTGGACCTGTCCATGAAGGCAGGCGTTGTTCCAAAAGAAGGGGGAAGCACGCGGCAATTCAGACTCGGCTGCGACCAACGGCTAGGAGTCGTGTCAAACGGCGCAAAGTGTCGGTGAGCCACGAAAAACCGACGCTTAGAAGCCTCGCCTTGCACTGTCTTATACAGGTTGTCGTTCAGGTGCCGTATCGTCCAAATGGTCTGAGCGGGATATGATGGAAGTCGGCGAGATCCACGGATTGATCGAGCGAGTGACTTGGGAATGGGCGTCTCGCGTGCATGGTGTGCATAGGCCCGCGGGGCCCAACGCTAAAGAGTTAGCAAGGCAAACAATTAGGGCAATCGCTGTGAAGTGTCAGCACTGTGAAAAACCGGCGACCTTCCATATTACCGAACTCACAGAGCCATCTGGGCCGGTGATGTTGCATTTATGCGAAGAGCATGCTCGCGTCTATCTCTCCCAAGAAAGTGTGGGTGCGCCGCAATCGACGCTGGGGCATGTCCTTGCCAAACAACTGAAATTGGATCAAACGGCCGAAGAACGGGCCAAGCTGGACAAAAAGACTTGCCCCGTGTGCGGCATTTCTTTTGCCGAATTCCGACAGGAAGGACGCTTGGGATGCGCATATGATTACATCTGCTTTCAGGATGACTTGGAAACTCTCTTGCTGAACATACATGGCTCGAAAACTCATCGAGGCAAAAGGCCGAGCAAAAACACGGGCTCGCCTGACAAGCAGCACGAGATCATCCAGCTCAGACGGGAGATGAAGGAGGCTATCGCCAAGGAGCAATACGAGCGTGCTGGGGAAATCAGGGACTTGATCCGCGAATTGGAGCAATCGCCCTCCGACGCTTCTGCGGGGCAGACCGAGAATACCGAGGCGGAAGATTAGCCGGCGGCTATCGTGCTTCATGCCACCGATTGCCTATGGGATGCTTGGTAACTAATAATATTTCGAGACTTCAGCGTTCGGGTGCGGTTGGAACGGTTGTTGAGCGGTTCCGTCGATCGCATCCAAGTGGCTGGTACAGGATATCGAACAGGACTTGTGAGGAGCACTCCGGCGAATACTGATCAAGGCGGCTTTTACCATTTCCTTTTTTGCTTGCCTTTGGTGTTGTCCGGTTCTCTCCAAGCTGTCGAGCGACTCCACAAGAGAGTAAACAAAGCGTGGACTTGAAAGAACTTGCTGGCAAATGTGGAGAGTGGCTGCGGGGCTCCGGACCGGAGTCGGATATCGTCATTAGCAGCCGTATCAGGTTGGCTCGTAATCTGGCCGAGTATCCCTTCGTGCGGCGAGCTAGCGACGATGAAAAATCTCAAATCGCCAAGCTTGTCCACAGCAAGATTGAATCGCTCGACTCCTGGGATCGAATGTTGTATTTCGACGTTGAGCAATTGGACGATATCGATCGACAGTTCCTGGTCGAACGACAATTGATGAGTCGCGAGATGGCAGAGTCGGAGGGAGATCGCTCGGTTGCCATCGATGTGGACGAACGATACAGCATCATGGTCAACGAGGAAGACCATTTGCGTCTGCAAGTCATGTGCAGCGGCTTGGATTTGCAGTCGGCTTGGAACCGGATGGACCAGTTAGACGATGAACTTGAAACGCGATTGAATTACGCCTTTCATGAGAGTCTGGGATATTTGACAGCCTGTCCCACCAACGTTGGTACAGGGCTGCGGGTCAGTGTCATGCTGCATCTGCCCGCGTTGGTCATCACGCGGGAGATTGAGAAGGTTTTTCGTAGTTTGCAGAAAATCAACGTTGCCGTTCGTGGCTTGTACGGGGAAGGCTCCCAGTTCATGGGAGACTTCTATCAGGTCAGCAACCAGATAACTCTGGGACGAACGGAGCAAGAACTGGTTCAAACGGTCAGCGAGGTCGTGCCGCGCATCGTCGAGTATGAGCGGAAGGCCCGCGAGTTTCTGGTCAACGAGAGCGAGCAGGATTTGCACGACGATGTAAGCCGGGCCTACGGCATCCTGTGTACCGCCAAGAAAATCAGTAGTGAGGAGACACTGCAC
>JANSWS010000722.1 GCA_024743355.1 bacterium
GGATGAGTATCCGCACTCGGGCCGACTGACACGCAATCGCTACCTGGAAAGTTCAGGTGATGTTCCCTATTACGGCTTCGAGACGATGGATGTTGAGCTGGGGGACGGATCGGGCGGACAGGTATATGCGTTGGACATCGATGGAGTCAACATTCCGCTGTTGTCAGTTCGTGGCGGCGCGGGTGCGGACAGCGTGATTGTCCGGCAACTTGCGGCCAATGAATTGGCCACGCACATTCAGCTTGGCGGCGAAGATGATGTGCTGCGAATCATCAATTCCCAGCGGCAGCTGGTTGTCTCAGGGGGTCAGAATCTTTCCAATGGCGACCGATTAATCGTCGACCATACCAACGATCCTGTTTCTCGCGAAGGTTCCGTAGCCGCTGACGTGCTGTTCGGTTTCGGCAATTCCGTGATTCGCTATGACAATTTCGAATTTCTAGACATCGAGTTGGGTTCTGGCACCGATCGCGTCACGGTCGCTGACACGAACAGCCTGACCAGTACCACGTTGCGAGGCGGGGAGGGCGATGACCAGTTTCTGATTCAAACAATCTCCTCGGAAACAACGATTGTGGGTGGGCCCGGTGAGGACTTAGCCACCTTGCTCATCCCGGGTAACCCCAATCTGTTGACCGCTGACGACTACGGCGATCTACGGCTAACCGTGGAGCGGTTGCAGATCGACAATCGAGAGTACGGATCGACAGGCGTGGTTCAGCCAGTGGCCTGGGCTTTCGAAAATAATGATGTTTTTGTTAGTACCACCAAGATCCTCGAAAGCGTGGCCGCGGATACCGTCATTTTCTTGGGTGGCCAGGGAAGTAATGACCAACTGACGGTGCGCGATTCGGTTGCCGTGCCGCAAACCGTCACGGTGGACGGGAGTCGGGTAACGATCGAAGAAGGCTTCAATGTACTCAGTTTCGACCAGCAGCGCGAGTTTTCTAGATTCAACGTCGCGCCGACGGTAGATGGGCTGGATGGCGTCACGGCCACAGTAATTTCGCCGGACGGACAATATGTCTACGCGTCCAGCGCAGTTGACGACGCTGTCTCGGTCTATCGGGTAACAGCCGACCCGGCCAATCCTATCATCAACGCGTTGGATTTCGTTCAGGTGCTGAAGAATGGTCAGCTGGGAGTAAGCGGGATCGACGCCGCCTCCGACATCGCGATCAGCAGCAACGGCACGCATGTCTATGTAGCAAGCGGCAGCACTCAGTCCATTGGCGTATTCGAGCGACTGCCGCAGAACGGCAGGCTGGTATACCGCGGTGCTTATAGTGGCGGGCTGGGTGCGATTCGCGGGATAGCTGTTGCTCCCAACGGGGAGAATCTATTCGGCATAACCGCTACGCATCTCTTCCGACTGGCTCGCAATCCGCAAACAGGTCTGCTGAGCATCGGCGATAGTCGGGCTTTTGCCAACGCAAATGCGATTGCAGCGGACAATCAAAATGTGTTCCTGGCGGCAGCTTCCAAGCTTTCGCATTGGCGGCTCGGCCTGGACGGCACGCTGCAAACGGAAACCGACTCGTTTGCTCGAAATTATACGGATGTAAGCCTCGATTCCGCGAACCGTCGCGTATTTGCGACTTTCGATGGCGGTGTCAGTGAATTCAGCTTCTCAGCCAGCGGACTGGGAGCCCCCAGAGATCAGGCCTACATCAACCCCATCAACAAGACTCAGGGCCTGGTGGTTGAGTACGACGCGGACGATCAGCGACTGGTGACCTCCTTCGATAGCAATTCCGTGGACCCCAATCC
>JANSWS010000021.1 GCA_024743355.1 bacterium
ACGGCGGCATCGATACCGGACACACGCTGATTGTCGTGGAAGAAGGCGCGCAAGCAACATTCCTCTACGAATCGAACAGCGATTCTCCGGAGTCCAAGGGACTGCACTTGGGTGGCGTGGAGATCGTGGTCCAACCGGGAGGAAATCTGCGCTACGTCAACTTACAGGACTGGGGGCGCGGCGTTTGGCACTTTGCTCACCAACGGGCAACCATCGATCGGGACGCCTCGATCCAGTGGACGATCGCCGCCATTGGCAGCCGCTTCTCGCAAGTCAGTCAAAAGGTCTCGTTGGTCGGTCAGGGTGCCTACAGCCAAGTCAATGGTGTACTGTTCACTCAGGACTCGCAGCAACTCACTTACAACACCTTGCAGCACCATCAGGCTGCTCACTGTCGCAGCGATTTCCTCTATAAGGCCGCATTGCAGGACAAGTCTCGCACCGTTTGGCGCGGCATGATCGACGTCGCGCCCGGCGCCCAGAAGACGGATGGATACCAGCGGAATGACAATCTGCTGCTGAGTGACCATGCCCGGGCCGACTCCATCCCGGGACTGGAAATTCTGGCCGACGACGTGCGCTGCACGCACGGCAGCACCTCCGGCAAAGTCGACGAGGAATTGATTTTCTACGCCCAAAGCCGCGGTTTTACGCGTAAAGAGGCGGTACGAATGATCGTCACGGGCTTCTTCCAACAGATATTCGATCGCATCACGATTGAAAGCGTTCGTGAAGCGCTGGGATTGTCGATCGCTCGTCAAGTCCGAGAGTACACCTAAGGAAAGTTGAACTTCGATGAGTGATTTCATCCCTGTTGCCAAAACCCATGAAATTCCCGCCAGCGGAAAGCTTTGCTTGGAAGTAGAAGATCGCTTCGTAGTGCTGGTGCGAGTCGATGACGATTACTTCTGCATCGATGACCTATGCACACATGACGGCGGAACGCTGGGCGATGGAGAACTGAAGGGGAACTGCCTGGTCTGTCCCCGTCATGGAGCGGAGTTTGACGTCCGCACCGGAGACGCGGTGACCATGCCTGCCACCGAGGCCACGGTGGCGCACGAGGTTAAGGTCGAGGGCGACCAAATTTTGGTCAAGCTGAGCGAAGAGTAGGGCAGGTCCGCAAGTAGCTGCGGCTCGCATTGCGGAGTTGTTGGACCGACGATTATTCCCAGCCATTATCCCCAGCCAAGTGCCGGCGAACTCGCTCTTCATTCGGAGTCTGCACCACTCCCTTTTCCGTGATCAAGGCCGTGATCAGTTCGGCCGGCGTGACATCGAAGGCCGGATTGTAGACCTCAACACCATCCGGCGCCAGTCGCGTTCCGTAGGGAGCTACGATTTCGGCACCGTCGCGTTGCTCAATGGGAATATCCGCCCCATCGACCAAGTTCAAGTCGAAAGTACTGCTGGGAGCTGCCACGTAAAATGGAATCCCATGGTAGTTTGCATTGACCGCCAGCGAGTAGGTGCCGATTTTGTTCGCGGCGTCACCCCGTGCCGTAATGCGATCGGCACCCACGATCACAGCATCGATACGCTGCGTCTTCATCAGGTGCGCGGCCATGTTATCGCAAATAACCGTGACTGGAATCTCGCGTTGATGGAGTTCCCAGGCAGTCAGCCTGGAGCCTTGCCATAATGGACGCGTCTCGTCGGCGAAGACTCGGATACTCTTGCCTTGGTCCTGGCAGGTGAACATCACACTCAGCGCCGTACCATATTCTGCTGTGGCTAATCCACCGGCATTGCAATGGGTGATGATGGTCGCCTGATCTGGAATCAGGGCGGCCCCATTCCGACCGATGGCATGGCACATATCACGATCTTCGCGGTGGATCCGCTGAGCCTCGGCCAACAATCGGCTCGCCAGTTGCCCGTCTGCTGCAACGGATTCGGAATCGATAATGCGACGCATTCGATCCAAGGCCCAGAACAAGTTAACAGCAGTTGGACGGCTGGTGGCCAGATAGTCCGCAGCCTGTCGGGCTTGCTCCAGCGACGCTCCCGCACCTTGCGAAAGAACAACTCCATAGGCGGCCGCGATGCCAATGGCAGGAGCGCCGCGAACCCGTAACATTTTGATCGCTTCCCAGACTGTTTGCACATCACGGCATTCGATTACTCGCAATTCCGTCGGCAAACGCGTTTGGTCGATCAGCTTGAGAAATCCATCAGGTCCTCCATCCCATTGGATGGCGGGCGGTGCTTTTCCAACCGTCCGCTTGGCTTCTGCGCTAGAGGAATTAGCACCTCCAGATGATTTCTTTAAATCAGTGGAAGTCGTTGGATTCGAACTCGATGAGGACATGGCCAGCCTATGCGACGAAGAAGCAAGGGACAGGATTTTCGACGACGGCCAAGCGTATCAGCTGGCCAGCGGAACAAATGGAAAATCGAAGGTTTCGGCCACTGCCTGATTGGTAACGCGACCAGCCAGAATATTGGCGGCCGTCGCCAAGGGCCTCAGCTCGGCGATGGCTCGATCGACTCCCCGCTCGGCTAATCTCAACACCCAGGGCAGCGTGACATTGCACAGGGCAAAGGTACTGGTGCGTCCCACCGCACCCGGCATGTTGGTAACACAGTAGTGCAAAACGTCCTCTACCATGTAGGTCGGTTCACGATGGGTTGTGGGACGGCTTGTTTCCACGCAACCGCCTTGGTCGATGGCCACGTCGATGATCACGGAGCCTGGCTTCATCACCTTCAAATCTTCGCGGGTTACCAGACAGGGAGCTTTGGCTCCGGGGATTAGCACGGCGCCGATTACCAGGTCCGCCAGTCGCAGTTCTTCGCGTATCGTGTGCCGATCGCTGAATAATACGTTGACGTTAGCAGGCATAATGTCATCCAGATAGCGTAGCCGATCCATGTTGACATCCAAAATCGCCACGTCTGCTTGAAAGCCGGCTGCAATCTTTGCGGCATTTGCCCCCACAACGCCGCCACCAATAACGGTGATGTGGGCTGGTGCCACTCCGGGCACACCGCCCAGCAATATTCCCCTTCCTTGTTGAGGGCGTTCCAAATACTTCGCGCCCTCTTGGATGCTCATGCGTCCCGCCACCTCACTCATGGGGGTCAACAGTGAAAGCCGACGCTGTTCGTCTTCTAGAGTTTCATAGGCCAGACAGTTTGCCCCGGTTTCGACCATGGCCTCCGTCAATTCTCGACTGGCCGCGAAGTGGAAATAGGTAAATAGCGACTGACCAGGGCGAATCAAACCATATTCCTGGGGCTGTGGCTCTTTGACCTTCACAATGAGTTCAGCCGCGGCATACACATCTTCAATGGTTGCCACCATTTCAGCTCCGGCGCGCAGATATGCGTGATCTGCCAATCCCGATCCCAGGCCTGCTCCGGACTGAACCACAACTCGATGGCCTCTGCGGGTCAGTTCCTCAACACCTACCGGTAACATGGCTACACGATATTCGTCCTGTTTGACTTCAGCCGGTACACCTATGATCACTGTTTTTCTTTCCAAAAGGACCAGGATTCGAAATAACGGATGCGGATCTCGTAGTCAGGACGCATGGCAAGCAACCGTGCACCTAAAATCGTGACTCCCATCCGCACGAGCTCAAATTTGCAACCAACGGCCCACCCGGATCCGCGTCCAGGCACACCAGGATCCGCGGCCAGGCACACCAGGATCCGCGGCCAGGCTGCGGGGCTTCGCAGGCTGGCGGGTGCAGGCGTGATTGTAGATGGAACAGGACATCGACGGGAGCCTTCACATACGTGCCCTGATCCAAGGTATCATGCGCCGCTGATGTTCAAAGTACGGACTGGAGGAAAGCAGCTCGATGGACCCCTATCTATTGACCGACGCCATGGTCAAGGCTCCGCCCACGACGCTCCGGGAAAGCCTCAAGTATATCGGCCCTGGCTTTATCCTTTCGGCGTCGATTGTCGGCTCTGGTGAATTGATCGCAACCACCATCGTGGGCGCCAAGGCTGGCTTTGTGCTCATGTGGTTCATCATCTTCAGTTGCCTGGTCAAGGTGGCCGTGCAGCTGGAATTTGGCAAACACGCGATCTGCTCCGGCGAATCGACCATGGCCTCGTTCAATCGTCTGCCAGGTCCGCGAATCGGCAAGGCGAATTGGACGATCTGGACATGGCTTCTGCTGATGCTGGCCAAGATGATCCAGGTCGGGGGCATCGTAGGTAGCGTCGTTTTGGCGATGGTGCATTTCTTTCCGTGGCTCATGGAAAACACCGCGGACGGATCCCGATTGGGCATGGCCGGAATTGCCATGACCTACGCAGTGGCCGCTTCGGTAGCCTTGTTGGTGTACCGCGGATATTACCAACTGATCGAGAAGGCATCCCTGGTCATGATCGGAGCCTTTACCTTGTTCACTTTGGCCTCGCTCATCGCCTTGCAGACGACCGATTTTGCCATCACCACGTCGGAATTCATGAGTGGCGTCGTACCTAGCATTCCGAAAGAAGCCTATGTGTTGGTGGTTGCCATGGGGGCTTTCGGGATCACGGGCGTCGGTGGTGACGAAATCATGGCCTACAACTATTGGCTGATTGAAAAGGGTTACGCATCGTACACAGGCCCCCGAAACGATAGTGACGAGTGGGTAGAAAGGGCCCGCGGGTGGATCCGCATTATGTATTGGGATGCTCTGCTGTCGATGGTCGCCTACACCTCGATGACCGTCATGTTCTATCTGCTAGGCGCGGCTATTCTGCACCGACAGGGGTTAGTTCCTGACGATCAGGCGCTGATTGAGACGTTGGGGAATATGTACACGGCTTCCCTGGGGCCCTGGGCAAGGAACTTGTTCGTGATCGGTGCCATCGTGGTGCTGTACAGCACACTCTTTGCGGCCTTGGCCGCCTGGACCCGATTATTCGCAGATGCCTTCGGACGCGTTGGCTGGTACAACTTTCAAGACGAAAAATCTCGCAGACTGGCGATCGCGATTCTGGCTTGGTTGATTCCCATGGGCTGGGCCACGCTGTTCTTGTTCATGCAAAAAAGCCCGGGCTTCATGGTTATTCTTGGTGGCTTGGCGACCGTGGTGATCCTGCTAATTGTCGTCTTCGCCACCCTCTATTTTCGCTATCGGCAGAATGACCCACGCCTACTGCCACGCAAGACCTACGACGCCTGGTTGTGGTTAAGCTCCTTGGCAATTTTTTTGGTGGCTCTGTTCGCACTTTACAAGCAAGTCTTGGAGCCCATCCAAGTCATGTTATCCGCCAAAACCGGTGGCTAAATGAAGGCGAAGCGAGGGAAAAGGGGAGTTCCTTGCGGTGCAAGTGTGGCAGAATACGCGCAATTAATCGACTGAACCCTTTAGTCGCCGTAGTTGCCCCAGCAAGCAAGCCCAAGCCTCGATCCGGGATCGATTTAAGCTGCGGTTTGTGGCGAAACCTTCACCTCGGTCAACAGACTGCTATACTTGCCGTGTAAGCAACCTATTTTCAGCTAGGAATAAGGCAGATGCATTCCGACCAACATTTAGACCATCTATTGGCCGATTGGCCATTCGAACCGGATTCTCTGTGTGTTCGACTTGTTAAAGGGGTCGATGGTCGCAACGTGATCCAGCTGCGGGTGGACTTGGGTATTCTCCAATTGGAGACTCAGGGAAGACCGGATGGCCTGCGCCCCGAAGATCACGACACGCTGTTGGATCTTCTGCTTCATCGGGAAGCGGAAGACCCCGATCTCGAATTGGACGACGATACTTGCGTCGAGATTGACCGTGAATTCGTCCAGTTCTACCATCGCCGGGTTGCTTGGCTACGGCTGCAACGATTCGATCTGGCAGTTCGAGACGCCGATCACACTTTAGCATTGATGGATTTCTGCCGCGAACATTCGCCTTGCGAGGACTGGTCTTTCCAACACGAACAGCATCGACCGTTTGTCCTGTTCCATCGCACACAAGCCGCCGCTCTGCTCGCCATCGAGAAGCAACAACCGGAAGATGCCATCGGCGAGATCAATTCGGGATTAGAATTGATCGAAGAAAGCTTTTTCGAGTTGGGCTGGGAAGACGGATTTGAATCGGATGAACTAGTAGAGCGACTCGTCACTCTTCGCGAATCCCTGCGTAACGACTTCTCGATCGGCAAGAGTCTCAGCGAGCAACTGGCTGAAGCTGTGGCCGCCGAGAAGTATGAATTGGCCGCCGAACTCCGCGACGAAATGGCCCGACGCGAAAAACTAAAACGCGGCAACCATCAATTGGATGAAGGCCGCTAGAGAACCAGACTACCAGTCTAAAATCCAGCCTCGATGGTTTACGTTTGAGTCGATCTTATCTACTGTGGCCGGGAAGGTTGCCGCCAGGCCTTCTACTCATCTAGCATTGTTTTACGTTAATGCACCGCAAGTTTCTTCGCTCAAAAATTCACCGTGCCACAGTGACCCAAGCTGACCTCGACTACGAGGGTTCGTTGACGCTGCCTCCGAATCTCATGCGTGCCGCCGATATCCAAGGATACGAGGCAGTGCATGTCTGGAATGTGACGCGTGGTACGCGGCTGGAAACTTACGCCATCGAAGGGGAAGAAGGCAGTTGCGACATCTGTGCTAATGGAGCCGCGGCACACTTGATCCAACCAGGTGACCTGATCATTGTCGCCGCCTTTGCCTACCAGATGGACGACAAGCAGGCTCATCCCGTCGAACCAAGAGTCGTGTTCGTGGATGAGTCCAATCGCATGGTGCAAGTCGGTCACGAAATTCCCGGACCACGCCGTCGAGGTGTCCCGCTTAAGGCGGCCGACAGCTGCTGCTAATCGATGAAGCCATCATCCCTCGGCTCGGGCCGCATAGCTTTCTGGTTGCTAGAGGTTGCCGCTCTGGTTCCCATTCTGCTGTCACCTACATCAGCCGCTGAAACGCTCGATCCGTCTACAGAGTCCGCAAATCCTCCGTGGATTCTCGCCCATTACATGCCCTGGTACACGGCCAATCCAGCTTCCAGCGAATGGGGTTGGCACTGGACGATGAATCACTTTGATCCCAACAAACTGGCAGACGGCAAACGAGAAATTGCCTCCAAGTTCTATCCACTAATCGGCCCCTATGACTCGGGAGATCCGCATGTGCTGGAATATCACCTGTTGCTCATGAGGCTGGCTGGGATCGATGGCGTGATCGTGGATTGGTACGGATTGACGGACTATCGCGACTATGCCCAGCTTCATCGCAATACAACGCGGCTGTTGCAGCAGTGTGAGCGGCTGGCAATGAAATTCGTCATCTGTTACGAGGACCAAACGATTCCAGCCTTGGTTCAGGCCGAACGGATTAGCGCGAGCAACAGAGTCGGACATGCCACCGAGGAGCTTCAATGGCTCGGTAAATACTGGTTCAATTCCCCCGCCTATTTGCGGCTCGATAACAAGCCGGTCTTGCTATCCTTTGGTCACTCCGGGCTGAACGATGAAGAATGGACCCAGTGTTTATCACAGTTACCTTTTCCCGTCGCTTATTTCAGTCAAGATGTCCGTCGCCAGGCCGCCATGGGAAGCTTCGGTTGGCCCGCTCCCAAAGTCGGCATGCAGCAAGTCGATCGGTTCCTGTCCGAGGCGAGCAACTGGCCCAGCGCCATTCCGGCTGCCTTCCCAAGATTCGTGGACGTTTACCGAGAAGCCAAAGTTGGCTCGGGTTTCCCGACACTAGCCGACAACGACGGAAAGACGCTCGAAACGACTCTCAGAAAAGCCCTCCGCTCCGCCGCTCCGATTGTTCAGATCGCTACCTGGAACGATTGGGGAGAAGGCACGCAGATCGAGCCGAGCATTGAATTTTCTTATCGCGACCTCAAGATCGTACAGCGAATCTGCGGTGAAGTGCTGGACGGCAAATCCAATCCGCCTGATGACGCCTTCGAATTACCGAAAAGGCTACTCGGCTTGCGCCAATCATCGGAGCAACAACCACCACAGGCGAATCGAATTGCAGAATTGATTCGCCTTGGAAAGCTTCAAGAAGCCGACGAACTCTTGGACACTCTGACAGGCGAGCCGGCTGCGACGCCGTAGAGTGGCAACCGCACTAGCCTAGCGTTCCAGCCAGTCGAAACCGCTCATGTCGGCCAGGGCCAGGGCCAGGGCGTGGGTTCCATTTTTGTCCCAACCTTTAGCCGCAACGGTATTGTAAAGCTGTTCGGCCAATGCCAAGCCTGGCATGGAAAGTCCCATGCGACGACTCTCGGCCAGGGCTATCCCCATGTCTTTAATGAAGTGCTCTACAAAAAATCCCGGATCAAAATTATTGTCGATAATCCGCGGCGCTAGATTCGTCAGCGACCAGCTTCCAGCCGCCCCGGAACCAACCGACTTCAGCACGGTTTCCAGATCCAAACCCGCTTTGTAGCCATACACCAAGGCTTCACAGACGCCGATCATCATGGTCGAGATGAGCACTTGATTGACCATCTTGGTGTGCTGTCCCGCGCCGGCAGGACCTTGATGCACGATGGTCTTTCCCATCGCTTCCCAACAGGGCTGCAAAGCGGCAACGACTTCGGCTTCTCCTCCGATCATAATGGATAGAATGCCTTCACGCGCGCCTTTATCACCGCCCGAAACGGGCGCGTCCAGCATGTGCACTCCCTTCTGCTTTGCCGACTCGAACATTTCAACTGCCAACGAAGGCTCGCTAGTGGTCATATCCACCAGGACATTCCCGGGCTTGCTTCCCGCCAAGGCACCCCATTCGGAATCGAGGAATACCTGCCTCACATCATGCGGGAATCCCACGATGGCAAAAACCACATCGGACGCTTCCGCGACGGCCCGCGGGCTGTCAGCCCAGGTGGCACCCGCGTCAAGCAAGCCTTGGGCTTTCTCTTTGCTGCGAGTGTAGACGGTGGCTTGGAATCCTGCCTGCATGAGGTGGCCGCACATGCTTGCCCCCATGACTCCGGTTCCAATCCAGCCAATCTTCGTTTGCCCCGGTACGATTTCGATGACAGCCATAATTACTCCCTGTTTTCCTACTGAAATACCAAGTACTCAGTCCTAAGGCCAGCGGCAGATGAATTCTAACCCGTAGCCACGCTCGCCAGAGCGTAGTCGACTTCGTCCACCGTCAGGCGACCGTGGCTACGATTGGTAAGTCGTCCACCGTCAGGCGACGGTGGCTACGATCGGTAAATTCTCAGCTGCCTCTCGCCTAATCGCTCAAATTTTACCCAAGCAGTTGACGCCCAACCTTGGGTCCAAAGGTTCCATATCCAAAAACCGCGACACAACGCCCTCCGACGCCATTTGGCTAACGCTGGCGAACACCGGCGAACACTTCTAACCCGGATTATTCACCGGTGTTCGTGGTTGAGGGCTCAAGTCTCATGGACGCCGTAACTTCGGTCGCAAACAGTCGTCGCGTTGCAGTCGCGAACTGCGTTTAGCTCACTTCCTTCGAAACTCATAATCCGCAGCCCATTTGCGACCTTGTTAGCGGCCTACATGAATAATCCCGGCTAACTCTTGCTCTGTCCTCGCAGGCTACTTGATACAAGCAAGCCAAGGACTGTCAACACGACCCCGGCCGCAATCCAGGTACCCACGTTGTTCCAGCCTTTGGTCGGCGCCCACACCAACGCGTAACCGACCGCACCGGCCAGCAAAGCATAATAGGAAAAGACGATGAGCGTGCTGCGAATCACCGTGCCTTCCTTGCCCGACAATCCGACCACCGCTGAGGCGGTGACGACGTTGTGGACACAAATCGTATTGCCGGCCGCTCCCCCCACCGCCTGCAAAGCCACAATCCAAATGGGATCCACTTGGATTTGTTGTCCAACTTCGTATTGAAACATGGAAAACATCATGTTGCTGACCGTATTGCTGCCGGCAACCGCTGCGCCGATCCCTCCAATAAATGTGGCACATATTGGCCACAACTCGCCCACCACTTCCCGAACTCCGCTGGCCAAAGCGATTGGCATCTTTTCGTAGGCCGCCAGTCCACCGCCGCTGTTGATAAACACCTGCACCATGGGAATCGTAAAGATCAGCGCTACAGATGCCGCAATCACCGTCCGTGCGGAAGCTCGCAGCGCCGAACCATAATCGCCTGGCCGCATCCGGTGCACCAGGCAGGCAATCATCGAAGCCATAATAAACACGGTTCCAGGCAGATAAGCAGGCTTGATATCCTGCGAGATCTCGGTCCCGAAAATGCCGCCCGTGGAAAAGGATAGGGACTGGATCCAGGTGGCTGGTGAGAATCCAAACAGCTCTCGCTGCCGTGTGATTACCAACAGTAGAGCCACTACCAGATAGGGCACCCAGGCGGCAAACAAGCCGATGCTTCTCTGGCTGATTTCTTCGCGCGTTTGCAGTCCCGCACCCGTCCATTCGCCCGGCCAATCCGATTTGTCTTGAAAATCCCAGACATCTTCGGCCCTGGGAGTGAGAAAGCCCATCTTTGCCGCCGGGATCACAATGGCCATTCCGATCAGCCCGCCAATCAAGGAAGGAAACTCGGGGCCCAGGAACTTCGCCACAATCAGATAGGGAACGATCATGGCCAGCGCTGCGAAAACGGCAAATGGCCAAACGGCCAAGCCTTCTCGAAATGAACGCCGAGCGCCAAACAAACGCGTCATTAAACAAACGACCAACAGGGGTATCAGCACACCCGCGGTCGCGTGCAACAGGGCGACTCGCCAACCAATCAGCGTCAATAACGCAGAGGCGTCGCCAAAGCCTTGTTCGACAGCGAAGTCCGCGATGGTCCCCTCTCCGGCCAGCCCAGTACTGACCCCCACCAGAATCGGAGTTCCGACAGCACCAAAGGAAACCGGAGTACTTTGAATCAGCATGCCGGATATGACAGCCGACAGTGCCGGGAATCCCAAGCCAACCAGCAGCGGCACGGCCACCGCCGCTGGCGTGCCAAAGCCAGCCGAACCCTCAATAAAGGAACCGAACAGCCAGGCTACAATGATCACTTGGATCCTGCGGTCCTTGGAAATACTGCGAAACGAATTGCGAATCGTTTCTAAGCCGCCGCTTTCCTTGAGCGTATTCAGTAGCAAAATCGCTCCGAAAATGATGTAGAGCAATTCCAGAGCTACGATGAAGCCCTTGACAGATGCTGCGGCCACTTGCATCCCTGGAATCTGCCAGACGAAGAGGGCCAGAAAGACGCAGGACAAATAACTAAGTGGCATCGCCCTGCTGGCCGGCCACCGCAACATGACCAGAAACAAAGCCACTACTGCGATCGGCACAAGCGACAGAGCCGCGAGCAAAAGAGAGGACATGGCAAGTGGTCTAGCTGCTGAGGATCAAAATAAACCAAGCTGACAACGTCATCACTGCCACGCAACCTGTGTTCGCCTCGAGCGGAAACCAGGAACAAGTCCGCAATCGGGGCACGCTTCAAATCGCACCAGTCGCGGGAATGGCCTGGCGACCACCATACAGCGCCCATCCAGGATCCCCACGGACAAATTGAGAACCTGGCCGGAAACGAATCTCTTTGTCGAGCAAAACAAACGAAGGTGGCGGGATGTCTGGGAAACGCGGCCATTGTAGCAGAGCAGGCAGAGAGTTACTGTTGCGTGGCCGCAACGGTGCTCCACTACTTTGTTGAGCCCATCGCCAGGATCAGCTCAAAATGGGGTTTCTCGACAGGTTGAACACTCAATCGCGAACCGCGTTGAAGAAGCACCATGCCGTCCAACTCGGGGACTTGCTTCAGCTCCGGTAATGGCAACTCCTTGCGGAACTTCTTAACCAACTTGATATCCACCATATACCAGGTAGGCGCTGCGGCCTTCGATTTGGGATCGTAGTGCTTGTCATTCGGATCCCATGCGGTGTGATCGGGGTAACCCGCTTGCACGACTTTGCAAACCCCCACGATCCCCGGCGGCTCGGCGTTGCTGTGGTAAAACAAGACCTGGTCCCCAACCAGCATTTCGTCGCGAAGCATGTTGCGAGCCTGGTAGTTGCGAACTCCATCCCAACAAGTCGTTTTCTGTGGGGCCTTAGCCAAGTCGTCAATGCTGAACACGTCTGGCTCGCTCTTTACCAACCAATACCGAATTTCTCCGGGTGCCCGCGGGGGCCTGGCCTGTGGTGCCTTGCGAACAGCCTGGGCAGCCTTCGTGCGGGATTTACCGGCTGGCTTTCGCTTGCCAGCAGTCGACTTTGCCCCGACTTTCGATATCGGTTCACCGCCGGTGCTTAGCGTTGAAGACTTGCTTGCGTGAGATTGCGATTTCTTGGCCATGCTGATCGGGCATCCTCCACAGACGCATAATGAAACGATCGTGCAGTGCACGACTCGGAACACTGGTTGGCTTATTGTCGGTATTCTCCAAGCCCAGGCTGCAAGGTCAATGCAATGTGCGCGTCGAGGAAACGATTCTTGCTGACCGCCAATCGACATTCGCTGCGCGGATGGCACGTGGCTTGCTGTTAGCAGGATGCGATCGGGCATCGATCATCGAGAGGTTGTTGCATAACCTTGGATTGGCCCGCTTGACCGAATTGGATTTGGGTCGCGAACAGAGAAGAGCTAAGCAGTTGATGCAGAGCAATCGTGTGCGTTGGAACGCAGGTTATTAGAGGCTGGCGCACGCTTCGTTCTCATTTTTCGGGAGTTCGCTCCTGAGCTTAGAAGCGTCCTGGATGAGCTCGGAACAAGCGGGCCATTTTTTGTTCTGCGGGCTGCGAATTGCCTTTCTGACTGTGGGTAGCTGCCGCAAATCGCGTGAGGATGTCGCATTTTCCTTCGGCAAAATGGGACAAGCGTTGCATTTTGCCGCACTAGAGTTTGCTTCTTGGCGCCTTAAAGACTTGGCTAACGGCGGTATCTTGGCAATAATTTAAACAGGGCGGTGTATGCTGTATAAAACCTCCCTCTTCCCCAAACCCCACCTTTGGCAGGCATTCCGTGCAACGTGAACTGTCCAGCCGCCTGCCGGTTGAGTAGGGGAGGCCGGCCAGAGTTCTCTTACCCGCGTTAGCCCTTTTCACTTCGAAATCCATGCACAACTACGCTCGACTGTCCATCTTCGGAATTCTGGCTTTGATCGCTCTTCGCGTGGGAGTTGGCTGGCACTTCTACATGGAGGGGGCCTCCAAGGTGCGGGGTAGCGGATTTTCTTCCCAGGGTTTTTTAGTCGCCTCGCAAGGGCCTTTGGCTGACAAGTTTAAGAGCTTGATCTGGGACCACGATGGGAAATTGCGTTTGGACCAAGCCAAAATGAATGGATTGCTGGATCAGGCGACGGAGCGGGCGATCAAGCATTTTCAGTTTACCGAAGACCAACAGAACGAAGTTGCCGAGCTTCGCAAGATGTACTTTGGCTTGGATGACAAGGGAGAGCGTTGGGTGGGTAAGCTCAACACTGTCTATGCCGACTCGCAGGAGGACATCTTCAAATTCTGGGAAGGCATTCACCGTGTGGAAGAGATGAAAGACTCGCCGACCTGGACGCAGGTCTCCAGCCTCCGCGGGCAGAAGGAAAAAATCGAAAATGATCGCCTCTCCGCCGTGCGGCCCGCATTGAGTTCGATTGATGCCATTTGGAATCAATATGAAGGGGAACTCAACGCGATCGCCTCCGACGTGCAACGCAGTCAGTCAGGTTACTTCCACATCGCCCGGCCCGGTGAGGGGCTTATGAGCGCTCGGGTTGCAGACCAAGTCATTCCCATCTTCGACATGGTGGTAGGCATCCTGTTGATGATCGGCTTACTCACTCCCTTGGCGGCGTGGGCAGCTGCACTGTTTTTGATCAGCGTGATTCTGTCTCAAATGCCCGGATACCCGGGCTCAGAACCCACTTACTATCAAGCGATCGAGTGTCTGGCTTGCATCACTCTTGCTTGTACGGATGCGGGTCGATACGCGGGTCTGGATTTCCTGCCTTGGTCGTGGTGGCACAATAAACACAGGGAAGCAGAGTCTTTAGCCTCCACGTAAGCAACCTTCACCACTGACAAATCATTTCATTTTATTCGCGATAAAGGATCAGCCATGCTTGCTCTGACACCGGAACAGAAGCAGACCGGAAAAGACAATTTTCACGAAGCAGTTGGCGTTACGCGTCGAGATTTTATCAAGGGAGTTGGCGCCGCGGGCGTTGTTTCAGGCGCTGGGCTGGGAGCCATGTATTTTGGCTATGGCAAAGTGCAAGATCCCGTGCGGATTGGAGTAATCGGCACCGGTGATGAGGGCAATGTGCTGATTGGTGGCTGCACACCGGAGTACGTTCAAGTCAAGGCCATTGCTGACATCCGCCCGAGCAGCTGGCATCGGGCTTTTCACGGCGACTGGGCCAGCCCCGCCGCCCTGGCCGCCCGTCCCGGTTTGATTAAGCAATACGGCTACAGCTCCGAGTCGGAAGCCCTGCGGAACGTCAAGATCTACAACCAACAAAACGGCGGGATCAAGGCACTGCTGGATGACCCAGAAATCGAGGCTGTGATCATTGCCTTGCCCTTGCACTTGCACGCCCCCATTGCAATCCAGGCAATGAAGAAAGGCAAACACGTGCTGACCGAAAAGCTGATGGCTCACAATGTGGCTCAGTGCAAGGCCATGGCGCGTGCGGCTCAAGTCTACAAAGACGTGAACGGCAACCCGATCCATTTGGCAACCGGTCACCAGCGGCATTACAGCGTTCTTTACGATAACGCCGTGCACCTGCTGAGATTCGGTCTGCTGGGCCAACTACACCATATTCGCGCTCAGTGGCACCGCGGCAATCTTCCAGGCAGCGACAGTTGGAAGATGCCTCTGCCGGGCGGCGAGAAATCGGTGGACGGAAAGATGGTCGACCGAATCATGGATCAACTGAATGCCTACGAGCGTGCTTTGGCGAAGGCCACCGATCCCAGAGAGATCATGGAACTGGAGAAAAAACGTGATCAATGGCTGAAGTGGGACGAAGACAAGAACGTTGTCGCGGAAGACTTCGGCTATCTGAACATGAAGATGCCCGATGGCAGCGTACGCTCCGCTATGGAAGAACTGTGCCGCTGGCGTCTCTGGCAACGTACCGGCGGTGGACTGATGGCAGAATTGGGCAGCCACCAGTTGGATGCGTCCACCATTTTCTGCTCCGCCCTGAGGCAAGATGGCAAGAAGGCTCATCCGCTGACCGTGCATGCTGTCGGTGGACGCCATATCTTCCCCATCGACCGCGAAGCCGAAGATCATGTCTACTGCATGTATGAATTCCCCGGACCCGAGTACGAAGATCGTTTCGATGTGGGATACTACGATCCCGCGCAGAATTATCCACCCAAGGGTGCCGGCATCGAAGGCTACAGCCAAGATCCGAATAAGAAGATCGTCGTTACCTACTCCACTATCAACGGCAACGGATTCGGCGGTTATGGCGAGGTCGTCATGGGAACCAAGGGAACTCTGGTGCTTGAGCGTGAAAAGGAAATCATGCTCTATCAGAAGGCTGACACTTCGGCGAAAGTAAGTGTCAAGGAGGATAAGGGCGGCTACCAGTTGGATACCCAGGCCAGCGGAAATTACGCGGCAGCCGCCATCTCCAAAGCAGCCACTCAAGACGATGTGAGTCGTGGTTACACGGAGGAAATTGAACACTGGGCTTTCTGCATCCGTAATCCGGACCCCGCGAACAAACCTCGCTGCTATCCGGAAGTCGCCATGGCCGATGCGGTCATCGCCTTGACCACCAATGTGGCCATGGACCAAGGAAAGCGCGGCGGCCCCGGCTACATCCAATTCAAGGACAGCTGGTTTGAACGCGATTCGGATGAAACTCCGGACGGTTCCGATGTGCAGCGTGAGATGAAGGAATTGGAGAACTTCAAGGTTCTGTAGCGCGAACCATCCCTACCAGATCGTTTACGATCCACATCTTTAAAGAGCCGATGTTCTCAGGGACATCGGCTCTTTTCATGGCCTGTAGCCTTACCGATGTAGCCCCCTACGATCCGAAAGGTGGGACCTGAGGCTTGGCTTTCAAGGGCTTGCATTGCCGCATGTCGACCGAAACTCTCCACGAGTTTCGCTACGCGGCTTTTCTCACCTCTCGCTTCTAGCTTCTAGCTTCTAGCTTCTTTTCTCCAGCCACTTCAACAAATCCTCCAGTGGCCAACAATTCACGACTTGTTTCGTCAACAGGCCGGCTCGTCGAGCTTGAATGATGCCGTAGCGCATCACGAGCATGCCGTCTGTCGAATGGGCGTCGGAATTAATCGTGATGGGAATGCCGTGAGCCACGGCCTGCATCAGATGTTCCTCGCACAAATCGAGTCGCCTGGGATTGGCGTTCAGCTCCAGTGTCTTGCCGTATTCGGCGGCCGCCTGAAAAACCGCCGCCATGTCCACCTCATAGGGTGGTCGAGAGCCGATCAAGCGGCCGGTGGGATGCCCGATGGTATGCACGTTAGGATTGGCCAGGGCTCCTACGATGCGATCGGTGATTGCTTGTCGCGACTGTTTTTGACCGTAGTGAACACTGGCCACCACCCAGTCGGCTTCCGCCAGCACTTCGTCGCTTATATCCAGCGGGCCCGATTCCAGAATATCGCACTCAACACCTTTGAGCACTCGGAAGCCATCTTTCTGCCGTGTATTGAACGCATCAATCTGCTTCCACTGATCGAGCAAGCGGGCTTCATCGAGTCCATTGGCCATGCTCACGCGTTTGGAATGATCGGTAATCGCAATATGCGTCCGGCCGAGTTCGCGAGCGGCCTGGACCATCTGCTCCAAGGATTGCGAGCCATCGCTGGCGGTGGTGTGCATGTGAAGATCGGCCACGATATCTTCCAAGCTCAACAGCTCCGGAAAGCCCTCAGCGGATGCCGCCCACTCCAGTTCCTTACGTCCTTCCCGTAACTCGGGTGAAATCCAACGCAGTCCGAGTGCTTCATAAACACTTTCCTCGGTCGCGCCCGCGATATATTCCTGCCCATCGTCGAGCTTGGCCACGCCGTATTCATTGACGGTCATCCCCAGCTTGCGAGCCAAGCCGCGGACCGCCACGTTATGCTCCTTCGACCCGGTGAAGTACTGCAAGGCCGCCCCGAAAGACTCTGCCGGCACCACTCGCAAATCAACTTGAAAATGGTCATCGACGCGGACCGACATCTTGGTCTCGCCCCGGGCGATAACATTCAACAGACCGGGAAACTCCGCTAACCGATCCATCACCTGTTGATGATCCTGGCTGACAACCAGAATATCGATATCACCAACCGTTTCCTTTCCTCTGCGGAAACTGCCGGCAAACTCCAGTTGATCAATTGCCTGACACTCTTTCAGATGCAAATCCAGTCGCTCCACCAGCCTTTCCGCTTCGTCGATCCTGAGACGTTGTGAGGCGGCTTCGGCGATCGCAATCCCGTCCAAGATCAGTTGCTCAGTTTTGGCGGCAAAGCCTTTTAAGGCTCGCACGCGCTGGTCGACACATGCCTGCCGGAGATCTTCCAAGGTCTCCAATTTCAGTTCCTTCTGCAGTGCCATAGCCTTCTTGGCCCCCAAGCCTGGTATGCGTGTCATTTTGAGCAGTACTTCAGGCGTATTGGCCTTGAGCTCTTCCAACTGCGGCAGCTTGCCCTGCTTGATGAGAACCGCGCACTTTTCCGCCAGAGTCGACCCGATCCCGGCGTAAGACTTGAGATCTCGCTCGGGATCAGCCAGGATTTCCGCCACGGGCTCGGCGAGTTCATGAATCGCCTTGGCTCCATTTCGGTATGCTCTGACACGAAATGCGTTCTCTCCACGCAGTTCGAGCAAGTCGGCCATTTCTTCAAAGACGCGGGCAATATCTGGGTTATTCATCCGCCGGAGTCCTATTCCCTCACGATGTGTGCAATTCGACGACATCTCCATCCACGGGTTGGTAATCTGGCTTAACCAGCGTGCCATCATGTACGGCACTTCCCCAAACTCGTGCGGACTTCAGGTCTTCTGCCATCTGGCGATGTACGTTTTGAGCGACTTCAAACAGGGTCTCGCCCTTGCGAATTGTGAACGGCTTGGAACGATCGGCCTCTTTTTCTTTGGGGTGTTTGGTGTAGACGCGAACTACCTCCAAAGTGTCAAAGACATACTTTCGCAGTTCTTGCAGTCCCCGATCTTGCGTGGCACTGACTTGCATGCGCTCGAAGGGCAGTTCGAGAAATTCATCCAGCAAGGCCAGTCGCTCTGCCGCCGCCGGATCATCGATCTTGTTCAAGACCAGCAGAGTTTGCGTGTAGCTAACTCCGATGTCGTCTTCATCCAGCATCGAAATTCGCCCCAAGCGAGTTTTCGATGCCGCAAAGCGGTCCAGAACCGCTTGCGTATCCTCAATGAGATTGTCACTAGCCAGATCCACCAACAAGAACACCAAGTCCGCGCCACGAATCAAGCCAATCGTAGCCGGGTCCATGAAGTCTTCGGTAACGGGCGGTAGATCAATCAGCTGAAAGGGGCAGTCCTCATACGCCATCATGCCTGGCAGGGGAGCCTGAGTGGTGAACGGATAGGGGGCGATTTCGGGTTGAGCGCGTGTCAGAGCCGCCAAAAGCTGGCTTTTTCCGCAATTGGGTGGCCCCAACAGAACAATCCGACCGGCTCCTTGCTTGGGGATTTTAGCCGCCGTTTTACCACTGGGTTTCGACGCCTGCTTCTGCACCTCGGCCTTGACCTTGGCGATCTTCGCCTTGAGGTCTGCTTGCAGCTTGTCCGTCCCCTTGTGCTTGGGAATCTCGCGCAGCATGAGCTGTAAGCAATCAAGTTCCTCTTGCGGTGATTCGGCCGCGCGATAGGCAGCTTCAGCTCGATGGTACTGAGGCGTCAGGTTGGCAGGCATGCTGAGAAATTTTGCGGGTTAGTTGGCGGTCAGAAGAATGTAGATGGAATTATTACGTTGCGGGAAGACAAGCCGATTCGCGTACACCTCGCGGTCCGGGTCCATGTATTCGCAGCCATCCACCAAGGTCGTTTGAATCTCGTCCCATTTGCTGGTGATTTCCGAGGCCATCTTTTTCAGTGCCGAAGTATCGCGTGATGAGGTAAACATCACGTGGCCGCTACCATCCACCAGATAAACCTGTTGTGGCGTATCCATCAACTCCAGTTCAGGCCGAACCAGATTGCCTACCTCAGCCTCAGCCACCACCAATCCGAAAGGCTCTTCCGATCGCGCGTCAAAGACAGGCACCCCGCAAGTCACGCGGACTGCCCCCGAGGCCGTGCATTCGAAATCCATCACACCGTCGCCCGGATATTGCTCGAAGACTGCCCGCTGAAAGTTGTTGGCCACGCCGCTCCGCAGACGACTTTGCGGCACGCTTCGAATGTGGGAAAAGTCATGCAGACTCCGCTCAACCCGCACGATTTCCTGAACGCGATCGTCGGCCAGACGACTGAAGCTATATCCCGACACATTGGGCTTAGAACGGGCAAGGGCAATCAAGATCTGCGAAAGTCGCTCACGCCAGATGGCGTACTCATCCGAATCGCCGTCGAAACTGTCGACCAGTTCCTGGATCGGCGGCAATTCGACCATGAACTGAGTACTCGTTCCTAACTGTCGAAGCTGGACGCACAATCGCGACTTCAGATCGCGTCCCGCCAAACGCATGGCATCGTAGCGCGTTTCCTTTTCGTGCTTGCCTGCAATCCAACGCTCGACTTCGGCAGCCAGATCCGTGGCGGTTGCATGACGGGCGAACCTTTCGCGAGCCATCGCCCGCTGGCAGATGGCGGCCAGATCATGCGGAATATCAGAATTCACCGCGCGGGGATCGGGAGCTTCGCGACCGGCTATGCAGTTCAAAAACTCCTCCACCCGCAGACTGCCATCCACCGAACGGTGACTGTTCTCGTGGGGCGCGTTGCCAGTCAAGATGGCGAATAAGATGGCGCCCAGTCCATAAACATCGGTTCGAGCGTCCAACTTGTCCAAATCGCCGGCCGCCTGCTCGGGAGACATGTACAGCGGCGTACCCACCACATCTCCGTCGATGGTCTGGCTTAAATGGGCGTTGCTTGCGTCACCGGCCAGCGACAAACGCAGGGCTAGCTCCCCATCACTATCCAACTTGGCCAGCCCCCAGTCCAGGACAATCACTTGCCCAAAATTGTCCAACACCACATTCTCAGGCTTCAAATCGCGATGAATCACGCCCCGCGAATGCGCAAAGGCAATGGCCTGGCAAACTTTCAAAAATACGTTCAGCAATCGATGCAGATCGATCGGCTCATCCACATGCGCCTTGACCTTCGCGTGAAATTCACGAATGGCCTCAGCCAGAGTCTGCTTGCCCACAAAACGCATGGCGTAAAAGGGCATCTTCGTCTCGGGATTAACTCCACTCATGTACAACGGAACAACATTCGGATGCTCCAAGTGACCGGTTATTTCGGCCTCCCGCTGAAATCGCCTCCATAATCTCGGTGAAGCGGCCGCTTTGGGCGACATCTCCTTGATGGCCACGTTGCGCCGCAGCCTTTCATCTCGAGCCAACCAAACCGTACCCAACCCACCTTCACCAATCTTGCTGAGCAGCGTGAAGCGGCTGACCGCCTGTCGAATATCGGCGGACTCGGTGGCATCCTGAGAGAGATACGAAGTCGGCGTCTCAGCCACTTTGCTGGCCGTGTCATGCCAGCCGTTGCCAGCCGACCAGGAATCGCGTTGGGCGCTGCGAATCGCCCTCTTGAGCCGCTCCTTGGATAACTCGCTGAGGCCATCGGAATCTCGGCTCACATCTTCCTTGCCCTGAGCGGCAGACCGCTCAATCCAAGCTGTCAGCGATTCAAAGGCCTGGACCGCCTCGGTTTGTTGTGCGTCCATCTGTGATTTGTAGCTTTCGAGCTCGCGCAACTCCTCACGCGAAAGCTCACCACTCATCGATCGTGAAATCAGCTCCGAGGCCGTTAAATCGCTGTCAATCTTTGTCATGATCCATCTTTGTCATGGAAAAAACTCATCTTGTCACTCGCCGGCCACTTCAAACTGACGCACCTCGCCAAGCTCAGACGGGCTCGATGTAGACGTACCCATAAGTTAGACGAAGAAATCTGCAATTCCTTACAAATTTCTTCGCTGGTCCATTCTTCCATGACGCTCAAAACGAATACATCCGCCTGGCCGGCGGGCAGCTGCTCCAGACACTTCTGCACCACCGACCACAACTCGCTTGTATTCAATCGGTCGTCGGGACCAACTTGCGGCAGAGTATTGGGCTTCCACCGCCCCTTCTCGTCGAAAAAGAACACGGTGGGATCCGTTTCTCCTCCCCAAGACTGCTCCAACTTGGCCCGTTTCCGCAGCAAATCGATCAGCTTGCGACGCAAAATGGCGTGTAGCCAAGCTTTCTGCGAACCGCGGCCCGAATACTCTTCCTGATGCACAATTCCCGCCAAAAAAGTCTCCTGAACGACTTCCTCAGCTGCCTGCGAATCGCGAAGCCTGGACCGCGCGTACCGATAAAACTCGTCTCCATACGCGTCCACCCACTCCTCAGGATCCAATTGCGCTTGAAAAACCTTGGTCTCGGGAATTTCGAAGTCAGATTCTTTGCTTGCCATGCCGCAACTTGCAGAAGATGTCTACGAAGCCCACCACGCCCGATTGCCCGCTACCCGAACCACCCCAAATTCAGTCGCGTCCCAATTCCTTGAAGCCTTCGGCGCCGCACAGCACCTGAATGCCACACGCAGCCCTGAATGCCACAGCAGCCGCCAAACGCTATACAGCAGCCTAGTCCCGAGTAGCCGAGGTCTAGGACACCGCAAACGACGCGGCGGACAAGCAGCATTCCGGCAGGGGCCTATGCCAGCCGCCCACAGGGATCCGCTGAAGTATACCGATAAGCAGTGCGAAGAACCATGAACGCAGACACGGATCCTGTCGCTTACCCGGGGCTGGTATGTCGCGCTACCTACGGGGCGAAATCCTGCGGGCTCACCCAGCAAACGACCAAACCTTGTCGGGGGCATACCCATGATGCATTTTACGCCATCATGCATTTACCTCAGGGATCCGTTACAGGGAGGGATCCGTTACGGGGCAGACCACTTCGGCAACTTGCCGCGGGGCAGACCACTTCGGCGGCCTACCAATGCAGCGTTCGAGAGCGGCCTGAAAGGCCAGGAACATACCAGCCCAGGGCAGAGCGTCGCGGCGGAGCCGCATAGCGCCGCCCTGGGATCGCGGCCAAATCAAACACCGAAAAGCCCTGAAAGGCAACGCTGTGCAGCATTTTTGCATGGATTTACAAGCACGAAGCGCTAGCGAGTGTGTACTCGATGGCGACTGAAACTCACTTGCTGGCGCGTCGTGCTTGTATTTTCGGGGGAACCGTTTGACACAAAATGCTGCACAGCGTTGCCTGAAAGGGCGTCACAAATCGATGGGAGTCAGGGTACGCGTCCTAGCGGCAAGCCGTACAGGGATGTTGCGGACTCAAGAACAACTCACGTTCGGACCATCACCAACCTTCGTCCGCGGGGTGCGGACCCTCTAACCCCGGGCGACGCTCCCTTCGGCAAAACCGAAGTCGCTTGCCCGGGGCTGGTATGTAGCGCCACCTACGGGGCGAAATCCTGCGGGCTCACCCATCAAACGACCAAACCTTGTCGGGGGCATACCCCATCATGCATTACCCCATCATGCATGTACTCCAGGGATCCGTTACGGGGCAGACCACTTCGGCAACTTGCTGCGGGGCAGACCACTTCGGCGGCCTACCAATGCAGCGTTCGAGAGCGGCCTGAAAGGCCTGGAACATACCAGCCCAGGGCAGAGCGTCGCGGCGAAGCCGCAGAGCGCCGCCCTGGGATCGTAGCCAATCACACCGAAAAGCCCTGAAAGGGCGGCACAAACAGATGGGAGTCACGGTACGCGTCCTACGGCCAGCCGTACAGGGTGTTGCAGACGTAAGAACGTTGGGCCATGCCTTTGGGATGTTGGACCAGTCGCAGTTGGTCCTGTGCAGAGGCAGGCTTCCTGTTAAGATTTCCCCCTAATTGACGGTTTTCCAAGCAGCGGAAGGGAATTAGGTTCCAGTATTGCTCGGCCAATCCGCAGCCCCCCATAGCCCCCGGCTTTCAACATCATGCGAGCCGCTTGGGAGGGATAAGTAAGCTGGAGAGTTGTTATTCATCCGTTTCAATCGTTCCATTTTGCCAGCCAACAAGCGGTGTCCGATGCCACTCCGAATGGGTGCTGTTTCCTACCTCAACACCAAGCCATTAATTCACGGCTTGCAGGAGCGATTTCCCGAGGCGGAATTGGTGCTGGACCTTCCCAGTCGCCTGGCCGACCAGCTGCGAGAGAATAAGTTGGATGTGGCTTTGATTCCCTCCGTTGAATTTCTTAGAAGCCAAGATTGGAGCATTGTTTCCGACGCCTGCATCGCCTGCCACGGCCAGGTGCGGAGCGTCAGAATCCTTTTTCGCCGACCGCCAGCGGCTGTTCGCAGTTTGGCGCTAGACGAGGGTTCACGAACCAGTGTGGTGCTGGCGCGGGTGTTGCTTGCACGACGATTCGGTATTCGGCCTGAAGTGCATAACTTGGGAATCAATCAAGATTTTATGGCCGAAACAGCCGACGCCGTGGTGATTATTGGCGATCGAGCGATGCAAGTCGACGAATCTCAGTTCCACAGTGTTTGGGATCTGGGCGAAGTCTGGAATCGAGAAACGGGACTGCCCTTCGTGTTCGCCATGTGGGTCACCAATAACTCGGCCTTGGCACCCGACGTTGCAACCCGACTGCAGGAATGTCGCGACGACGGCCTGACAAACTTGGATCAGCTGGTGGCCACCTACGCCAGTCACCATGACTTGACGGCATCCGACTGCAAAAAATACTTTAGTGAACAGCTTTACTTCCATTTAGGAGAATCTGAGCTGCTTGCCTTGGATCGTTTTCGCGGTGAAGCAATCGAGCTTGGCCTCATCCCTAGCAGCAGCTCTCAACTCTCTCTGCAACCATTATGATCAAACGCATTCTTGACCGAGCAACCAACGGAGAGCGACTTTCCCCGGACGAGGGCCTTGAGCTTCTTAAGAGCCGGGACTTGACCGCCATCGGCAATGCAGCCGATCACGTCAGCCGCCGCCTGCATCCAGAAAACTTCCGTACTTACAACATCGATCGGAATATCAATTACACCAACATTTGCACGGCGGTCTGCGACTTCTGCGCCTTTTACCGCTCGCCTAAAAGCGAAGAAGGCTACGTGCTTCCTCGGGCTGAACTGCTGAAAAAGATTGAAGAGACGGTAGCCCTAGGGGGAAATCAAATCCTGATGCAAGGAGGCTTGCACCCGCATTTCAAATTGGAATGGTACGAAGAACTTTTGACAGACATCAAGCAGCATTTTCCTGATGTCAACGTTCACGGATTCAGTCCGCCTGAAATCTACCATTTCACCAAAGTCAACAAACTTCCGCTGCGCACCGTTTTGGAGAGGTTAAAAGCTGCGGGATTGGGCAGCCTGCCGGGTGGGGGGGCCGAGATTCTAGTGGACCGCGTGCGGAAAGAGATTACCCGAGGCAAAGTGCTCAGCGACGATTGGCTGAATGTGATGCGGGTTTGGCACGAGCTGGGGGGAATTAGCTCGGCCACGATGATGTTCGGTCATGTCGAAACGCTGCAAGAACGCATCGAGCACTTGGAACGCATCCGACAACTACAAGATGAAACCGGTGGATTCTCAGCGTTTATTTGCTGGACATTTCAACCGGACCATACCGACATGTCGCACATTCCGCCCTCGGGAGCTTTCGAATATCTGCTCACGCAGGCGGTTTCGCGACTGTATCTGGACAACATCAAAAATATTCAAAGTAGCTGGGTCACCCAGGGCTTGAAGATCGGACAACTCTCCTTGCTCTACGGTGCCAACGATATGGGCAGCCTGATGCTCGAGGAAAATGTGGTGGCCGAGGCTGGAACAGTGCACTACCTGACGCTCGATCAAATTCGCGAAGCCATCCAGGAACTGGGCTTTGAGCCGCGACAACGAGACGTGTTTTACCAGCTGGTTGACCCCAAGTTGGAGAGCTTCGCCATACAAGCCAATCGCCAAAGAGATGCCCAACCGGCCCTGCCTGTGGTAGCCGTGTGATGGGTGTTTGCATCCTGAGGTCGATGTCGAAATAATTGGGGTGAGTGCACGCGGCACGGGCGACGCTGTAATTCTCGGGTGCAACGCGTGTCAACGCGATACGATTCTGCGAGCCGCCTCGAAGGGCGCCTGCTCACTATCCCAGCAATGGTTTCCCAACGATCGGTAACCCGACATGGCCATCAGCAACAACCCGTACGGTATTCATTCTGAAAGCCATTGGGACCCGAAGACCAGAATCGATCTGGATGGGCGTTCCGCTTCCGATAGCCGCGTACCAGATTCTATCATGCACTTGCTGGAGCAAACCCGAGGCTGGGTGCTTTTTTTCTCGCTCCTGGGGTTTTTGCTGACGGCTCTCTTCGCGTTTGTTTCGGCCTTTATGATCTTTGGCGGATTTCTGTCTACCACCTCGGGAACCGGCTTCTTCTTCAGTTCCGCAGCCTACGTACTGGCGGCGATTGTCTTCGCCATACCATCGCATTTCCTGTGGCAACTTAGCTACTGGATCGAGAGGGCATCGCTACAACCCACCTGGCGAGAATTGGAGGAAGTAGTTCGCGCTCAAAGACTGTTCTGGCAAGTAAGCGGCATCTTGGCAGCTTTTCTAATTGCGCTGATATTATGCTTGGCGGCGTGTGCGGCCTTCGTACTTTGATTTCCCACACGCCGCGAAGAAATAGACGCTGTTGGATAGTCGCCTTTCGCTCCCGCGAAAGTAGCGTTTTCCGTAGCTTCGGTGGCGACAGTTATTGATCGAACAGGGCTTCAGCATGCTCAGGAATGCTTGGTTCGAGTCATTGACATCGGCGTTCCAGTCCATAGCGTCCAGACGACGCCCACAGCACATCAAACCATTTTTTTATTCATTGGAGTCCACCATGCCCTCGCAACAACGACGATCTGCTGATCTTTCGATTGGTCAGTACCTGATAAATCGTCTGCAGGACTACGGCATCCAGGACATCTTCGGCATTCCAGGCGACTACGTTCTATCGTTTTACAGCATGCTGGAAGAGAGCCCCATCAATGTGGTTGGCAGCACGCGAGAGGACTGTGCTGGGTTCGCGGCGGACGCCTACGCGCGGATCAACGGCATGGGGGCGCTGTGCATTACTTACTGCGTGGGTGGACTGAGTGTCTGCAATAGCGTGGCCGGTGCATTCGCCGAAAAGTCTCCCGTCGTGGTCATCAGCGGTGCACCTGGAATCAACGAACGTGTCAACAATCCTTTGTTGCACCATAAGGTTCGCGAATTCCGCACCCAAATGGACGTGTTCGAAAAACTGTGCATCGCCGGCGCTGAGCTGAGCGATCCATTAACGGCTTTCTCTGAAATTGAGCGCGTCTTGGACGCTTGCGACCGCTTCAAACGCCCTGTCTACATTGAAATCCCCCGCGACATGGTGCACGTCGTGCCGCCCACGGCCCAAGGATTTCGCCGGCCCAAACTGGATGTGGATCCAGACGCATTGGCCGAAGCCATTCGCGAGGCCAAGACATTGCTGGACCAATCCCAAAAGCCGATCATCATCGCCGGCGTCGAGATCCACCGCTTTGGACTGCAAGATCAAGTACTACAGCTGGCCGAGCAAGCCAAGATACCCATGGCTGCAACCATGTTGGGCAAGAGCGTTGTTCGCGAAACGCATCCGCTGTACGTGGGATTGTATGAAGGCGCACTGGGTCGGGCCGCAGTTACCGAGTTCGTGGAAGACAGCGATTGCGTGCTGCTGCTAGGCACCTTCATGACCGACATCAATTTGGGCATTTACACAGCCAACTTGGATCTCAAGAAGTGTATCTACGTCACCAGCGAGCAACTACAAATTTCACATCATCACTATCACAACATTCCCCTCCAGGATTTTTTGGAGGGTCTTACAAAGAGCCAGCCGCAACCCGGACTGAGGCCCGTCCCAGCTGAATTCCACCCCGCAGCGGAAGCATTTGAGGTCTCAGCCGATGAGCCGCTGCGAGTGAGCCGCATGATGAAGATTCTCAACGGCTACCTGGGTAAGGAGAATATCGTGGTGGCGGATATTGGCGACTCCTTGTTTGCCGCCACGGAACTGGTCGTCCACGAACGCACGGACTTCATCAGTCCAGCTTACTACACGTCCATGGGATTCGGTGTACCTGCTACCGTCGGCGCCTGTGTGGCCAGACCCGACGAGAGAATCATAACGATTTGCGGAGATGGGGCTTTCCAGATGACCGGCCAGGAGCTTTCGACTTTGATTCGCAGAGGCGACTCGCCGATTCTGATCATTCTGGACAACCATGGCTACGGGACCGAACGCTACCTGCACGCCGGTGACTGGGAGTACAATGAAATTCTTCCATGGAATTATTACAAGCTGCCCGAGGTTTACGGTGGCGGCAAGGGCTATCTGGTAACTACCGAAGGTGAATTTGCGGATGTCTTGCAGCAAGCCTGGAATGATCGAAGCTGCGTACAGATCATCCAAGCCAAATTGGCTGAGGGCGACGCCAGCACGACCTTGCTTCGACTGGCAGAACGACTGGGCGCACGCGTGCAAGGTCGTTGAAGTTAGTGGCTGCCAAGGCCTGTCCGGCAAGCTCTGCTCCCAAACGAACCACCGTTGGAGCCTATCCGAAAACCGAAGAGAACCGCGGCTAACGCCGGCTAATGCCCATGAGGCTAATCGTTTTCGGATAGATTCTTAGTCTCGCCGTTCAGTTTTTCCCTTTACCCGAATTGATTCTTTTCCCTAGCTGTGGCTTCCGTGCTCGAGCTCCCCATCGACAATTATCTGCCCGAGATTCGACAGGCAGTATGCGATCACCCGTGCGTCATCATCGAAGCTCCCCCCGGAACAGGAAAGACAACCCGCGTCGCGCCAGCTCTGCTCCAAGGCGATGCGGCACAAAAGACGCTCTTGGTACAACCTCGACGGCTAGCCGCACGTACCGCGGCTCAGCGTATAGCGTCCGAGTCTGGTAACCAACTTGGAGATCGCATCGGTTATCAGATTCGATTCGATAGCCGTCAGTCAGCGAGTACAGAATTGCTGTGCGTTACGCCCGGGATACTGCTCCGAAAACTGCAGAGTGACGCCGTACTCGAGCACGTGCGTTGCGTGCTGCTGGATGAATTTCACGAACGATCCGTGGATTACGACTTGATCCTGGGTATGTTGCGTCGCATTCAATTAGAACTGCGTCCGGATCTCAGAATTGTGGTCATGTCGGCCACGCTCGACAGTGAATCCTTGCAAGACTATCTCCAGAATCCGCCTGTCATCCGTGTGGATGCGAATGTTTTTCCCGTCGATATTCGCTACGCCAACTTTCGATCACAACCCTCGCCAGCCGGCAGACGCAGCCTGCCTAGACAGATCGTAGAATCGACGGCCAAGCTGACCGTCGATGCCATGCATGAATCCCAAGGAGACTGTCTGGTCTTTCTGCCCGGGGTTGGCGAGATCCAACAAGCTGCTCGTCTACTGGAAACGGACGCCAGCAAACAGGACTGGCTGATTCTGCAGCTTTACGGTGACATGCGAGCCGAGGACCAGGACCAAGTCTTGCAACCCGCCTTGCAACGCAAGCTTATTCTGGCCACGAACGTCGCCGAAACTTCGTTAACCATCGACGGAGTCCGCGTGGTCGTGGATAGCGGATACGCGCGAGTTCAAAGGTTCGATCCTGAATCTGGACTGGACGCACTGATGCTGGAGCCCATTTCCATGGCTTCCGCAACTCAGCGAACGGGCAGGGCAGGGCGGACCGCTACCGGTGTTTGCTATCGGTCTTGGGATCGTCTGGCGGAACGCGCCCGTCCCGCTCAATTGGACCCGGAGATCCGTCGTGTTGATTTGGTGGGCCCCGTGCTTCAGCTGATTTGCTGGGGTGAACAAGAAGTCAGCCAGTTCCCCTGGCTCTCACCACCATCCGCCGAGTCCATCGAACAAGCCCTTCAGCTGCTCGATTGGCTGGGTGCGGTGCGGAACCACAAAGCCACCCAACTCGGCCAACAGATGCTGCGACTGCCCGTACACCCGCGACTGGCTAAGTTGCTGGTTACCGGTCATCAGCTGGGCATCCCACAAACCGCATCGCTGGCCGCGGCGATCCTGAGCGAACGGGATATCATCCAACGCCATGGGCATCCGCATGCGAATCCGCGAGGACCGACCAACTACGGCCAGCAAAGCTGGGATTGCGATGTCGCGCAACGTGTGGACGCCCTGAAACAGTTCCAAGCAACGGGACGCTCCGAATGCGAACTGGGAACCATGCATCATTCGGCGGCCCGCAACGCGCTGCGAGTTGCAGCTCAATTAGAACGCATACTGGTGGATGAATTGGGGAGCATCGACGCGAGTCGACATGCCGGTGAACTCGAAGGCACGGAGCTGCAATGGTCCCTGCTGAGCGCTTTCCCGGACCGCTTGTGCAAGCGCCGAGCTGCAGGGGATGCGCGGGGAGTCATGGTCGGCGGTCGTGGAGTGAAACTTGCAGCCGGCAGCGGCGTGACCAGGGGCGATCTCTTCCTGGCCATTCATGTAGATGGTCGGGGGAGCGAAGCACAAGTTCGTATGGCCTCCGCCATCGATGACGCATGGTTGCCAGGCAATTTGCTCTCCGAAGAAATCCATCGCTTTTTCAATCCAACGACCGGCTCCGTTGTTAGTCGCGAACGCACCTGCTGGCATGACTTGGTGATCCGCGAGCAGCCCATATCAACACCCGACGACGAGGAAACCGCTCAGCTCCTGGCGGAACAGCTGGCGAAAAACTTTAACAGGCTGCTGCCGGCAAAGGACAAGCAATTGCATGCCTGGATCGACCGCGTCAATTGGCTCAATGCAGCCATGCCTGAATTGCAATTGCCGTCTCTGGCACCAACGGATCTACCACAACTACTGGCTCCCTATTGCTACGGCATCAAGTCGATCGCCGAAGCCAAAAAAATTCCGTGGAAGCCCACCTTGATGGGATTGCTTGATCAGCACCAGCGAACGCAACTCGAACAGCATGCCCCTGAGAGCTACCAGCTGCCTACTGGGCGTACGGTGCTTCTGCGTTACGAAACAGGCAAGCCTCCCGTATTAGAAGCTCGCATACAGGAGTTTTTTGGACTCCTCGACACACCCAAGATCGCCGGGGGCCGCATTCCACTGCTACTTCATCTGCTGGCTCCCAACGGCCGTTGTCAGCAGATCACCGACGATCTGAGAAGCTTTTGGGAAAACACCTATCCAGTTGTGCGCAAAGAGCTCCGCGGGCGTTACCCCAAACACAAATGGCCCGAGAATCCATGCGATCGTGAGTAACCCCAAGCTCAATTCAGGTCTCAGGTCTCAGGTCTCAGGTCTCGTGACTCGGGTCTTAGTTCTAGCAACTAGCAACTAGCAACTAGCAACTTTCCCCAGTGCGGAACGCACGGCAGGAAATAGCCTCGGACTTTAGTCCGAGGGAAAAAGCGACACATAATGAATTAGTCGCAAAGCGACGACAGGAAAACGCGTTGCCATGAAATATCCACGAAGCACATTCTGCACTGGAAAGCACGAGACCCGAGAACTGAGACCTGAGGCTCGGCTTTTTATGGGCTTGCAATGCCGCTTGTCGACCGAAACTCTCCACGAGTTTCGCTACGTGGCCCTCTTCTGGCCTTGTCCGCTGCCTGAAACCGACTCTCTTCGGCTTTTCTAGCCACTAGCTTCTAGCCGCTAGCCACTTCTTCTTTCTCCCGGCTTTTCTAGCATCTAGCAACTTACTTTTTAAAATCGCCAGCCAAGCATATTACCAAACGATCGGGTTCAATGAACTTCCGCAATGCCTCGTTCACTTGGCTACTGCTCAATTTGGCGACCCGCTCTTCAAAGTCTGCGTAATACTGCATATTGCGATCGGCGAAGATGGTGCCTCCCAGCATGGACGCCAGAACGTTATCACGCGTGCGTTCCAGCTGACTACTCTGCAGTATTCCCTGCTTGGCAGCCTCCAACTCTTCCTCAGTGATGCCTCCCTCCAGCAGCAACAGGATTTCTTCTCGAATGACCTTGATCAGCTTGTCCTTGTTCTCTGGATTGCAGATGGCAAACACGGTAAAGACCGTTCGTTCGTCGATTGGATGTGCATTCAGACCCGATGCGACGCTGTAAGACAAGCCTTCCTTTTGACGAACACGATTACCGAGCCGTGAGGAAAGTGCGCTGGCACCCAGTATGTAATTCCCGACGACCAATGCGGGATAATCGGGATGGTCGTCGCGCATCGCGATCTGTTCGCTACCGTAATAGAGAGCATTCGCCTTGTCGGGCGTCACAATCTCTTTCAGCATGCCAGCGACTTGCGTATTGGCATCGGTCGGTATGCGAGCGAATTCCACCTCGGACTTCCATCCCGCCAATGCCTCGTCCATCATCTCGGCCAGTTCTTGTGGATCAAAATCACCCACCGCGGTCACTTCACCATGCAGTGAACTCAGCTGCGTTGCATGCAGTTCTTCAATCTGCTCAATCTGGACGCTACGAATTCGCTCAATGCGTTCTTCCAAAGTTGGGACATAGCGCATATTGTCGGGCTCGTAGGGAGCGAGAGCCCTCAGCACTGCAACGGAGGCCAGTGCCGTCGGCTCCGTCATCGAGGATTCGATGTTCGTGATCGCCTGTCGCTTAAGAATTTCCAATTCAGCGGGGTCAAACCTGGGCTGTCGCAAGATCTCGCCAAGCAGCGGTACAATGTCCGCTAGGTATTCGCGTTTGGTATCAAGCGTCAATGTCAGCAGTCCACTGGTCCCCGACGTGCTGACGACAGCTCTGAGTTCGTCCAGCACATCTTGCAACTGGGTGTAATCCAATTTCTGCGTGCCGCGCATCAGCATCTCAGGCAGAAATTCCAACGCAGCTCGGTAGGGCAGCAATGATTGCTCGTTACCATACCGCAGGTTAATGGACAAATTGACGGTACTGCCACGCGTCTTCTTGGGAAGCCAGGCTGTCTTCAGACCGCAATCCAACTCGCCACGCAGGGTTCTCTCCTCGATGGACATTGGCGAAGGATCAAAGGCCTCACCCTGCTGAATTTCCTCGCGTCCCTCGTAACCAGCCAGCAAATCCTGCAAGTTGGGCTTGGCCGGAATTTCAACGCGTTCACTCTGCTCCGCCGGCACAAACAGACCGACGGTTCGGTTATTGCGAGTCAGATATTTCTGAGCAGCCTGCGTGCATTCCTCCGGCTCGAGGCTTTCCACGAAATCGCGGAATAGAAAGTACAGCCTCCAATCACCTTGGGCGGCCCATTCGCTGAGCTCGATGGCCAGCCGCTGAGTATTGGTGGCACGCAGTTCACGGTCCTTGGAAAATTGACGCTTGGCCCGCTCCAGTTCCTCTTGCGTAATCGGTTTGTCCGCCACACCTTCAATGGTTTGCAATAGCGTTTGCTGCGCCGATTCGATCGACTTCGAAGTCGGAACTTGAGCCATGAACATGATCATTCCGGGATCATGCAGGGCCATGGACATGGTGGATACCTCCGTGGCCAGTTCCGGAACGACCAGCTCTTGGTAGAGCCGACCGCTTGGCTGAGCATCAAAAATGTAAGCCAACATCTCAATGGCTGCATAGTCTCGATTGGCACCGCTGGGGGCATGATACATGCTGCCTACCAGCTGCGTATTGCCGACCCGGCGTAGCACTACCGAACGCTCTCCATCCTGGGCAGGCTCGGTCGTGTAAGTCCGATCCAAGGGCGTCGAGGGGCGTTCAAGAATTCCGAAATACTTGGCTACCAATTCAAGTGCTTGACGCGGATCAAACTTGCCGGCCACCACCAACATGATGTTGTCCGGGCGATAAAACTTGCGATAGAAAGCTTGCAGTCGATCGATGGGCACTCGTTCGATATCCGAGCGGTTCCCAATCGTGCTGCGACCGTAGTTATGCCAATCGTAGGCCAGCGACTGCATCCGCTGCATCAGCACGCGGCGTGGACTGTTTTCACCGCGCTCAAACTCATTGCGGACAACGGTCATTTCAGAAGCCAAGTCCTCTCCGCGGATGTAGCTGTTTACGAGCCGATCGGCTTCTAAACGAATCGCAAACTCCAGGTTTTCCGCAGCCTCCTCAGGCGTGGTCGCCGGAAGTGTCTCATAGTAATTCGTGCGGTCGAGCCAAGTGGTTCCATTGAACTCCGCTCCGCGGTTCTTCAAGATTTGCGGAATCTGCTCGTGCGAGGGCGTGCCCTTAAAAAGCATGTGCTCCAGCAAGTGCGCCATGCCAGCCTCACCATAGCCCTCGTGCCGAGACCCCACGAAGACCGTCATGTTGACGGTCACCTTGGATTTACTATCGTCGGGAAACAGCAATATTTGGGCCCCATTAGCAAGCTCAAACTCGGCAATCCCCTCGACCGCAGTCACCGGTTTCACGCCTGCGGGCAAACCTGCGTTTTCTTGAGCCGCCATCTCTCCTGTTATCGACATCAGTACTCCCAAACCAAGAAAAAACGGAATGCATGCGGCGTATCGCCCCTTGCTGCGGTGAGCCACTGTGATCTCCCTATATTCAGCTGTCTGTATCAAAATTGAAGAAAGCCGGGCTGGTCAAGTTCCTGTCAACCGCGGCGTGGCCGAGCCATCCAGACGGCCTCTCTTTGCTCGCGAAACACTGATGCAAGCCACAGGTCGACCCGTTAGTTATCAGACGCCCAGCCCAACTCAGCAAGCCCAACTCCGATGGATCGTGGAAAAGGCGTCGGGCAGCAATAGCCCGCAAGGGCTCTGTCGGCATTTCGCATTCTGAACCTATTCGAAAACCGAAGAGAACCGCGGCGGATGCCATAGCGGCTAATGGCTTCCGGATAGCTTGTTAATGCCCGCAGCCATTCCTGCGCTCAATACCTTTTCCCAAATACACCTTTCTTGTTACCCCTGGCCGAAGCTTTACTAACGAATATCAATCCACACCAGATGATGATCCGACGCAGCCATGCATTGCCGAACCGCCTCACGCTGCTGAGAGGCTACGTCATCCAGAGCAGGCCAAAACACGCCGGTCGCCAGCACTTCGAAATTCGCACTGGGCAAGGCGTAATCGACCCGCAAATTACCAACGCTGCGATCCGAGAAGTCCCCCGTATCTTGAGCCGCGTCTCCTTGATGGCTGCGATTTGCCTGGCCTTGTTCTTTGGCCGCCTGAACGGCTCCGGTACTGACTGGAGGATCGAACTGAGCCACTCGGCGATGTGAAATCAAGTCGCGGATCGCCTGATGGAAGCTATTCCCATCTACGGGATCGCAATTCAAATCACCGAGAATGACAAAGCTGTCCTGATCGCTCATGCCAGAGCCCAGCTGCTGATCATCGCGAATGGCCGTTGAGCCTTCAATGTAGTACTGAACCAATCGAATCTCATCGTGATTGCGACAGCCATTCCGATCCTCGGCGCCATCGAAGCCTGGCGGAGTAGGGTGACTGGCCAACACATGCACCACACCTTTGGGCGTCTGTATCGGAACGTCCCAGAAACTCTTGGAACTCAAACGCAAACGCTGCCAAACCGCTTCTTCGTAATAGGGCGGCTCGCCTTCCGCCTGAGGCTTCAAGGCACCCGGCAACTCGGCCCAAGCAAACAAGCGAAACGATCGGATCTGCTGCTCGTCCAATGGAAAACGACTGTAAACGGCCATTCCATATTGGCCGGGGAATCGTCCGTAGCCCCATGCATCCTCGGGATCCGTCACGCTCCCGTTGCGATTCAAGTCCAGGCCACTGGGAACTCCAGTGTTCACCTCACTACTGAAAACATGGGGCATGCTCCATGGCTTGCCACCCAACAAATCTTCGCGCTCTGCATCGAGATAACGCTCGCGAAATAGCATCGCATTGTTTTCCGCCGCCGAGTAATCCAGTTCATTGATCAGCAGGACGTCTGGCTGTACGGCCCGAATGACACTGGCCACCGCCCAAGCCTGCTCATCGGCTTGCAACAAGTCCCGAGTCAGACCACCCTCCTCAGGCCGATTGAGCGAGACGTTGTAGGTCGCGACTCGTAATGCCCCTGCCGCTTTTTCGGGCACCAACTCTTGGGACTGGGCGGACACCGGAAAAAAAGCGAACAACAAGCAGCCGGCAAGGCTGCTACCAAATCTCAATTGCATCCAATCCCTCGCACTCTGGTGATTTACACAGAAGTTTATTCGCTGGTCCAGCCCCGATGCTGGGTTACTCACAGCCACGCACATGCAGGTTATCTACGATCTAGAACCTATCCGACAACCAAAGAGAACCGCGGCTAACGCCAAAGCGGCTCATGGTTGTCGGATAGGTTCTCAGTTGGACAGCGCCACTTTCGATTAGCCGTAAGGGCATTAGCCCCGGTTTTCGAAGGGCTTAGGCACCACTCCACCAGAAATCGTGTTATCACGTTTAACCAAGGATTTGCCAAGAGTTTTATCGAAAGTGACGGTGCCCAGTTAGTATCAGCCTGCCGCGACCGATTTCCAAGCCTCATTCAGGCCCTGCAGAATCTCGACCGAAGTGACATAGGACAGCGAGTTGCATTGCGAGGCCACCTCTCCGGCCAGCCCATGAACGTGGGCAGCCAGATAGGCAGCATCAAATGCTTCGATGCCTTGCGCGAGCAAAGCCGCAATCATACCCGTTAGAACATCGCCCGAACCGCCCGTTGCCAATGCCGAGTTGCCAGTTGTATTGATCGCCAATCGGGTTCCATCCGTGATGATGGTTCCAGGCCCCTTCAACAGCAGCACCACATCCCATTGTTCGGCATATGCCACTGCCAGTTCTTGTCGGTTGGCTGTTATTTGGGGAATGGTTTTGCCGGTCAGCCGTGCGAATTCGCCCAAATGCGGTGTCAGCACGCGAGGTGCGTTGTTGTTGCGGATCTTCAATAACTCCGCGGATTCCGAAAAAGCATTCAAGCCATCCGCGTCCAGCACAACGGGCACTTCTAGCTGACTATAGAGCTTATGCACCAATGCTCGAACAGCGAAACTCTGCCCCAATCCCGGGCCAACCGCGACCGCATCCGCTCGTGCCAAGGTTTTTTGCAGATCCTTCCAGGACTCACCGCAAGCCTTGCCATCTTGCTCTGCAAGCGGAACAGTCATCAAGGAAGGATGCGATGCGGCAACCACTTCGACCACGGATACTGGAGTGGCTACTGTCACCAGACCGGCGCCCGAATGCAGTGCTGCCTGGCCTGCCAGACAGGCAGCACCTGACATTCCACGGCTGCCAGCCACCACGCATGCAGTCCCAAAGGTTCCCTTGTGACCATCTTCCGGTCGGGGCATCAAGCCAGATGGGCGACGTATGCGAGTCAGCCTTCGGTCGCTGCTGACTTCCGCCGAGCGATTCATCGATGCGCTCAACTCGGCAGCAATCCTGGCATTGCCCTGGGACTGGGCGATGTCCAAAGCGGTTTGACCGTCTCGCTTTCGATGGACGTCAGCTCCGGCTTTCAAGAGCAAACGCGTGACCTCTACACAATCCTCACGTTGCAATGCGTTCATCTGCAAAGGCGTCATCCCATAGAACTTGGACTCCGCGCGTATGTTTTCAGAATCCACTCGGGCACCGCGTTCCAGCAACAGCCGCACAACTTCCGGCTCGTGCTCACTGGCCCAATGAAGCGGTTTACCACCATAGCAATTCAATTCATCGGCTTCGATATGCGCCCCGGCGTCGAGCAGCATCTTGACAATTTCCACATGCCCGTTGTGACAGGGCCAATGCAGGGGAGTATCACCCAATCTACCGCGTTGATGGACGGCCAGTGGATCCATCTCCAGATGCCGGCGCACGATTTCAGTAAAGCCCAGTCTTGCGGCAATATGAATCGTCGCCCCCGTCGCCAAGGTTCCCTCGGCTTTGTCCGGAATCTCATTCAAGAAGTAGTCAATGATCGGTTCGGCATTGGGGCGATCGGAAAAATACCGGCATTGGGCCGCGACGAATATTGCCGGATAGCTGCTACCGGGATGCGAGTAAACTTCTGCCCCGCGCTCCACCAGGAGTTTGACGATCTCGAGTTGTGCATGACCTGCCGCACAGTGCAGTGCCGTGCGCTCTTCCCAGGCATCGGGGGACAGGTCGCGAGCATTCAACAAATCGGGATTGGCATCCAGTGCCAATCGAACTTGCTCCACGTCTCCATTTCGAATGAGTTGCTTGAATTCTTGAAATCTCATTGCCTTAGGATTGCGGTTCGATGAATACGGGCGTGAATGGAAAAACTCGCAGAGCGACGCTTAGTATAAGATTTTTGGATCTACCCCACATGCAACACGCGTGAAAGACTCTACAAGTCGCTGCAATCGGGATGACGGCAACACGGCAGTTGTTCTTTGCACGATGCGTCAGAGCACTTGCTGCAAGAGAATACAAGCGATCCGCCGCATCTCCCTGAACCCGTGATGCTCGTGGCTGCGGCAGCCGACAGCCCTAAGCTTGCCCAAATTGGGTTAAACTGGTCGCTTGGAACTCGCGCCTGCCACCTCTCATCCCAACAAGCTCCGCAGATGCAAGAAGATTCTAAGAAGTTCAGGGTTCAATGGATCGGTTTCTTTCTAGGCCCTATTCTGGCCATAGCCTGCCTGTTCTGGCTGCCCGACAGTTATCAACTCAAAGATAGTCTCACAGTTCCTGGCGAGACGAGCTCCGTCGAACAACAAGTCGTCTCTGGCTCCGGGACCACACAGAGCTTTTCCTGGGCCGGTCGTGCGACCCTGGCGGTCATGATCTGGATGGGAGTGTGGTGGCTCACCGAGGCAATCGATATCAGCGCGACCGCGCTCTTGCCGCTGGTTCTGTTCCCTCTGCTCGGTGCCAGCGACATCAAAGCAGCAGCCTTCCCCTATGCCGACCACTTGATCTTTCTCTATTTCGGCGGCTTCATTCTTGCCATGTCCATGGAACGCTGGGGACTCGGTAAACGCATTGCATTGATGACCTTGCGGCTAATCGGTACCACGGCACCGCGGATGATAGCCGGCTTTATGTCGGTAACGGCGGTGCTCAGCGCCTTTGTATCGAACACTGCCACCACCGCCATGATGTTGCCGATTGCGATCAGCACCATCGGCCTGCTCCGCAGCCAGCAAACGCCGCAGTCGAGCGCAAGTGAAAAGGCGCGGATCGACAGCTTCAGCACCTGCCTGCTGCTCAGCATCGCTTATTCGGCAAGCGTGGGTGGCATCATGACGATCATCGGCACACCCACCAACGCTTTTCTGATCGGCTTTCTCCGCGATGGCATCGCCGAGCCTTACCGAAGCGACTTCAGCTTCGCCGGCTGGTTGCCCATCGGCGTTTCCTTAGCCGCCATATTCCTGCCCATCATTTATATCGTCATGACACGCTTTCTATTCCCGATTCAAGGCGTGGAACTATCGGGCGGCAAGGCCATGATCGACGGCCAGCTCCGCGAGTTGGGAAGCGTGCATCGGGGCGAATGGAATACGTTGCTGGTTTTCCTGGCCACCGTCACTCTGTGGCTCGTGCGACCGCTGATCACTCCGCTCGAGCTCACTCTGGGCGGGCGGACGTTTCAGCCACTAGCCGGACTAACTGACACGGGGATCGCCATGGTCGCGGCAATCCTGCTCTTTCTGCTGCCAGTACGTCTGCGAGAGCGGCAATTCACCATGGATTGGACGACGGCGAACCAAATGCCTTGGGGTATTCTGATTCTGTTCGGTGGCGGATTGAGCCTGGCTGCCGCGGTCAAAGCGAATGGAGTGGCAGAGTTCATTGGAAGCTACGCGGGAGTGTTTGGCAGCCTTCCGACCCTAGTGACCGTGCTCATGGTCACTACGGCCATCGTCTTCCTGACCGAATTGACCTCCAATGTGGCCACGACGACTTCGCTGGTCCCGGTGCTGGCCGCCTTGGCGCCGGCGGTCGGCGTCCATCCCTATCTGCTGATCATACCAGCCACCGTGGCTGCCAGTTGCGCATTCATGCTGCCTGTGGCCACTCCCCCCAATGCCATCGTATTTGGCTCCGGAGAAATTGCCCTGCCACAGATGGTCCGAACCGGCTTCGTTCTGAACCTGCTGGCCATTCTGGTTGTGACCGCCTTGACATTTCTGGTCGTGCAACCCTTTCTGGGGATTTAGGCATGAGTCGCTAGGCAAAAGGAATCGGAATTCCCGCCAACTTGACTTTTCTGACGAACCGTCAATAATGTTCGCATGGCAACAATGACGAGAAAACAACGAGAGATCCAGGAGCGGGAACAGCAAATACTGGCCCTGGCGCGGGCGATTTTGGTTCGCGAGGGCTATCAGGCACTCAGCATGGATCGATTGGCGGCGGAAATGGAATACGCCAAGGGCACGATTTACAACCACTTCCCCAACAAAGAGGAAATCGTTGCCGCCTTAGCTCTGAAGTCCTTAGAAAAACGGCGCAAGATGTTTGAGAGGGCAGCTTTGTTGGCTCAAGGGTCGCGAAAGCGAATGACTGCTATCGGCTGCGCTTGCGACATTTATGCCAGCGAATGCTGCGAACACTTCGCCGTTGAACAGATGCTTCGCATTTCAGCAATCTGGGAAAAATCTTCTCAAACGCGGCAAAAATTGATTCAACAGTGCGAATTCCGATCCATGTCCATCGTAGCTGGTATCGTTCGCGACGCTCAAGCGGCAGGCGACCTGAAGTTACCGGTTGGATTGTCGGCCGAAGAATTCGTGTTTGGCTTCTGGTCACTCACCTATGGTAGTCATGCCTTGATATCGTCCAGCCCATCCCTGGCGGAAATCGGAATTGAGAATCCGGTCCGCAGCATTCGCTACCATGGCTGGACCCTGATGAACGGTTTTGGTTGGCAGCCGCTGGAGACTTTCGAGCAAACGGAAGCCTGGACAGCGGAACTGGCCGAGGGAATTGTGAAACATGCTCATGAAGATGAATAAGCAACCCGGATCAACACCTTTTTTTGGCCGTTTTATGACACATCGTCAATTACTGACTCGGCGTGCAGCCAGCGTGGTAGCTTTGGTTGTGCTGCTGTCCACCTTGGTTGTAGCCGCCCTCCGCCACGAACTCTCGAATGAGACCGACGGCTCCCAGTTAACCCACCGC
>JANSWS010000320.1 GCA_024743355.1 bacterium
CGCTGCCGATTGCTTCGCTCATGGTGCTGGCCGGCATGCGGACGCTGAACATTCCGATTCATCAGATGTCGGTCACCGGTCTGATCATCGCTTTGGGACTGATGATCGACAACGCGATCATTGCCACGGACGAAATTCACCTGAGCTTGAAACGTGGACTCAGCCCCAAAGCAGCGGTGGCGGACATGGTAAGCCGATTGTTTGCACCCCTGCTGGCATCGACCGTGACAACAGCCCTGGCCTTCGCGCCGATCGCGCTGATGGAGGGACCAGCCGGCGAGTTCGTGGGAGCCATTGCGGTCACGGTGATGCTGGCCATCTTCAGCTCATTCCTGCTAGCCATGACCGTGCTGCCGGCTACCGCAGCGTTGCTGCAACGCGGACTCTTTCCCGATTGCAAATTCAACTCCGCGAAACGAACTCAAACCAACGGCGCCGCTGCAATCAAGGTCGATTCACCGCAAGCTCGGACTTCGCCGAGCCCTCATCCCAGCACTCTTGCCACGCTCATCGCCCATGGAATTACGCTTCCCAAACTGACCGACGGCTATCGCCGATTCTTGACGCGCATGCTGACACGTCCCTGGTTAGGAGTAGCCCTGGGAGCCGCTTTGCCCGTCGCCGGATTTGCACTGTCCTCCCAATTAAGTGAACAGTTCTTTCCACCCGCGGATCGCGATCAGTTCTACATCGAATTGGAACTTGCGCCACAAACCAGCATTGTCGAAACCGAGGCCGTAGCCAAGCGTGTCGACCAGCAACTTCGCAAGCAGCCCAGGATTGAAAGCATCAGTTGGTTCCTGGGGGAAAGCGGGCCTTCCTTCTACTACAACATCATTGCCCGACGCAAAAATTCACCCAATTATGGCCAGGCCATCGTGACCTTGGACAGCAATCAAAATGCCTTGGATTTGATCCGACAGCTGCAATTGGAGTTAGACGATCATTTTCCTTCGGCTCGCATACTGGTCCGTCAACTCGAGCAGGGCCCACCCTTCGACGCTCCCGTTGAAGTCCGCCTTCTAGGATCAGACCTCGAACAACTGGCAAGACTTGGAGACGAGATGCGGGCTCTGGCCACCACGTTGCCGGACGTGCTGCACGCGAGAACCATGTTGAGCGAGACTCGTCCGGTAGCCAGCGTGCGTGTCGATTCCGAAGTTGCGAGTTGGATGGGCCTGAACGAAAAAGCGATCGCCAACCAGTTGTTCGCCAGATTCGAAGGCCTCCCTGCTGGATCCATTATTGAGCAAGTGGAAGAAGTGCCCGTCCGTGTGCGCATTGCCGACGACGCTCGACAGTCTTTCGAGGATGTTGGCCAGACAAAGCTGCTCGTCAGCGCACGAGCGACCAACGCATTGTCGAATCCGTTTTCGGCCAATAACGTTGACGGTTCGGCGAATTCGGGACCTCAGCCAAGCCAGGCGAGCCCAGCCCTCGAGAGCTTCGCTCCGCTCGAAAGCCTGGCATCGGTCGAATATCAGCCGCAGCGGGCGGTCATAACTCGTTACAACGGGCGGCGGAGCAACGAAGTTCAAAGCTTCATCACGGCGGGAACGTTGCCTTCCAAAGTATTGGGAGAATTTCAGAGTCAACTTTCCGCGGTGAATTTTGAAAAGCAACTCCCGGCCGGCTACACGATGGAAATCGGCGGCGAAGCCTCGGAAAGAGACGCGGCTGTCAGTCGCCTTATGGCCAACGTGAGTGTCTTGGCCGTGGGTATGGTCGGAGCTTTGGTGCTCGCCTTGGCGTCTTTTCGCTATGCGGCCCTGATCGGTTTGGTTGCCACGCTTTCCATCGGCTTGGGATTAGGCGCTCTGTGGCTCTTCGGCTATCCCTTTGGCTTCATGGCCATCGTGGGCACCATGGGGCTGATCGGGATTGCCATCAATGACTCCATCGTCGTGGTGGCGGCGCTCAAGTCACGACCGGAAGTTCTGGCCGGCAGCATTCCGGCAACCGTTGAGACCGTGGTTGAAGTGACCCGACACGTTTTGGCAACCACCGCCACCACAGTCTTCGGCTTTCTGCCTCTGCTGCTCAGCGGCGGCGGCTTCTGGCCCCCCTTGGCAGTTGCCATCGGCACCGGCGTGGCCGGAGCGACGCTGATTTCGCTAACGCTTGTCCCTTGCGTGTTCCGAATTCTGAGCAGCCGAAGGGAGAGTAAGCTTTCTGTTTGATTTAGTTTGTTCGTTGACTAACCTTCCCCGGGCTCGTTTTACAACCCATGTTCGAATGGGAAAAAATACATCGCAGAGCTGGCGTCCGCGAGTTATTCCATCGACAGCTCGTCAGCAGGCTAGTTGATGGAACAGGAGAAAACCGAGAAAACAGAGCGGTTTAACTTATTCTGATTCCCTGGTTACATGCTCCACTCTTTGACCTATCTTGGGCGATTACAAGCAATGTGATTGGAGCAGCCATAGTGGTGCATCGCAATAAAGGAACCGGTTGGCTCGCATCGATCTACGAATGTTGCTTTACGATTACCAGGAGCAACTTGGGAGTAAGACAACGGAGCAGACAGAGGAAGCGTAGGCGGGCTGCTCCGTTTTCTCTGTTCTCTTATGTTCCAACCGATTGAGGCGACGCACCAACACCGTTTGCCAGCCGCGAAGCTCCTTAACGACTCATTCGATTCAGTTTTGCCCTCGACCCGCAGATATCCAACTCAAACCGCCCCCAACGATAAAACACAGCACCCACATACGGGTGGTTCTCAATTGCAGACAGTAAGTCTTCGGGAATTTTTTGGTGCAAAACCGTCTGGCTTGGCGTCTGCAGAATTGTGCTGGAAACCCGATTTCGATTACAATATGCGAAGCAAATTTCATGAAAGTGGGTTGCGAGCATGGCCGGCTCTATCGATCAATCTTTGATTTCCGCACGATCAAGTAGCGATGCATTGCAAAATGCAAGCGATGAGATTCTGCTTGCCAACTTCGTAGAGCAGCAGGATCGGGCGAGCTTCGAATTGCTCGTACGACGCTATCAGCGGGAGATTTACAACTACCTGCGTCGTTATCTGGCCGATGATGAGTTGGCGGAAGATGCATTCCAATTGACCTTCGTCCGCGTCTATCAGAAAGCTGACCAGTTCGATCTAAGTCGCCGTTTCCGCCCTTGGCTATACAGCGTGGCGACAAATCAAGCCATCGATCTGCAGCGCAGGGACAAGCGGCGGGCCTGCCAGAGCTTGGACATCCATTCGACACCCACCGACGCGCGAAGCAGTTCCTATGCGGCTGCCATTCCCGATCACCGGCAGCCGGGAGAAGACCCGCTGGAAACTGAAGAATTCCGCGAGCGGATGCGTCTCTCGGTCGAGCAAATCGGCGAACCCGGCAGAAGTGCCCTGGAATTGGTGTATCTACAAGGTTTGCCCTACAAAGATGCCGCCGAAGTCTTGGATGTCCCGGTCGGAACCGTAAAAAGTCGAGTTCATGCCGCGATTCGTAAACTTGCGGTCGTCTGGGAACGTAATTCAACCAGCGGCTGAGTTTCCACCTCGGAACAACGTTGCATGATTGACTCTCCCCCATTGGTCCGCTCTGTTAGAGCTGGCCCGTGCACCCACGGGCAAGATTTGCCTTCCCCGTCATGAGCCCGCAAAGCCTATGCCGTTTTCTGACGACGACCTGATTGCCTTCCTGCTGGACGACATTTCGCCCGAACTGAAACAGGCCATCGATGCCGCCTTGCGTTCGAGCTCCGATTTGCAAGATCGATTGATGTTCCTGCGACAAATGCTCGGTCATATGGACGATCTGGCCGGTAGCTTTGAGCCGCCGGGGGACTTGGTCGAGAGCACGATGGAGCGTATTGACGCGATTCAATCAGCGTCACAGCCGCAACCCGCGCGAGCTCCCGCGTTGGCTCTGCGAACAGCCACAGTAGGCGGTGGTAGCAGCCACGGGCTGCTGGATTCTTTCGTTTTGTGCCTCAGCTTGGCGGTGCTTTGTTGCCTGATCCTGCCGTCGATTGTGTCCGCCAGATTTCGCGCTCGCATTGCTCAGTGCTCGGCGAACTTGCAGCAGGTGGGTGGGCAAATGCTGGACTTCACCATGCACCATCCCGAACACCGATTTCCACAAGTGGGCGTGGACGAACGCACAGGTTTCGCCGGAATCTATCCAGTGCTGCTGAAGTCGGCCGGCTACTCTCCGGAATATGCACGTTTGCAATGCCCCAGTTTGATTGGCTTGCGAGATGTCGATTCCGCCTGGGAAATCCGGACCATACCGAGCATTCAACAATTGCAAACACTGGCTTACCCAGAAATAGTCGCACTGAAGTACCGCCTGGGTGGCGACTACGCTTATGGGCTGGGAGTACTGGAAGACGGAACCATTGTGGCTCCGCGCTGTGAGGGCCGTTCTTCCTTTGCGGTGTTGGCAGATGCGCCGATTTTTGACGATACCGGCGAACGATTTCTAGCCCACCAAGGCCAAGGCATCAACATTTTCTACGAGGATGGTCGCGTTGAGTTTTTGCGGATGAAGGACGCGCAGACGGTTTTCCAAGGACGCGACAATCCCTTCCGAAATGATCGCGGGGCGCACGCGGTAGGCCTCGGTCCTGGCGACTCCTCGCTGGCCCCCAGTCCGATTTCGCCCTTCGGACCCACCAACGAAGACTATCGCCTGCTGCTGCAATAGTTTTCGGTTCCAATTCGCTGCGGAGCCACTAGGCCATCGTCGAACGCAAGCACGTTTCCCCCAACGCTTCCTGCAAGGGATCGAAGGCGGGCGCGGAAAGCCCGAGATGAATGTGCTGTCGCCAACCTTCGCAAAATCTAAATTTGCCGCTCAGCTGCCCTACTTCGGCATTCAGGTCTACCATCGCATTCAGGTAGGAGCCCATGGATTGAGTGGCGTCCAGCCAACCCGCCTGGCTCTCGTGATAGCTGAGCAGTTCCCGCTTCCTTGGAATCAAATCCGTGACATCGACAAAATGCGTGGGGATGACGAGTGTTCCCAGCGGATCACGATTTCCGTGCGGTTGAGCATGATAGACCGCCACATCGTCGCCGTAGGCGTCTTCAGGTGGAAGGCTCTCGAAGTTGGGCATGCCCCGCACAAAAGCGCCGCCCACAGCTAGCCGGGCTGCATTCTGATGATCTTCCATATAGTCGGCGGGAGCATGCGTGAGAATGATCTGCGGTCTCGCCCGACGAACGACCGCGGCAACCTGTGCGTGTGTCTCGGCGTTGTAGAAGATCTGAAGATCGTCGCAAATCGGCGGATAGAATTCTGCCGGCAGAGCCTCAGCCACGCGCCGCGCTTCTTGCAAACGAACCGCGGCACACTGCTCACGACTCAATTGCATGGAGCCGCAGCAGCCGTTGGCCAGATTGAAGTAATGCGCCGTCCAACCGCGGTCGATTAACCGGAGCAACGTCCCGGCCATGACGAATTCGATGTCATCGGGATGGGCCGCTATCGCCAGAACCGATTGCCGCATGAATCTCAGCCTGAAGTAAGGGATGGGACCACTTTAACAGTGCGTTCCAAATAGGAAACCAGGCAACGGCCGTCGACCGCAGAATCCGCATAGTCGCCTTTCGCTCCCGCGAAAGTAGCGTTCTCCCAAAGTCGCCTTTCGCTCCTGCGACGGTAACGTTCTCCCATAGTCGCCTTTCGCTCCTGCGAAAGTAGCGTTCCTCCCCAGCTTTCGCACGGCGAAAAGCGACGTTTATGGCTCGAACAATCTACCGCGCATTATCGCTGGACCCGCGCCGAACCACCCGATGCCAATGCCTCGACCTCGGGCAGTTTAGCCATGGTTACGTCTCCGGTGAAAGTCGTCAGCAAGGCGCCGTGGGCCCAGCCAAGCTTGAGCGCCGTCTCAGGGTCTTTACCGGCCAGCATGCCGTAGAACAGCCCCGAGGCAAAACCATCACCGCCACCGATGCGACACACAACATCCAATTGCATCGTCGGACTAACGTAGCGCTGACCGTCATACCAAACGACTGCCGCCCATTGATGGCGATTGGTCGACTCAACTTCTCGGAGCGTCGTCGCCACCAATTTCACATTGGGAAACTTCTCGATCACTCCTTCGATCATGCCGAAGAAGGAATCCGGATCCAGTTTGGATTTTTTCTCGACATCCTGTCCCTTGATGCCCAAGCCCTTCTGAAGATCCTCCTCGTTGCCGACCAAGACATCACAGTGCGACGCAATGCGTCGGCACATCTCCTGGCCTTTCTCCTCGCTGCCAATTGTCTTCCACAACTTGGCCCGATAGTTCAAATCAAAGGAAGTAATTGTCCCGGCGGCTTGGGCTGCTTGCATTCCTTCCACAATCAGCTCGGAGGTTGTGGGCGATAGCGCCGCAAAGATACCGCCCGAGTGAAACCAGCGCACGCCTTCGGCGAAGATCTTATCCCATTCGAAATCTCCGGGCTTGAGCATCGCGCCAGCTTCATTGGCCCGATTGTAGAACACGACGGGGGCTCGCACACCGTGGCCGCGATCGCTGTACACGGTTGCGATATTCGGCCCGCGTACGCCATCGTGTTCAAACCATTTGAAATAGGGCTTAACGCCCATTTCACGAATCGCCCGTTGCACGATCTCACCAACGGGATAGTCCACCATGGCCGTGGCCACACCCGTCTTGAGTCCGAAACAATCACTCAGGTTGGCAGCGCAGTTGTATTCACCCCCTGAAACGTGAATATCGAATGAGCGTGCCTTGCGGAAGGGAACGGTACCAGGATCCAACCGGTGAACTAATGCCCCGAGTGACAGGAAATCCAGTGCGGCATCTTGTTTGATATTCAGTTTGGCCATGAGGTTCTTTCAGGTTTGGGGGAATGTTGCCAGTAATTTAATCGGGGACGGCATGTAATTGCAGGTTTTGTTTTTTTGGGTTGCACACGCTCAACGTCAGGTACTTTCAAGAACAGCGGCGTTTTTCCTAGACCCAGTTACATCAGATTGTCACGGACGAAAATCCGCCATCGACGACAATATTCTGTCCGGTCACGAAAGAGGCTGCCTTGGCGGAAGCCAGCCAAACCACAGCCCCACCCAGTTCCTCCGGCTTACCAAATCGAGCCATCGGCGTGTGCCCAATGATTTGCCCGCCCCGCTCGGAAAGCGAGCCATCTTCTTGGTAAAGCAGGGCGCGATTCTGTTCCGCGGGAAAAAAACCGGGGCTGATCGCATTTACCCGCACACCCGTCGTGGCCCACTCGCGGGCCAAAAACTGCGTCAAATTGATCACCGCTGCCTTGGCGGCCGAATAGGCAACCACCCGCGACAGCGGAATCATGCCGGACATCGACGCGATATTGATGATGCTTCCCTTTCCGGCAGCCACCATCGACTGGCCGAAAACCTGGCAGGGCAGCAACACGCCGCCAACCAGATTGAGATCAAACACCTGCTGCCAGGCATTCAAGGGCAAGTCGCAGAAGTTGGATCCCGGAGGCAACGTAGCGTCCGGATGATTGCCGCCAGCGGCATTGATCAAAATCGTGGGCGTTCCCAGCTTTTCAGCCAGGGCATCGCGAGCGTCGGTCAATGATCCCTTGTCCAAAGCGTCCGCTGACTGAAACACGGCAGTTCCACCCGCAGCTGTGATGGACTGCACACGTTCTTGCCCCCGCTGCTCACTGCGTCCCAAAATGGCCACCTTGGCACCTGCATCTGCAAGAGCCTCGGCCATGGCTCCGCCCAATCCGCCGGTTCCGCCAATGACCACGGCCACTTCGTCGGTCAAGTCAAACAGGTTGGAATTCATCAAATCGCTTCCAGTAATAGTCGGGGCTCGCTTGACCCTACAGCATCCACAGAACGAGAGGCTTGTACAAGGGGCATTGTCAGCGAAGCGTTGTTGGTTGAGACTACTGCAATGTTCTGCTGAACGGCCCGCCGAGCGGCCACGCATTCACTTCAGCGATTGACGGAAATGCTGCTCGAAAAGCGGTCCGCTGGAAAGTATCCACTGGGCTCCAGTCCTGGGCAAAGCGAGCAATCCGCAGTCGCCTCCCATCCGATCTCCATTGAGGGAAATTTACACCATGTCTGCAGAGGAAAATCTGTCCAAACTGGGGCTTGAACTACCACCTCCACCCAAGCCTGTAGGCCTCTACAAACCCGTCGTCGTGGTCGGGAATCTGGCCTACCTCAGCGGACACGGTCCCCTAAAAAGCGATGGGACCCTCATCCATGGCCGCCTGGGACAGGATTTGAACGTCGAGCAAGGCCAAGCAGCAGCCCGGCAAACAGGCTTGGCCATGCTGGCCACCTTGCGTTTTTCGCTGGGATCGCTGGATCGCGTGACGCGTGTAATCAAGCTGCTCGGACTCGTTCAATCCACTGACGCTTTCGATCAGCAACCCCAAGTCATCAATGGCTGCAGCCAGCTCTTTGCGGATGTGTTTGGACAAGACCAAGGCATCGGAGCCCGCAGCGCCATCGGAACCAACGCCTTGCCAGGCGGCATCGCGGTCGAAATCGAAGGCATCTTCGAAATTTCTTAGCTAGGCTTTTGATCTGGGGCAGGGTACTTAACCCGGTTCTTGATCATCTTTTGGTGTACCGCTTGGGACAAGTCGATCCCCAAGGCATTGGCCAAGGAAAGTGCATAACAGGTCACGTCCGCCAACTCGTCACGGACCTCCGCCATATCGAACCCAGTGCCGCTCTCGACTTCCTGCGAAGTCAACCATTGGAAGTGCTCCATCAACTCAGCCGACTCAATGGCTAGCGACATACTGAGGTTCTTGGCGTTGTGAAATCGCTCCCAATCGCGTTCAGCCACGAATTCTTGCATCCAGCGGCGCATTTCACGGATCGTGATTTCATCATCACAAACATCTTGTGAATTGCCCAAAGCGTCACTCCTTCTTGAATTCAATCGATAGTCGCCTTTCGCTCGCGCGAAAGTAGCGTTTATCCGCAGCTTGCGCGGCAGCCAAAGGCGACTGTTAGGGATCGAACGATACTACACCAGCTGAACTAACCCAGCTGAGGACAGAGCCTACCGAGTCCACTTTCCCGTCGCCCCCAACCACCTCGAGACGTCACAGTGTAACGCAGACGCTACTGCTTGCAGCCAGCGGGGCTGATTCCGACGCCCGCCTCTGGCGGGTGTCGCGGCCGCACAGCTTTCGGAGACTAGACAATGCCGATAAAATTATGCACATCATGCTTCTCAGGACATTGGAGCTTTCTGCGATTCGGAAACTCCAGTGTTTTCCCAGAGGGCAAGAATTTACACGGAATTTACCAACGAGGCCGAAGCCCTGTGCGAGTCTCGTTCCTGTTTATTGGCACTTGGAAACTATCTGCAGACCATCTGCCGCTCGGCGTCAGCCGCGGTTCGCTTCGGTTTTCGGATAGCTTCTGAAAGAATTCAACCATTGGAGAGCGACGATGAGTGTTCTAGTTACGCAGCCCGCACCCGAGTTCAAGGCCCAGGCGGTCATGGAAGACGGGCAATTCAAGGAAATCAGCCTGGGCGATTACAAAGGCCAGTATGTGCTGCTGTTCTTTTATCCGCTGGACTTCACTTTCGTGTGCCCC
>JANSWS010000066.1 GCA_024743355.1 bacterium
GCTACTTGGGTCGATACGGTGGTTCAGGCTCAAGAGTGGCCATCCTGCCGAGGAGATTTCTCCTTGCCTTCCTCAGCACACAGCAACCCACTCGCCGCCATTGCAAATACCAGGCAGCTCGACCAAACATCGATCACTAGATTCCTCATTCGATCCAGCCAATTTCACAGATGTGTGCCAACTAACAAGTCATAGCACTTTATGCCGAGGTCCAATGCCTCGACGAACCTCGGAGCAAAGAGCTAATCTGATGCAAGACACCAACGACGAACTGCTAGGCAAGCGATGACATTGGCACGATACTTGCAGAAAGTTTTCCAAATATGGGAGAGAATTAAGCGTGCAGCAGATGCAAAACCCATCGTAGCCACCGTCGCCTGGCGGTGGACGACTCAGGGTTTGACGTCGCCAGACGGTGGTCGATGTCAGACGTTGGACGATGTCAACCACGCTCTGGCGAGCGTAGCTACAAGTAAGAATTCATCTGACCACGCTCAGGCGAACGTGGCTACGAGTAAGAATTCATCTGACCACGCTCTGGCGAGCGTAGCTACGGGTAAGAATTCATCTGACCACGCTCTGGCGAGCGTAGATACGGGTAAGAATTGATCCCCCGTTCGCCTTAGACCTCATAATGAATGGACGAAGCATGGAAAGCATAGCATCGGGCCTGCGGAGCGCTTCCACGGGGTGTGAAAATCAGGCTTTAGAGCAATTACGCGTGGAGCTAGTTCGATTGCTGGCGGCAATGGATCGTGCGCAGGCCGCCTTCGACGTAAGCCGAGTGCACACCAGCCAAGCAGCTAGTGCCCGCAACGTGATCGATTACGTGACATTGCGGCAGCATGATCTGCGCGAATTGCAGGACGAGCTGACGCAGTGGGGCTTTTCGTCGCTGGGACGCTGTGAGGCTTATGTTCGCAACAACATCGAGGCAATACTTGGCTTGCTTTCGCGTTTGATTCCATTGGCATCGAACGCAGCTCTGTCACGATCTTCGGGGCTAAGCTTCCAGCAAGGCATGGCGTTGCTTCTGGAAAGAAGCTCTGCTTTGTTTGGACCGCGACCGCCCGGTAGAAGCGCGCACATCATGGTGACCATGCCGACCGAAGCGGCGTCGGACTATGATCTGGTGAGAGACCTGATAGCCCGAGGCATGAGCTGCATGCGGATCAATTGCAGTCACGACGACAGCAGAGTCTGGGAACGCATCATAGAACATTTGCATCGGGCCAGACGTGAACTCAACCTCGAATGCAAAGTGGCCATGGATTTGGGTGGCCCCAAATTGAGAACTTGTGGCTTGCCCGCTGGAGTCAGCTCGATTCGCCTTCCGCCCGGCAGCCAATTGTTGATTACAACAGACTCACAGCCTCTACCTGAATCACAGGCTGCGAGATTTAAGAAAACTCCGCAGATCGGTTGCAGCATTGGGCAGGTCTTTCGAAACGTTCGCCCCGGCGAAAGAATTCTGTTTGACGACGGTCGCATACGTGGCTTTGTCAAACAGGCCGATCCGAGCTATCTATTGGTGGAGATTAGCGGCGATCAAAGCAAGACCGAGAAGCTGAGAGCGGATAAAGGCATCAATCTGCCTGACAGTGAATTGAGGCTGGCTGCCTTGACCAGCAGAGACATAGCGGATCTTCAATTTGTGGTGAACCACGCCGACGCCGTCTCCTATTCTTTTGTTCGACATCCCGACGATGTGCTTCAACTGCAGAATGAGCTGCTGCGACTGGGGCGTCCCGAGATGCCGATCATCCTGAAAATTGAGAATCGCGAAGCGTTTGAACGATTGCCATCCCTGCTTTTGACCGCCATGAAGAACCCGCTCATAGGCGTCATGATTGCCCGCGGCGATCTGGCGGTGGAAATGGGGTACGAACGGCTGGCCGAAGTGCAAGAAGAGATTTTGTGGATTTGCGAGTCGGCGCACGTGCCAGTGGTTTGGGCAACGCAGGTTCTCGAGCAATTGGCCAAGCGTGGCACTCCATCTCGGGCAGAAGTCACGGACGCGGCCATGAGTGTCCGCGCGGAATGCGTGATGCTCAACAAGGGCCCCTTTATCCGGGACGCCGTCAAAACACTCAGCGATATCCTGACGCGAATGCAGGATCACCAATCGAAGAAGCGTCCGAGGCTCCGCAGATTGCGACTGGCCGACAACCTGGCATCCGATGCAATGAATTGATGGACTGAAAATCAGCTCCCATGGTTTCATGTTATGCTGTTGCGTCGCGATCCGCTTTTGCTGATCGGCAAATCGCGTCGGAAAACTTGGTCGGCAAATTCTCTAGAGATTTTGGTATGTCTATCAGATTTAGCTTGTTGCTATGTTCTTTGCTGTTTTTCCCTGTTTCCATTAGAGCTCAGCAGCCCTTGAAGGTGTTTGTTCTGGTTGGCCAGTCCAACATGCAGGGACACGCCCATGTGCGGACGCTGGAGCATCTTGGCATGGATCCGGCAAGCGAATCCTTGCATCAAGCGATTCTGGATGAGCAGGGTACGCCTCGCGTGTACGACGATGTTTGGGTTGCCTATCTTTCCAATCAAGGTGAAAAGTACGGTCCCCTGTCAACGGGCTTCGGCGCGGATGACAGCAAATTGGGGCCCGAGCTGACCTTTGGAATTGCGATGCGGCAAGCTTTGAATGAGCCCATTCTGATCATCAAGACCGCCTGGGGAGGAAAGAGTCTGCACACCGATTTTCGCCCGCCGAGTGCTGGAGCTTACACGCTGAACGATTCGCAAATCGAGCAATTGCAGCGTCAAGGCAAGGATATCGCGGAGGCTCAGGCGGAAAGGGGAGCGGCCTCGGGTGCGTATTACCGGCTGACAGTGGATTTCGTCCAGCGTGTTCTGGCCAATCTCCCCGAGTTATACCCCGACTACAACCCACAGGCCGGTTATCAGCTGGCAGGTGTCGTCTGGTTTCAGGGCTGGAACGATATGGTCGACCGTGGCGTCTACCCCAATCGCGATCAGCCGGGCGGCTATGCGGAATACAGCCAACTGCTGGGGCAGTTGATCCGTGATTTAAGGCAGGACCTGGCTGCCCCCGATCTTCCCTTTGTGATCGGTGTGCTAGGTGTGAATGGGCCGGTATCGGAATATGCGGCTGATCAGCAGCGCTACGCAGCGGTGCATCAGCATTTCCGTGACGCGATGGCCGCTCCCGCTGCAATGCCCGAATTCAAAGATACGGTTGCCAACGTTCTCACTGAGAAACATTGGGACCGGGAATTATCGGATTTGCGGGACCGCGAAACCCAAGTCAAACAGCGAGCAAAGAAGCTCCAATCTGAGCAAGGGTTGGATTCCACGGCCTTGTCCTCACTGCAAACGGAAATGCTGGCGAAAGAGCTCACCCCACGGCAACGGGAGATTTTAGAGAAAGGCATTTCGAACGGCGAATATCACTACCTGGGAAGTGCCAAGATCATGACCCACATTGGACAGGGATTTGCAGAAGCCATGCAACGCCTGCTGCGCGAGAATCGCTAGGTAACATTCGCTCGAATTCGCATCAACCGCTGGTGAAGATGCTTTGTCACCAGCGGTTCTTGCCACAGTCTTGCTTTGCGTTTGGCAGTTCTATTTGGGCATGCCCTTGGGAAAGACCAACGTCCCTTCGACGAGCAGCGGCCCGGCCGATGGCTGGACATTGCCGCAAGGATCCCGTTGTTGACCCATCCAGACCGATTTGATCGTGCCAAACATCTGGATGTTGTTCTTGTTGAACTTGTGCTTGAAGGAAAATCCCGATGGAATCTCTGTCGGCAGGCATGCAAAAGCCCCAGGCCAGCCCTCAACTGGATCGACGGTACCGTCGTGCAGGAAAAATGTCTTTTCCTTAGGACTCGCCCAACCCTTAAAAACAATTGTCTTGATGACGACTCCGTCTAGAGAAATCTCGTACGTCATCTCGGTGGGATTGATGTAGCCCGGCCCCACGAACTTCCCATTCTTGCCAAACCCCGGAAACTTTCTGTCTTCTGGAAGGGTGACCTTCAAATCGTAGACGACCGGCGAGCCAACGAATTTTCCCTGGCCGTACCAATAGGCGTTACCATCGGTGAATGGTTCGTCGCCACCACCAGCTTCCGTTTCCAGAAGTTTGTAGAAGACAAAGGCTGCGGGCTTGTTTTTCTTTGACTTGCCATTGGGTGGGCCGTTCGCAATGCTATGGCCCGCACTGCCGAAGGCGACAGCCAAGGCACAGGAAACCAGGATCGCGCTGAATGCCCAACTCGTCCTACGAAAAGCGCGGAAATGTTGCATGGGGGTACTCCGATGAAGTGAAAGGCAGAACTGGCGGCCCTAGAACTCAGCGCCGCATTTTCCGCTCAGCGCAAGAGTCCGCAGCAAGAGAGTTGGCACGCCCAAGGTTGAAACGCGAAAAACTTCAGGAGCGTTACACGGATTTCATCGAAATTTTTAGCTGCGACGCATTTGCACAGGAACTCAGGGCCGTATGACAATTCTTCGATGCACCCCTGCATCGTACAGAATGCCGACCAGAGCCTCGCCATCGTAGCCGAGCGAATAAAGGCGGCCCTCAAATCCACTGATTGAGGTCAACATCTGACCACTGGCTACATCCCACAAACTGAATTGCCCTGCGTCGCTTCCAATCGCCAAAGTAGAACCGTCCTCAATCCAACAAGCGCACAGGGGCCTACCATCGATATCAAAAAAGTTCGCGATTGGTCTGCCCGCTTCAAAATCCCAAATCTTTGCGGTCTGATCATGGCTGAGCGTGGCTAGTTTTTTGCCTGAAGGGTCGAACAAGATTTGGCAAACCGTGCTCTCATGATCCGCCAGACGAATGGGAGCGGAATCGAACTCACGCCACTTCCACACCGAGACCACGTCGCCGTGAGCCAGGCCCAGGTATTCACCGTCCGGTGAAAACGCCAAGCTATCACCTCGGTCACCGGGAAAGCTGCGCTCCGCGACCAATTCGCCACTGTTGACTGAGAAAACACGAACCGTGCGATCTCGACCGTAAGTCGCAACAAAACCGTTGTCATGCGTGAAGGCGGCGTCGGTTGAATTCCAAGACAGGCTGTTGAACGCACGCACGAGACTTCCGTTGTCGCAATTCCAAATCCCCAAATTGTTGACGCGATCCACAAAGGGCAACTCTGTCAATGCCGCTTCCAGCGGCTGTGCAGCCGCAAAACGCAAGGGCCCCTGTCGACGCAACCAAACCACGATTCCCCCATCGGAAGTGATCAGATCTTGCCCACCGTCTTGGTCCACGTCGTGGAAATATACAAGCTCGGGCTGCTCGAGTCCCGTAGCCAAAGCACCGAATTCTCCGAACTGAAACGCGCCCCGATGTCGATACCATCCGATAGCTCCTGCTTCCGAATCGGCCACAACCAGGTCCCGTAGCTGATCGCCGTCAAGATCATAACTGCCCCACCAAGACGGCGACACGGCCTTAATCCTGGTGGGCACTCGATGTGCTTCTCGATCAACGTTCGCGCACAGTGTCAGGAGATTCGCGTTTGCCTTCCGATACAGAAAATCACAGTGTCCGTCGCCATCGAGATCGTCGAGTAAAACACCATTAAACGCTTCGTTTTCAACACGTAGATCAGCCAACTGCTCCTTATTACCAAACACATGGGAAACTCCTTTCTCGCACAACATTTGGCAGATGGAGCCACGAAGTTGACCGCGTTCACAACGCTGAGCCACCTGCTGGTTGTCGCCAAATTCAAAGGTATGTATCGGGCCAAGCAAGTCTGGATACGCAGGGTTGGACTCTTGCCAAACTTCGCGCAAGCCGTGCCCCAGTGCGCCAACCCAATCCAGATCTCCGTCTCTATCCACATCCACCCGAAGCAAAGTGTTGTCAAACAGACCTATGTGGTTATCGGCATCCAAAACCAACTGATTGGCATGTGTCATCAGCAAGCTACCATCCGGGGAAAACGTCACCGCCGGCTTGAAAACATGCCGTCCAGCTAGCTGGAAACGTTTCCCATCATCGTCTTCGATGGTGAGTGCGCCGCTGTTTTCAAATTCTAGATTAGTCTTGGCATCCGGGCTGATCGCCGTTGCGTCGCAATCCAGTACTTGCGTTTGAACGAATGAGCTTTCACTACCCAACGCGGAAAAAACTTTGCAAGACATGTCACCCGAGGCGGTGCATAGGGCGTTCGCCTTGGGCGAAAAAGTGATTTGAAAAATTCTTCTACTATGTCCGGGAAAACTCTGGATAACTTCGCCCCGGTCTATATCCAGCAAATAGCCACAAGCGTCTTTCGATGCCGCAGCCAGTAAGTTCCCAGTGGTATCGAAACTCAGATCATAGATGCGTTGAGGGCTAAGCTGCACCCGACAAATTTCCTGTCCGTTCTCGACTTCGAACACCAGCACGTGTCCCCTGCTCGTCCCACACGCGACGCGAGCCCCATCGACCGAGAAGGTTGCGCATCGCAACGAAGCTGGCAACTCCAATTCCTGAATCAGCCGCTGCGTGACTTCATCCCACAGGATCAAGCTTGAATTACGTTGAAAAATCTTGGCCGAGATGAGTCGCTCGGAGTCCTCGTACAGATGCAAGGCCAGGATGTCTTCACCTTCGACTCGACGCAGCGAGGTTTGTTGCATGTCGTTGGCTAGCCAGAAAGCGGCGGCACCGTCAGCAGAAAGTCCTGCAATCAAATTCTTTTCGGCGAGGCAGTGCAATCGAAATGCAAAGTCTCCATCCGGCAACTTCCCGCTGGCAAACGATCCGTCCAAAAGATCCAGGCGAATTACATCGCCGGCTTCGGTGCTGAGAAAAAGAAACTTGCCGTCGGGCCAGAACGCAACATCGACAATCGACTCTTTTCCAAATGCATACTCAGCTTCAACTCGGCCTGTTTGCCGATCCCAAAGCAACACGTGGCCCTCTTCATCTCCAGACGCAACCAGGCTGTTTGTCGGCGAGCAGGCGATGCACAAAACCTCGGCCTGATGCTCTGCAAAAGTCCGATTCGCCGGATGTGCCCTTCTCCATAGCATACGCCAGGCAAAACCGCGATGATCTATCTTACCTGAGCTAGGTATGTGTCGACTGAGAAGTTCGCGAGCTTGCCGGATATTGTTCTTCTCCAAAGCAATAGTCGCTAAGTGCATATCAGCTAGATACAGCAGTCGCTGTGTGACATTTGCCGCACTTGTCACGCGCTGGGTGGACCAAACGGCAAGCCCCAGGGAAAAAGTCAGGGCCACAAAAATCACCGTAGCGGACAAACTAACCAGTGGATTTCGCCTCACCCACTTGACCATTCGATTCGCCAAGGACGGCTTACGGGCCAGCACGGGCTTGCTCTGCTGAAATCTTGCCAAATCGTCCGCAAGATCCTGTGCCGATTCGTAGCGATTGGCTGGATCTTTGGCCATTGCCTTCAGCACAATGTTTTCTAAATCGAACGGGATATCACGCTGAAGCGAACGCAGTGGGCGTGGTTCCTCATTGGCAATCCGATTTATCAGCAAGTGTCGATTGTCGCCGGGAAAGGCCGCTACTAACGTCAAGAGTTCATACAACGTTGCGCCCAGCGAATAGATGTCCGAGCGATGATCAACTAGCGTCCGCTTACCAAACAATTGCTCCGGGCTCATATATCGTGTCGTGCCGAATACCTGGCCGGTCGCCGTCAAGGTGGCATTGCTCTCGAAACGCGCTAAGCCGAAATCGGCAATCCATACTTGTCCTTGGCGGTCTAGCAGCAGATTGCCCGGCTTAATGTCTCGGTGAATCACTCCATTCTCGTGAGCATATGCCAACGCTTCCGCTGCTTGGATTCCCCACCTGGTGACTTTCTGCATGTACGAACTCGCCTGGCGGCTGTTCGACGCGTGCTGAGATTCACGCTTTGTGTTCTGCGGATCGGAAGAGAATTTGGTATCAACACCCGCAGCGAATTCAGTATCGCTGTGCTTCCTGTTCCGTTGTAGGTCAGTCGACTTGATCGCCTCAATTACTTCTGCCAGCGAGGGACCATCGATAAGCTGCATGGCCAAACAATGCACGCCACGATCGCATCCGACCTGAATCACGTGAACGATGTGGGGGTGATCAAGTGTCGCTGCCGCTCGCGCCTCATTTTTGAACCGATTCAGAGCCTTGTCATCCAAGATGCCTGGCAAACGCAAAACCTTCAAGGCAACCTTGCGGTCGAGCGAGATCTGATCCGCCTCATACACCACGCCCATTCCGCCGCAGCCAATTTGGCGAATGATTTGGAAATCTCCCAATCGCTTATGAGTGGGGCCCAAGGGACCACTGCTGCTTGCGAGTGCATTTCCCAAGTCTTTCATTTCGCGTAAGGTAACCAACATTCCGCGCAGGTATTCCGCTTGATCGGGAAAGTCTGCGACGTATTTCGCCATGGGGACGGGTTGCCCAAGCTCAACGAGTCGACCGATTTCTTCGACAATATCTACCAGGGCTGGGTCGGTACAGTCGCTTCCGCTGGTCGCTTCACCGGCAGTATGGATCATGTCTCTGCCTCTATTCTGGCGGGATACAGGTGATTAGCTTTCAGCTCTAAGACTGCGATCAGCAATTCCGCGGAGCAAACAGCCGGCTGATCACGATCACTTGGCAAGCAGGCTATTTAATCGTCGGATAGCGCGGAAGTGTCGAGTGCGAACGGCTTCTTGACTGAGTTGCAAAATGGCAGCGATCTCAGCAGGCGCGAGATGTTCCACATAGCGTAACTCCAGTATGGAACGATCGCTTGGTTTCAACTGCTGCAGCGCCCGCAACAAATGGGCTTGGCGTTCGGCTTTAAGAACTTCTTGACTGGGTGTGTCTTGTTGAGCTGACAGCTTCTCGACCAACACGTAGACGGAATCGTCGGGCGACTCGTGCTGCTGGTTGACCTCACGGCTAACCGAGCGTTTCGCGGCGCCTAAGTGCTTTTCCTGAAACTTGATCAGCTGTTCCCAGGCAATCTTTCGCAACCAGACATAAAAGGGGATTTTCGCGGTTCGAGATTCGAAATCGAAGGGGAACTGATCGAGCCGTTGACTAGCAATCAGAATTGTCTCTTGCACCACATCCGATGGATCAAATCGTGACTTTAACCGCTTGTCCATCCTGAGACCTACCATCTGCTTTAAGCGATCCGCATGACGTTGCAGTATGCGATTCTGAGCGGATGAGTCTCCATTCCGGAGCTGAATTAGCAAGCTGGCTGTATCATCGAGATGTTCTTCAATTGGCATGTGTCTAACAACCACAAGTCAAATTGGATCCGTACGTTGTATCGAACTGCAAAATGTGATTTTCCGCGAACGAAGTCAGTAAAGATCATTTAAAAAACGGATCATAGCAAAGTTCCAACCGGATTGCCGGTACGACGGGATTGCAGGAGCAAGCGCCACGAAACAAACAATATTGGCTGCTTACATCTCGTTCTTCCGGGACAGGAGCCGTCAGATTCGCCATAAAAGGCAGCTGTCGAAGTCGTCTCATTGTTGTAGAGGAGGGTGTCGATCAGCTATTCTGTAAGGAGTCGCGATCGGCATGTAAACTACCCCTAAACTGCTAGCCATGGCAGATTCGCCTGCGGAGAGCAGTTTTCTGCCGTGAAACGATCCCCTCCATCGACTCTCCTTCCTGGCAGACTTCATGATGAAATCGACCAACATCCTTCGTGTTGCGCTGTTGCTCAATGCCTGCCTCTTGAATTCGATCCGCGCCGCTGAAGACACACCGCACGCGGCTTCCGAAAACTCCATCAGTTATAGCGAACAGATCGAACCGATCTTCCGCACCCACTGCCAAGGTTGTCATCAACCCGCCAAGGCCCAGGGCGATTACGTGATGACTGACTTCGCCTCGCTGCTGCGGGCGGGCGAGAGTGGCAGTCCGGCAGTCGTTCCGGGTGATCCCGATGCAAGCTATCTGCTCGAGCAGGTTACGCCCGTCAATGGCGAAAGTGCGATGCCGAAGAAAGGCCAGCCGCTAGCGGACGCAGAGATAGAGCTCATTCGACAATGGATTCAGCAAGGTGCTGTCGATGACTCGCCATCGGCAGGTCCCCGTTACAGTGAAGAACAGCCGCCAACTTATGCTCGAGCACCTGTAGTTACTTCGATTGCCTACTCGCCCGATGGGAGGTGGCTGGCCAGCAGTGGCTTTCAAGAAGTGTTCTTGATCGACACTGCCAACTGGACAACCCACCGCCGCCTGGTGGGCTTAAGCGAACGCATCGAATCGCTGGCGTTTTCTCCTGATTCACAACGGCTGCTGGTAACCGGCGGAGCCCCAGGACGATGGGGAGAAGTTCAGGTGTGGAACGTAGAGAGTGGCGAGTTGGAGCTGAGCAAGCGCTTTGGCTTTGACACAATTTATGGCGGCTGCTTTTCACCTGATGGAAAGTTGATTGCCTTCGCCGCTTCCGACAACGTGGTGCGAGCCATCGACTCGAGCAGCGGTGAACAACGACTGCATCAAGGTGCCCACGAAGATTGGGTGTTAGCCTGCGTATTCAACCCCGATGGCAAGCATTTGCTCTCTGCGGGACGTGACATGACAGTCAAGCTAACTGAAGTGGAAACGGAGAGATTTGTTGATAACGTGACATCCATTACACCCGGTGCCTTGAGAGGAGGCATCAATGCCCTTGCCATGCATCCGGCCCGTGATGAAGTGCTGGTCGGCGGCGCCGATGGAATTCCCAAGGTCTATCGCATCTTTAGAGAGACAGAACGTCGCATTGGCGACGACGCCAATCTAATTCGCGAGTTCCCGAATACCGGAGGAAGAATCTTTGATGTGGCCATCAGCCGCGATGGGAAATATCTGGCTGTCGTCAGCACCTTGGACGGTGAAAGCCGAGTTGCGGTATACCCTTACGACTTTGATGGGAAATTGCCTGATAACATCAAGGAGATCATGAAGAAGCGGGTCGCCGAGCGAAAGGCTGAGGAACAGCAAGCCGTTGTCGACTACACGCACGATGTACGCGATGCCGTTTTGGACATTTCCTTGCAGGCGTGCAGCCTTTACGCGCTGGCGTTTTCACCGGACAGCCAACACCTTGTGGTAGGAGGCAGCGATGGAAAACTCCGAGTCTTGAGTGTTGCAAGCGGATCGGCGGTTCAAGATTTCGTGCCCATTACTTTGGAAGCAGACTCGGCAGGCGAAGACGGCGCAACGGAAAGACTACTGGCCGGAAGCGGCATGCCGCTACCCACCAACGCAGTGCCGGACGCGGATGCCGAACGCGAGCTGTTGCCGAGAGCAAAGCTGCTCCAGTTGTCGGTGCAACCCGAACAAATCACGTTCAGCTCTGCTTTTGATTATGCCCAGTTGGTCGTCACAGCTTCCTACAGCAATGGGCAGACCTGCGATGTCACACGACTATGCCAGACAAAGAGTCGCCAAGAATTTGTGTCCGTCTCACCTTTGGGATTGGTTCGTCCGGAATCGGAGGGAGCTGCGGAAATCGAAATCCGTTTCTCGGGGCAGGCACTTAGCATTCCCGTGCAAGTTCAGGGACTGAATCAGCCGAAATCAGTGGATTTCCTGCGGGATGTAAATCCGATTCTCTCGCGGTTGGGTTGCAATTCAGGCACCTGCCATGGAGCACAGAAAGGCAAGAATGGCTTCAAGCTGTCGTTGCGGGGATACGATCCGCTAGAGGACATCCGTGCTCTTAGCGACGATCTGAGTGCCAGGCGTCTGAATACGTCAGCTCCCGACGCAAGCTTGATGTTACTGAAGCCGATTGGCATGGTGCCGCACGAAGGCGGTGTACTGATGGACACCGAGAGCATTCACTACGCGGTGCTTCGCAGTTGGATTGCGGAAGGGGCACGATTCGATCGCTCCTCACGGAAGGTAACCTCGATCCAGATCACACCTGAGAAGCCTGTGATCGAGCGCGAAGGAGGCTGGCAACAGTTTCGCGTGCTCGCAAATTATCACGACGGAACACAACGCGACGTGACTCAAGAGGCGTTTGTCGAAAGCGGCAATACGGAAATCTGCCAACACTATCCTGACGGCCGGGTGCAGGCTGTCCGCCGAGGCGAAGCTCCGATCTTGGTCCGCTATGAGGGTGCGTATTCGGCAGCCACCGTTACTGTGATGGGAGATCGAAAGGGTTTTGAATGGGAGCAGCCCGAGTCGTACAGCACCATTGATCGGCTGGTTGCCAATAAATGGCAACGCATGAAAATCCTGCCCTCCCAAGTAGCCGATGACAACACGTTCCTGCGTCGACTGCGGTTGGATCTGACCGGATTACCACCCACCGCCGCAGAACTCCGCGACTTCCTGGACGACCCGCGGCCATCGCGTCTGAAACGACAGGCCAAGGTAGATGAACTGATCGGCTCGGAAGACTTCGTGGAGCATTGGACCAACAAGTGGGCCGATTTGCTGCAAGTGAACTCGAAGTTCCTGGGCAGTGAAGGTGCCAAGGCCTTCCGAGATTGGATTCGCAATTCCGTCGCTGAGAATCAGCCCTATGACGCGTTCGCAAGAGACGTCTTGACTGCCAGCGGATCCAACAAGCAGCATCCCGCCGCTTCTTACTTCAAGATTTTGCGCGATCCCGATTTGATGATGGAGAATACCACGCATCTCTTCTTGGCGATTCGCTTCAATTGCAACAAGTGCCACGACCATCCCTTCGAACGCTGGACACAAGATCAATATTACGAGTTGGCCGCCTATTTCGCACAAACCAAGCTGAAAAGGGATCCCGCCAGCGGTGATAAGAATATCGGTGGCACGGCAGTCGAAGGCGCCAAACCGCTGTACGAAGAGGTTTACGATGCGGCTGAAGGAGAAATGTTGCATGTGCGAACCAACCAGGCAGTTGCACCATCATTCCCCTTCGATTGCAAATTCGACGTGCCGGAACAGGCTACGCGACGGGAACAACTGGCCGCGTGGCTTACCTCACCCGACAATCCTTACTTCGCCAAGAGTTTCGTGAATCGATTGTGGGGTTATTTGACAGGAACGGGTTTGGTGGAACCGCTGGACGACATTCGCGCCGGCAATCCGCCGACCAATCCGGAGTTGCTCGAGCATTTGACGCAAGAGTTCGTGCAAAGTGGGTTTGATACCCAACATGTGTTGCGACTCATCTGCAACTCGCGCACTTATCAACTTTCGGTTGCAAGCCACGAATGGAATTCAGACGACAATTTAAATTACTCGCATGCCAAGGCGCGTCGATTACCTGCAGAGGTGTTGTATGACGCGGTTTATCAGGTGACGGGCGCAGTTTCTGAAATTCCGGGCGTAGAGCCCGGTACCCGGGCGGCAGCATTGCCCGATGTGGCGGTTCAGTTGCCCGATGGATTCTTGAACAATTTAGGGCGTCCCGTACGCGAAAGCGCCTGCGAGTGTGAACGTTCGCAAGATCTGCAGCTGGGCCCGGTGATGGCGCTAGTCAGCGGCCCAACGATTGGCAAGGCGATTTCAGATCCCCAATGTGATCTGGCGGAATTGGCCGGCGGAGAGGCCAGCGATGCCGAATTGATCCGCGAAATCTATTTGCGTGTTCTCAGCCGCGAACCATCGGCTGACGAATTGACAGCAGTGCTTTCGACGGCCGATCAAATTGCCATTGACCACGAACACTTGAAGCAGGAATTGGCCGCTCGCGAGGAATGGTGGCAATCGGAACGAGCGAAACTGGAAGATCAGCGGCTCGCGGAATTGGAAGCAACCAAGAAGCAAATCCAAGACCGAAAAATTGCCATGGCACCGGAACGCGAGAAGCTGGAGCAAGCTCGGCTAGAGCAGCTCGCGCAGGCCGAGAGCAGTTTGGCTGCTTATCGAGAGAGCGCAACGGAACTCGCGCAGACTTACTTGCGGCAGCAACACCCCAAGAGCAATTGGTTCACACTGGCTCCCAGCAAGCTCTCAGCAACCAGCAAGGACAGGTTCTTTCCGCAGTCCGACCGCTCCATCATCGTCAAGGGAGAAGGAGCCAAAGGAACTTACAACCTGTCTTTTAAAACCCCTTTGCGAGGGATTACCGGATTTCGCTTGGAGGCTTTGCCGCTGGCAGGAATCGAAGGAGGCGGCCCAGGATTGCCGGGGAATGGGAATTTTGTGCTTACCGAAATCGAACTCTCCGCAAAGCCTTTGCAAGGAGAGGCCAAGGCGGACAAGGTCACCATTGCCAAGGGACAGGCAGACTTCACACAAGAAGGCTTTGATGTGGCGCAAGTCTTCGACGGAAATACGCGCGATCAGAGAGGTTGGGCGATTAGCCCGCGCGGCGGGGTAGTCCATTGGGCCGTCTTTGAATTGTCCAAGCCCATCGACCTTGAAGGCGGCGTGGAACTGGAATTTAAGCTCCATCAATTTCACAATGCCGACAAGCATCGGCTAGCTCATTTCCGTATTTCGGTGACCACCGACGAAGGCGAGATCCATCTCGGTCTGCCCGAGTCCTTTGCCGCCCTGCAAATCATCCCCAAAGCCGACCGCGGAGCGGAAGAGCTGGACGCACTGTTGAGCTACCTGCAAAAGTCCGATTCCAAGTGGTTGGAGTTGCAACAAGCGGTAGCCCAGGCAAAGAAGCCGCTGCCGGAAGATGCGGAGTTGGTGGGGCTGCAAACCCGGCAGAAACTATTGGAAGTAGAGACCCCTGACGACCCGCAGCTGGTACAGCTACGGGCGGACGTGGCCGCTAGCCAACAACAAGTTCAGAACAGACGCTTGACCTTGGCCCAAGACTTGACCTGGGCGCTGATCAACAGCCCTGCGTTCATATTCAACCATTAATCAGGAGCTCGAACGATGATGTTTCGATTGCAAGGCGGCTTGGCAAAAGACTTGTGTGACCCACATCTTCCAGTCTCCCGACGGGACGTATTGCGGGTTGGCGGGTCCGGATTACTCGGACTGTCATTGGCCAATGTGCTCAAGTTGCAGGCCCACGCCAAGGATACTCCTGTCAGTGCTCCGGGCTGGGGAAAGACCAAGCACGTGATTATGGTCTATTTGCAAGGCGGTCCCAGTCATCTTGATTTGTGGGATCCAAAGGAGAATGTGCCGGAGAACGTCAAGAGTCCCTTCAAGAATATCTCGACCAAGATTCCCGGTGTGCAGTTCACCGAAAACTTGCCGAAGTTGGCTCAGATCAATGATCGTTTCACCATGATTCGATCGATGAGCTACACCCCCAACGGATTATTCAATCATACCGCGGCCATTTACCAGTTGATGACCGGCTACACCACGGACAAAGTAAGTCCATCGGGTCAACTTGAACCGCCCAGTCCCAAAGACTTTCCCAACTTTGGGTCAAACATCATTCGTTTGCGTCCCACCGATGAGCCCATGCTGCCCTTTGTCATGCTTCCTCGACCGCTTCAGGAAAGCAATGTCATTGGCAAAGGAGGAACGGCGGGATTCCTGGGCAAGGCCTTTGATCCCTATACGCTCTATCCGGATGGCGACGATATGGACATGGACAAGATGGAGCGTATCAAGATTGATGACCTGCAACTGCGGCCTGATGTCTTCGCTGCTCGTCTGGAGCGGCGAGCCAAATTGCGGGACTTGGTGAATGCTCAGATGCCGGAGATCAATGCTGCTGTCAAGGATTTTCAATTGGACAGCTATTATGATCAGGCGCTAAATCTGATTGTCTCCGGCCGAGCTCGCGATGCCTTTCGCCTTGGGGCGGAACCGGCGGAGTTGCGCGACAAGTACGGACGCAACACTTTTGGGCAGAGTTGTTTGCTAGCCCGCCGATTGGTCGAAGCGGGAACCCGCGTGGTCGAGGTGATATGGCCTAAGGTAGCCAATTCCGACAATCATTCTTGGGACGTACACCAAGGACTTACGGAACGCATGCGTGATCGTTCTGGTCCCATGCTCGATGCGGGTCTGAGCGCCTTGATTGAAGACTTGGACGATCGCGGGATGTTGGACGAAACCTTGGTGGTCGCCATTGGCGAGTTTGGTCGCTCACCCCAGCGAGGAGTCAGCACGTCGGGAAATAACAATTCGGCGGACGGTCGCGATCACTGGCCTTATTGCTACACCGCGGTGGTTGCGGGCGCGGGTGTGAAACGCGGCTACGTCCACGGCAAGAGCGATCAAACCGCCTCTGCACCCTTGGAAGATCCCGTACACCCCACCGAGTTGCTCGCTTCGATCTACCACGGCTTCGGCATTGATCCCGAGACCATTGTCTACAATCACCTCAACCAACCTCGCGAACTCGTGAAGGCTCAAGCTTTAACCGCGATTTTTTCGTAGGAGAATGATCGACTCCAACCTGCATAGCCGCGTTTACTCCCAATTGTCGAGCAGGGGGAGTTCGTCGGGGCGGCGTTCGCTCATGCCTTGTTTGAAGTGCTTGCGACAGACGGACAGGTAACGGTCGTTACCGCCAATCTGAACCTGATGGCCCTCCTTAATCGCCCTGCCCTGGCTGTCGATCCGCAGCACCATCGTCGCTTTGCGGCCGCAGTGACAGATGGTTTTGACTTCCGAGAGACAATCCGACCAGGCCATTAACTGTTGGCTGCCCTCAAATAAGTTGCCCTGAAAGTCGGTCCGCAGGCCGTAGGCCAGTACGGGGATATCCAAGCGGTCACACACGTCGCTCAACTGACGGACCTGCTGCTTGGTCAGAAATTGAGCTTCATCAACCAACACGCAATGGAGCGGTTGCGAGGCTAGCTCGCGAGTGACTAATTGAAGCAGATTGTCCGCTGTATTAAACGTCAGCGCTTCCGCTTCGATGCCGATTCGGGAAGTCACCTTGCCCGAACCAAATCGATTATCCACCTCCGGATGCAGAATCAACGTGTGCATTCCGCGTTCGCGGTAGTTGTAGCTTGACTGAAGCAGTACCGTCGATTTTCCGGCATTCATTGCCGAGTAATAGAAGTAGAGTTTCGCCATCGTCAACTTGCGTTGCTGTCGCCTTTGGTGGGTTAACTATCATGCAGCGGATGGTCGCTGTGTTTGGCTTGAGTGCGTGCGGGCAATGCGCTTCCGCTCAGCTGCGTTTGCGTCCGCAAAAGCAAGCCTGCTAACGCAGCTTGCTCATGTATCTGAGAAAATCCAAATCGAGTTGCTGCAAATCCTGGCCAAAATGCGACTGAAACAACGCTACACGTTCTTTCTCCGTCGTTTCTCCCAGGGGTGGCATCTCCGCCAACTCGCGTAGATAGGCACTGTATTCTTGCTTCTTCGTTTTCATCAAGAAATAGGTCAGTGCCCAACTTTCAGGATATGCGTCTGCCGCCAGCCTGGACTGCATGAGCCTGGCATCGCTGGAAATCAGCGTGGTGATTGAATCAGCAGGTCGGCGTGGCAGGAACTGAATGAACTTGCGCAGATTGTGGTAATTGATCTTTCCCATGGACCAGCCCGTACGGCTGCCAAAATCGGGAGACTCAAAGTACATGGCCAGCCCTTCGCTGAGCCACCTTGGGTTGTCTGCCAGACGAACTTGCAAACCGCTGTTGTAAGCAATTTGATGCACGGCCTCGTGGACGATCGTGGCCACCGTGCGTTCCCATTGCGGCTGTGACAAGCGCTGGTTGATCATTCGGATATTCGTCGCCGGTCCCCCCGCCTGACCATTCGAGCCGGTCAAATCGTACATGACCATGCGATTGGATTTCATGTTGTAGTAGCCGATCATGGCACGCGCGGAATCACCAACCTCCTTTTCGGCAAACTGCACATACGAATCCTTGTCTCGGAAAACAACCGCTACCAAGGGAAACCGCGGCTCTTCCAATTGCATTCGGTGATGGCGTTCCCAGTAGTTGTAGAAGCCTCGGTAAAGGCGTTCGAATAGTTCGCCCACCCAATTGGCATAGGCCCCCGTGGTGTTGTAGACAATCACAAAGTGCTTGGTCTTGTAGACCTGAAAGCCGGGTGCCAATTGCTCGCGAAACTGCGAATATATTTCCTCCGATGTTAGTGGCTGCATCACCGCCTCGCTGGGCTCACGCGATAGAATCTGGTCTTCCAGCAAGGTCCAGAGCTGGCCATCAGGTGTTAAGAACAGCAGGCTACCATCACGATACTTCTGAACGACCTCGCCGATCGATTCACGCTCGACGTCATCGGTCTTGAATCGGACTAACAGCGTTTCACGCGCGGCAGCAGCTTCCGCGGGCGATGCAACTTCCTGTCCAGTGACCGAAAACGGTACCAGCAATAGGACGGCCGAAAGTGCAAAATATGAAAACAACGGCCGATGAGGCCTCGCGACATCAAGAGGATGAAAAGGCACGAGTTTTCCTTACTGGTCCAGTTGCAGATTCCATGAGGCGTGGGCGTTGAACTCGCAGTCGCAGGCCAAATTGACCATTGTTGCCTGTCGTCTGAAGAGAACCGACCTCGCCGAGAGCCTCCAATTCTACTAAATTGACCGACTTCGATGCGGTCCCAAGGCCGCGTTGCCTTGCAAAACAAGCCAAGCTCTAGGAAATTTGAAGTCCGCGTTGCCTGCCGCAGAGGGACACTTGGGGCCCTCGGCGACCGATAACAGCGGGGACAGGCCCGACCGCAAGACATTTCCAACTCACACCGAAGCCCTACCCCGTCGCGAGAGACCAAAAGGATATGGGACTCGAAATACGAACCACTCCTGCGCCGGCCAAGAACCATGCTGAACACCATCGAGAACTGCGGCTAGGGTTATCGGAGATTCATAGAGACAAGCCCATTGACGATCATCTCAACCGCATTGGAATCCGTAGGCGGCTCGATCAAAGCGCCCCGCCGTGGACTTGGAAGCGAAACTTATCCGGGATAATGATGGATGCACTCACAGGAAAGCGGAGTCAATTGCACGATCCAAACGGTCTTGATCGTGGGAGCCGGCTGGGTTGGAAGGCAAATCGCCGCCCGGCTCGCAACCTATGGGCTGGATGTTCAATTGCTCGATCGCGATCCCCAGGTACTTGAGCAAGCATTTTCCTGGCTGCAGCGAGTCGCGAATCCGCCGCGGACTTCTGAAAATTCAGCGCCACGAGTTTCTTCGGGGGCGTCACCGGCATCTAGCGCGATGGCGGAAAATTGGCTGGCTCGTGTGACTGCAGCTGGCAGTTTGCGTGAGCTGGCCCAACTACAAGAGCAAACTCAAAACCAGCTTGGCCAATCGCAATTCGATTTGGCAATCGAGTGCATTCCCGAACAACTGTCGCTGAAGAAGCGAGTCCTGAGACAACTGAGTGAAACTCTGCCGCCCCCCACGATCATAGCTTCGAACAGTTCCTACTTTGTACCGACTCTGTTGCAACCTTACGTTCGCTCGCCGGAGCGCTATGCGCATGTACACTTTCATGTGCCGGTCTTAAACGATTCTGTCGCGGATATTGTCGGATGTGACCGGACCGACCCCGCCGTTCTAGATCGCCTGGAAGAGATGGTCCGCCGCATCGGATTGGAGCCGCTACGACTGAGGCGCGAACATCCAGGGTATGTCTTTAATTGGATGCTTCAAGCGCTACTGAAGTCGGCATTGGAACTGGTGGCCTTGGATGTGGTGGACCCACAAGACGTCGACAAATCATGGAAGACCGTGACAGGTATGCCGCTCGGCCCATTCGGAATCATGGACCAGATTGGTTTGGACGTGATTGAACAGGTCTTGGCCAATGCGAGATGGGCCGAAGACATGGAAGTACCACCGGAGAAACTCCTGGCGATACTCCAGGCTTATACTCGGCAGGGGCATCTTGGCACCAAGACTCGCCAGGGATTCTATGAATACGATCAGGACATGCCGATTCACTAGCCCGGAGTATTCAGCGAAGATCAAACTTCGTAGCCAGCGTCGCCAGACGGTGGACGCCATCGATAGACGGTGAACGATGTCGCCAGACGATGGGCGACATCGCCAGACCGTGGGCTACATCAACCACGCTCTGGCGAGCGTAGCTACGGGTTCATCTGCCGCTCGCCTACCCCCTATCCGTAGCCCCACTTGCGACCTTGTTGACGGCCTAAGTGAATAATCCTGGCTAGAGGTGGCCCACGGTCTCACGGAACTGTTCATCGGAGTCGATAGGCTCAGGCTTCATCATATAGCCGAGCCCAAACATCAGTCCAGCCATGACCAGGTAGGCGATGCATAGCTGCACGACATGCATCCGCAAGACGGCATCTACTATCGGAGCTCCATCGGTGTCCAGAGTAACGCCGATGTTCCATGGCAAGAACATTTTGTCTCCATCAATCGGAGAGTGAATGACTCCAAACAGCACCAGCACGGCCCCCAGCCCGAAAAAACCAGCAGCCTGAATGAATCTTCGATCCGTTATTTTTGCCATGGCGGCAGCCCAGATCAGGCTGGTGATGATGAATCCACCGGCCATCATCCGCAGATGCAGAATTGTTCCATGACCATTCATTTGCTCTGGCGTCAGAAATTGCCCCAGGTAGATAACGACCAACTTTGCCAAAGCCGGTAGACAGGCAATCGCCAGAGCCGTGTAGTGCCGCTTGGGTGTCGCCAAAAAGCTTTGAGCCGTGATCTCGATACCGATAAATACCAAAATCGGCAGCACCGCCGCTTCGGGAATCAACTTGAACAGCAAACCAAAATAACCAATGACTCCGGCCCCACCAACGAACAAAGCAGTGGCCAAAGTATACGCGGCGCGGCCACCCATAATCTTGTAGGCCGGATGACCGATATAGGGTGTGGTCTGGATCACTCCACCGCACAAGGCTGCAATCATGGTTGCCAGCGACTCGATACCAATAATCTGATTGGTGTTGTAGTTGTCACCGACCGAAGCCGCGCTTTCCGTGCAGTCGATGCCACCAATGACTGTCGCGATGGCAAAGGGGATGATGTACGGCAAATAAACCAGGCTGTCATTGAAGGCGGAAGTCCACTCAAAATTGAAGACCGTCAGCCACTCGGTGGGAAACCAAAATACCTGACTCTCTCCGTTGACGTGTGCCAGCTCCGTACCCGTGGCGAAATCGATACCGCGGAGCACGTACCAGGCGAAGCAACCCACCAGTACGGCGCCTAAAGCCCCGGGAATCTTGAAGGGCAACTCTCCACGGGCAACCAAGGTGGCGAGTACGATCACCAAAGAGGAAAAACCAACGATTGGATTCTCGGCTATCTTGGGCAGCTGTGAAAATGCAATGAGCACCAAAGCAATTGCGGCCAACGAACCGAGCAACCCAGCTCGCGGAAAGGCATTGCGGATCCAATTCGAGCTAAAAGCAAACAGAGCTTTCACAATGCCCGAGATGAAGATGGCGCAGATACCAATATGCCAAGTTCGCATTGCTGCCTCTTCGACAGCTAATCCATCCGCTTTCCCTTCCAGAAAAGAAGGCCCTAGTACGAACAGCACCATGCCGATAGTGCTGGGCGTATCCAACCCCAAAGGCATGGCCGTGACATCGCTCCGATTCTGCTTTCGCGCCAGCACGAAAGCCAAGCCGAAATACATCAGGTCACCGGCCAATACACCGATGGCCGTGCCGGGTATCATATACTTCAAGGCAAAATCGACGGGAAAGTCGAAGATGGTCGCCAGCATGGTGACGGTCAGCACCAACCCGGCGATATTATCTAACATCAGCCCGAAGAAGGCGTTGATGTCGCCTTTCGCAGCCCACTGGTATTTTGTCGAATTCACGTGACGAGGCGTCCCAAGATAGAAACGTGCGGGCGAATGGCATTCGTCTCGCAAGAAATCCCAGCGGTCTTGCACCGCAGAATCTCCCGGGAGACCGTTCAGCTGCTGTCGGCACAACAGCCCAAATGCCGAACGACGGGTTGTGGGGAGAGGCGAGTGTACGGTCCCCTGAATTGAATGTCAAAGGGAGCCATCAGCAGTTGCCGCGTGGCTCGCCAAATCCAAACTTTGAGACTAAACCGATAGATTCCAACTCATGACCGAATCTCCACTTCCTTGGAAACAAGCCATCGAATGCGAGGCTCTTCGTGGCCCTAGCTCTTCTAACCTGGATAATCTTCCGCAAGCGGAACCCATATCCGTGTCCAGCGTATGGCAAATGGAGTCCCCAGAAACAGCCGACGCCGCCTTGGAGGGAAAGGAAGGCGTGTTCGTTTATCGTCGGGATGGACATCCCAATGAACGCTCCCTGGCACGCAAGTTAGCCAAGCTAAATGGTGCCGCCACGGCCATGGTGACATCCCAAGGCATGAGTGCGATCGCAGCCACCGCCCTGGCCCTGCTGAAGCCGGGCGATCATGTGTGGGTCGCATCCGAGCTGTACGGAAAATCCGTGCAATTGTTTACCAAAGACTTGGCCCGCTGGGGAATTGGCCACCAAGCTTTCGATCCCAATGACGAGAAGCAACTTCAGAGGCTCGCCGACTCCAATGCCAAGCTAGTTTTTGTGGAAACGTTGAGTAATCCGCGTCTCCGATTGGCGGAACTCGACAAACTAGCCGCTGCCAAGGACGCCGCCGGCAGCCTGCTGGTCGTGGATAACACCTTTGCCACGCACCTGATTTGCCGTCCGCTTGACCATGGAGCCGACATTGTCGTGGAAAGCCTAAGCAAGCAAGTCAACGGGCATAGCGATGCGATGCTGGGTATGGTGGCTACTGCCGACGCGGAAATTGGCGGCAAGATCCGGGACACTCTCAGCACCTTTGGCATGGCCAGCAGCCCCCTCGATTGCTTTCTGACCCACCGCGGATTGTCTACCTTGGCCGTACGGTTAGAGCGAGCTTGCAACAACGCAATGGAATTGGCTTTGAGCCTGCGTGAGTTGCCCGAAGTCCAACAAGTCGACTACCCGGGCCTGAGCGAACATCCGCAGCACAAAGCCTGCCTGGGACAATTACGCGGCGGGTTCGGCTGGATGCTGACCTTTCAACTGGGAACCAACTGGGAAGGAGTCCACCGACTATTCCACGCGTTGTCGCCTGCCATTCCGTTTCTGCCCTCGCTAGGTGACGTGACGACTTCCGTTTCCCATCCCGCATCTACCAGCCACCGTGGGCTAACCTGTGAAGGTCGCAAAGCACTTGGGATCACAGATGGTACGATTCGAGTATCTTGCGGAATTGAGCCAAAGGACTGGCTGGTGAATCAATTCTGCGCCGCCATTCAGCGCTCCGCTCAGCTAAAATAAGCTCAGCTTAAACAACCAGCCTGTTGCGTTGTCAGCCTTTCATACCCGGAATCAGTCTGCCAGCCGAGAAATTCGCTTATGACTTGTGCTCATCCATTCAGCCGCGTTCCGCTGCGGTTTCAGGTAGCGCCGCTCTGGGGCGTCTTATCGCTGTGTTTGTTCTGCGGACTCACCTTGCCCACAAGCTATTCCCAGGAGGCCCTGCCCCGCCGGACTCCCTGGCTGAATTCGAAGCTCGTAGACGCTCCCGACCCGCCACTGCCCTACGTGTTGGAACAAGCCTTTCCGCTCGAATTCATGGGGCCCATCTCTTTTCATCGCATGCCCGATTCAAGCATTTTCCTAGTGCTCGAGCAGAATGGAAAAATCTTCACCTTCGACAGTGCCCAGCCTACGCCGGAAGCCCACTTGCTGGTAGATCTGAATGTGACCCCTCCACCCCACTCAGAGGTTTCCAGCGAAGATGGAAGCAAGCGGAATTCAGACCGTAACGTCCAGCTTTTTAGTTTGTGTTTCCATCCTGACTATGAACGCAATCGCTTCATCTACCTGTGCTACATCACCGTAGGTGGCGGTAGAGATACGGACACGCATATTGCCCGATTTCAACTCCTGCCGGGAGCAAGGCCGCAGTTCGTCGTGGATAGCGAGTTAGAAATACTGACCTGCGATGGCGGCGGTCACAATGGTTGTACACTGGCCTTTGGACCAGACGGAATGCTCTACATCTCATTGGGTGACCTCACCTCACCGACTCCGCCCGATGAACGCGACACAGGCCAAGATATCTCCGACCTCTACGCCTCCATTCTGCGCATCAACGTCGACGAAGTCGATGATCAAGCTTACCAAGGCGGTAACTATGCCATTCCCAGCGACAATCCGTTCGTCGATTTGGAAAACGCGCGTGGCGAAGTGTACGCCTACGGGCTGCGCAACCCGTTTCGGATGAGCTTCGATCCCGCCACGGGTGAGTTGTGGGTTGGCGATGTCGGCTGGGAAGCGTGGGAGATGGTTTATCGGGTGAAACCTGGCGGCAATTATGGCTGGGCCATCAAGGAAGGGCCTGGAGATGTCAAGGATCAGCCGCCAGGACCGACCCCTATCTTGGCTGCGGACATCGCCCTGAATCATGCCGAAGCCGCCTCTGTGACCGGCGGCATGGTCTACCGTGGAGATCGCTATCAGGACCTTCGCGGCACTTACATTTTCGGAGACTGGATTACCCGCAAGTATTGGGCGGCCAGCTTCGACGAAAACAGGATTACCAACTTGCGTGAGATCGCATTGAGTCCGGTGAAGCCCATTTGCTTCGAAGTCGACAGCGACGGTGAGCTCTTGGTACTCGATTACAATTCGGGAAACAGAGCTGGCTCCATCTATCGCTTCGCACCCAACCCTCGCGCCCGAGAAGAGCGGCAAAAATTTCCCGAACAACTGAGCGCAACCGGCCTGTTTGAAGATACGTGGGAACATAGCCCGGCTGACGGTGTTACCAGCTACTCGCTCAATGCCACGATGTGGAAGGATGGAGCGCGTGTCGATTACCTGCTGGGCTTGCCCAACAAC
>JANSWS010000713.1 GCA_024743355.1 bacterium
GAATGTGGCGATGTCCAATTAGAGCCTATCCGAAAACCGAGGAGAACCGCGGCTAACGCCAAAGCGACTAATGGTTCTCAGATAGGTTCTAAGATATCTTAGCCGCTGGCGAATGGACAACGATGCTGATGACAGTTTGGCATGACAACGCCTGCATCGCGTTGGCTGATAGGCGGAAGTTCCGAGCAGAAAACAGGTCCCGCACTTCCCTCGTACGAATGCTTTGCCCTTGTTCGAAATTGATGCCAGTCTGAAATGGTTGCTCGCCGCGGCGATGTTGATCTATCTGGTCGTGATGTATGGCCTGGGGATGCTGGCACGCCGCCGAATTCACGACGTAGAAGACTTCTTGGTAGCCGGCCGCAAGTTGCCGCTATCCTTCGCTTGGATGACTTTGCTGGCAACCTGGTTTGGAGCCGGCACGCTGCTTACCGCGGCCGATGAAGTCCGCGAAGGCGGTCTGCAACGCGCCGCCCTCGATCCCTTCGGCGCCGGAACCTGCTTGCTACTAGCCGGGCTGTTTGTGGCGGGCCCGATGTGGCGAATGCAACTTCTGACCGTGCCCGATTTCTTTCGCCAGAAATTTGGGGCCACTGCGGAAACGATCTCATCGTTGATACTGGTGCCCAGCTATTTTGGCTGGATCGCAGCGCAATTCACCGCATTGGCCGGTGTTATGCAGTTGTTCTTCGATGTGCCAAACGAATGGGGGCTGCTATTGGTCGCCATCGTTGGTACCGGCTACACACTCTTAGGAGGCATGTGGTCGGTCACACTGACGGATGTGGTGCAGGTCTCTCTGATGCTGATCGGTCTGGTCATACTGGCATTCGTCGTGCTCGCCGATCTCGGCTCTGGCAATGTCGCCCAAGGTTTGCAGCGGATCGCCTCGGAGACGGATCCCGAAATGCTGGTAGTCGTGCCCACGCATGATCTACAGGCCCTGGTGGGCTGGCTGGGAATCTTCGTCATTGGTGCCGCCGGCAATCTCCCGGCCCAAGACCTCATGCAGCGCGTATTTGCATCCAAGTCCGAGCATACAGCCCGACTTGCGTGCCTGGTGGCCGGCATCATGTATCTGCTCTTCGGAGCAATTCCTCTTCTGCTCGCCCTGGCTGGCAATCTGCTTTATCCCAACCAACCGGATGTCAAGATTCTACCCATGCTCGCGCAAGCATTTCTGAATCCCTGGGTGGCCGTGTTATTCATCGTGGCTTTGCTGTCGGCAATCCTTTCCACCATTGACAGCGCGGTTCTCTCACCGGCCAGCGTGCTGGCGCAAAATCTGTTCCCCAAATTCGGCCAACAGGACACCTTGCGAAGCAATCGGATTGCGGTCTTGCTGGTCGCCTGCTGCAGTCTCATTCTGGCATACCTGGGGGAAGACGCTTATGCCCTGCTGGAAGCCTCATACTCCTGCACGCTGGTGGGGCTGTTTGTGCCCATGATGATTGGACTGTACTCCAAACCTAGCCAAGGCCGAGCCGCCAACACCAGCATGTTGGGCGGTATCGCGATTTGGTTTCTACACTATGCCATGGGCTGGGAGCACTTTCTGCAACCGTGGATACCGGAGACCTGGTTACCCCTACCGGTTTCCATTGCCGCGACCCTGTGCGGACTGGTCATCTACTTTGCGCAGGATCCTCCGTGGAAAATCCACTGGGGCCGAAGCCATACAGCCAGTAAGCCCGCCCAACATTAGCCGTTTGGGAATAAGCCGCGGTTGCCTTCGGCTTCGGGACGCGAGCATGCGAAGGTCGTCTTCGAGGCTGAAGTTCGGGGCTGCTTGATCTGTCCCGGCGCGGAACGGCTACTGCGCCTGATATACGTGCAGATC
>JANSWS010000616.1 GCA_024743355.1 bacterium
GATGGCACCTCCTACGTTCGCCGAGGTGCCGTAGACTGGTTCTGTAATTTCCATAAACCTTGGGCCATCGAGCTTGAATTTAGTCAGGAATCTTCCACTTGGTTCAGCGCGGAAGTCAACAAATGCGTCTTCACTTTTGCCTATTGCTGAAACCGGGAACTCAGCGTAGGGCGAATCGGAGCGTCCGGCAGCGTAAATCCATCCTGCGTGGTAGCTGATTGCAGGTAAATAATCGGATGACGAACCTCCGATGCGTCGCAGGCTTCTGAGTGAGCCGTCTGAGATGTTGTAGGCGGCAGCAAAACCATCAAATTCTCCGTGGCTCGTCAATGCAATGCCCGAACCAAATTCGGCCGTTTCTTGAAAGTACCCGGTCACGAGCAGTTGATTGCCGGCACCATCCGTCGTCAGGCCACTCACAGTGTCCTGGCGGCCCGCTCCGCCGATTTGATTAACCCACTCCGTGGAGCCGTCATGATTCAGACGCAGCAGGTAAGCGTCGCCGTCTTCTCGGGCCTCCAAGGAGAATCCCGGTCCAAAATCGACTTGGCCGCCGTTCATCAGGCGCAGGTATCCTGTCGCGTAAACCCCTGTTGCATCGGATGTGATCGCGTAAAAATCCCAGTCAGTGCGAAATGATCGTGCCCATGTAAAACTTGCGTTGTTACCGTAGTCGATGAGCTGCGCCACGAAATGACTGCGCTCGCTGGTCGACAACCCAACAGCGTCGAAATCGACATCGTTAGCAACGATACCGCCTATCGTCACCAGTGTTTCATTCGATGCTGAATGAGTCACGGCAATGTCAACTGGGTTCGCGCTACCATTGGATTGTTTTGCCCAAACGACCTGTCCATTAATGCTCTCAGCATCAATCTTTAGGATGAATGCCGGACTATCATCCCTGTTTTGTCCAGCGACGATTGTTCCGTCAAAGTCAATCCCATCAGGATCGGGACCAACACGTCCCGCGACATAGACACTCCCATTGCTGACTGCGATGCCGTTCGCAAACTCATGTGCAGGAGTGCCCCAACTCCTATGCCACTGAACTGAGCCATCAACTGTCGACAATTTTGCGACAAAGAGGTCGAGATTGCCAACGCTAGATAAATCGGGCTGAAATGGATTGACGTCAAAATAGCTGCCCACGATGTAGAGTGACTGGCCGGATTCGTCGATTGCTAGATTCGAAACGTTGTCTCGCCCGGCAACCACAAACTCACGTGTCCATTCTCTTGTTCCATCAGCCGAGTATTTTGCCAGCACAAGGTCATTGTCCGTGTCCGGACTTTCAACCATTGATGCTAGGTAGACAGAACCTTCGCTATCGGTTTGTACATAGCCATTTCCAAAGCCCGTCGCCACCCAACCATCGGCCGACAACAGCCTGCGGCCTTCAAGGCTCTCGAGCGCTTTCAAATTCCGCTTTTTCTGTGCCAGTCGTGATGAGTTGCGATTCCTTTTCTGGTTCTTGCGGTGAGAAAACAACATGACTCGATCTCCAGGTATCGGATCGGTCTGCTGTACAATAGAAGAGCACATCGCCCGCGCGCAGACCGTGCGCTGGCGGTTGCTTCGTGGCTGGTGAGGGAAGTGTTTGGCGATACGCCCTCACCGGCCAGCTTTTGATTAGTACACTGTGACTACGGCGTTTCTGGTTTCTTGTCCGTGCTGTCCGCTCGCTCCGACCGGATATTCATCATGGCTTGTGTTTCGGCCAGGACTCGTTCGGTGTCATCCGTCATCTCCTCGGCTTCGTCGCTCATCAAATCGATCGCTCTTTCATACCAGTGCACCGCCTGTTCGCGTTCGTCGAGTTCCCAATGACTCTGCGTGAGATAGCAGAATCCCTCTGCCCGCATATCATCCTCTTCAAATCCTTCCACAGCGGCCTTGAGCGTTTGTATAGCACCTTTGAAATTGCCTGAGCGTAACTGAGCTACCCCCAGCCAATATTGGGCGTAGCTATCGTTTGGGTCGAGTTCGATGGCTTTGGTAGCAAACTCGAGTGCAAGCTTCGGATTGCGATAGGTTACGTCCTGGCAGAATGCGTAGATCGCCGCTAGGTTCACGTAGCCGTTCACATTCTTAGGATCGAGTTCAATTGCGTTCTTTGCCGCTGAGATGGCGTGATCGAACTGGGCAAGCTTTTGGTAGAGAATTGCTCGGTTACTGTGCAAGCCTGCTTGCTTCGGGTTGATCTCCAAGGCCCGCTCGAGGTCAGCAACGGCCTTGTCATAATCCTCCTGTTCGAAGTAGCAGTGCGCCCGTCCGTCGATCGCTTCGATGGATTTCGGGTTCAGCTCGACTGCCTTAGTGAAGTCGTCAATGGCACGATTCAACTGGCCAAGACGTTGGAAGGTGGTCCCACGGTTAAAATATAGTGCGGATGTTTTGGGTGCTAGCTCGATCGCCTTATTGTCATCTTTCAGGGCCATGTCGTAGCGTTTGAGTCCTCGGTAGACAATCGAACGGTTTTGTAAAATCAAGGCCAGATGCTTATCCCCAAATTCCATCGCTTTGTTTAAGTCGTGAAGAGCATGCTCAAGTTTTCCTTGCTTGAGATTTGCTTTGCCACGGGCAAGCCAGGATTCCTCTGCCTCGGGGCGAACCAGGACAGCACGATTGGCAACTCGCATCGCCTCTGCGTGCCGACCAAGCTGGTCGAGTTTCATAACGAGGTTATGCATGGTCGGCTGGTTATCCGGTTGCAACGCCAGGCAACCACGATAGGCTTGAACTGCTTCTTCAGTTCGTCCCAATTCGTCGAGGCGATAGGCCAAGAAGAAGAGCGTACGGAAATTGTCGGGCTGTAGGTCCAGGGCTTTTTCGTAGTCTAGAATTGCTGCTTCGAGACCTTTCGCAGCCCGCTGGCCCGTGAGGAAGTGATCGAACACCGTCGAGTCAGGCATGTTTCGACGAAGCGATTCCATCTCCTTCACCTTTTCCGGCTGCTCGAGGAACTTGTAGCAGTCTCGACGGAGGAGATAGTATGAGCGTGTCGGCTCATGGAACCCCGCGGCAAGGTCCAGATATCGCATGCTTTTGTCGATCGTCTTGTTATTCTGCGTCCAAGGATGCACC